>WVSO01000006.1 GCA_015689745.1 Rhodobacterales bacterium HKCCSP123 | reverse complement strand
CCCGCGAAGGCCGCGCCCGAGGGCGGGGACGAGGGCGCGATCCTCGCGCTGCTCGGACCCGAACCGGTCGCCGAAGACCAGCTGATCCGCACCCTCGGCCGCCCGCCGCGCGCCGTTGCTCAGGCACTTGCGATCCTCGAAATGGCGGGCCGGATCAGCCGCGGCGCGGGCGGCTTCGTCTCGCGCACCGACTGAGGCGCGGGGGCCGCCGCGCGGAACCACCGAAAATTCCTCATTGTAAATGAGGGCGGAAGACCACCCCCCTGCCGCATTGACAAGCCGGCCAGAGACGCCACATGGTCCGCCGCCATTGGGCCCCCATCCGGGCCGAAGCCCCCGAAGGACTGTATCCGTATGCCCGTCGTCGTCGTAGAATCGCCTGCCAAGGCAAAGACAATCAACAAGTATCTCGGCAGCGACTACACGGTGCTGGCCTCGTACGGCCATGTCCGCGACCTGCCTTCGAAGGATGGTTCGGTCGATCCCGAGCACGGCTTCGAGATGCTGTGGGAGGTGGGCGCCGACAGCAAGAAACACGTCAAGGCGATCGCGGATGCGCTGAAGGACGACAATACGCTCATCCTCGCCACCGACCCCGACCGCGAGGGCGAGGCGATCAGCTGGCACCTGCAGGAGGCACTGACCAAGCGCAAGGCGATCAAGGCGGGCACCGAGGTCAGCCGCGTCGTCTTCAACGCGATCACCAAGTCGGCCGTGACCGAGGCGATGAAGACCCCCCGGCAGGTCGACATGGAACTGGTCGAAGCCTATCTCGCCCGCCGCGCCCTGGACTACCTCGTGGGCTTCAGCCTGTCGCCGATCCTCTGGCGAAAGCTGCCGGGGGCGAAGTCGGCGGGCCGGGTGCAGTCCGTGGCGCTGCGGATCATCACCGACCGCGAGATGGAGATCGAGGCGTTCCGCGCCCGCGAATACTGGTCGGTGCGCGCCATGCTGGAAACGCCGCGCGGGCAGGCCTTCGAGGCGCGGCTGACGCATCTGCGGGGCAGGAAGCTCGACCGCTACGATCTGAAAACCGCCGTGGAAGCGGGCATGGCGGTGCAGGCCGTCTCGTCCCGCGCGCTGTCCGTCACAGGCGTCGAGGCCAAGCCCGCCAGCCGAAACCCCGCGCCGCCCTTCATGACCTCGACCCTCCAGCAGGAGGCGAGCCGAAAGTTCGGCATGGGCGCGCGCCAGACGATGAACGCGGCGCAACGCCTCTACGAGGCGGGCCACATCACCTACATGCGGACCGACGGGATCGACATGGCGCCCGAGGCCGTCCATGCCGCGCGCGACACGATCAAGTCGCGCTACGGGGCCGAGTATGTCCCCGCCGACCCGCGGATGTACAAGAACAAGGCCAAGAACGCGCAGGAGGCGCATGAGTGCATCCGGCCCACCGACATGGGCAAGGCGCCGGGCGACATTCGCCTGTCGGAAGATGACCAGCGCAAGCTCTACGAGCTGATCTGGAAGCGCACCATCGCCAGCCAGATGGAGGCCGCGCGGCTGGAGCGGACGACGGTCACCATCGGCGCGCCCGACGGGCAGGTCGAGCTGCGCGCGACGGGGCAGGTCGTGCTCTTCGACGGGTTCCTAAAGGTCTATGAAGAGGGGCGCGACGATGTCGAGGACGAGGACGGCAACCGCCTGCCGCAGATCACGCAGGGCGACCGGCTGAAGCCCGCCGCGCAGGGCTTGAGCGCGGATTGGGCGAAGCTCGCGGGCCAGTCCGACGCGGTCGTCGAGGCCGAGGCTGGCGGCGATCTGCGCAATTCCGAGGCGGCGCTTCTGTCCGCCGATGGCGCGGTTCTGGGCCAGCAGCATTTCACCCAGCCGCCGCCCCGCTACACCGAGGCGACGCTGGTCAAGCGGATGGAGGAGCTGGGCATCGGGCGGCCTTCGACCTATGCCAGCATCCTCGACACGATCGTCGCGCGCGGCTACGTCCGCAAGGACAAGAACCGCCTGATCCCCGAGGACAAGGGGCGGCTGGTGACGGCCTTCCTTGTCAATTACTTCCGCAAATACGTGGAATACGACTTCACCGCCGATCTCGAGAACCAGCTCGACGAGGTCAGCGCGGGGGATCGCGCCTACAAGGACGTGCTCGACGCCTTCTGGCGCGATTTCTCGGCGGCGATCTCGGAAACCGCGGAACTGCGGATCACGGATGTGCTGGAGAAGATCAACGAGGTGCTGGAGCCGCATCTCTTCCCGCCGACGGCGGACGGGACGGACCCGCGGCTTTGCCCGAATTGCGGCATGGGGCGGCTTTCGATGCGCACGGCGCGGTCGGGCGGGGCCTTCATCGGCTGCTCGAACTATCCCGAGTGCCGCTACACCCGCCCCTTCGGCCCGCCGAATCCCGATGGCGAGGACGGCACGGCGATCGGGCCGGACGGCAAGATGCTGGGCGTCGACCCCGACACGTCAGAACCCGTCACGCTGCGCGACGGGCGGTTCGGTCCCTATGTCCAGCTGGGCGAGGTCACCGAAGAGGTGAAGAAGCCCAAGCGCGCCTCCCTGCCAAAGGGTTGGTCGGCCGAGGAGATGGACATCGAGAAGGCGCTGAAGCTCCTGAACCTGCCGCGCCGCGTGGGTGACCACCCCGCGGATGGCGAACCGGTCGAGGCCGGGATCGGGCGCTATGGCCCCTTCGTCAGCTACAAGGCCAGGGATGCGGCAAAGCCGCTCTACGCCAACCTGCCCGAGGTCGAGGAGGTCTGGACGATCGGCATGAACCACGCGGTCGAACTGCTGGCGGCCAAGGCCGCGGGCCGCGGCGGGCGGGGCGCCTCGGCAGCGGCGCCGCTGAAGGAGCTGGGCGAGCACCCGGAGCACGGCGGGCCCGTCAACGTCATGGCCGGCCGCTACGGGCCGTACGTCAAGTGGGACAAGGTCAACGCGACCCTGCCCAAGGACGTGGAACCCGAGGCGCTGAGCATGGAACAGGCGGTCGCGCTCATCGCGGAGAAGCAGGCGAAGGGCGGCAAGGGCACCGGCAAGAAGCGGACCACCAGGAAAAAGTCCTGACGCCCGGCGAAGGGCGCGGGCGCGCCCTGACGTACACCCTCCACCTTCCGGCGGGGTGCACGGCCCATCCGGCCGACAGGTGCCGGGCGGCCCGCGGGCCCCTGTCGTGGCGGGCCGCGGACCGCCCGGCGTCCTCCGAGGGGTTACTGCTGTATCGCTTCGAGGTAGTAGACGAGGGACAGGATGCGCCCCCGCGCGATCATCTCGGCGGACTCGCCCCGTTCGCTGGTCGCCGAGGCCTGGAAGCGGTTGCCCCAGACAGGCATCTCGGCACCATGCGCCCGGATGACGTTACGTCCGTCAATCATCCAGACCGCGTATTGAAAGGGGAACTCTCCATCGGCCGAAGAGGCCGCCATATGCGTCAGGTCGGGCGTGGCGATGTTGAGGACACGGGCCAAGGGCCCATCCCCCATGGCGGACTCGCCATGACACCCGGCGCAGGCAATCATGTATTCCTCGCGTCCCGCCTGGTCCTGGGCGAAGGCGCCCGACGCGATCAGCACCAGGGCGGCGGTGCCCGCAAACAGTGAACCCTTCATGTCGACCTCCTCCTGTCGAATCTCGGCAGACCGAGGAGACCACACCGGCCCGCCCGCACCATGACCTATGTCAATTATTACAATTGCTATTAACACGGCGCGAACGACTGCTTCGGCCCGGCCCGGCGCGGGCGTTGGCGGGGCCCGTGGCACCGGCGGATCGCGTCTTTTCCCGTGCCCGGAGACGGCATGGGCCGATTTGCCCTTGATCGGCGGCATCGGAGAACAGACATGGCGAGGCATGGATACGCGTACACCCCTCGAGTTCTTGTTGACCCGCCGTTCGGTGCCGGTGCGGCTGCTGACGTCCCCCGCCCCGGAGGACACCGCGCTCAGGCAGCTGCTCGCCGCGGCCGCCCGCGTGCCCGATCACGGCAAGCTTGTACCCTTCCGCTTCCTCGTGCTGCGGAAACCGGCCGTGGACCGGCTTGCCGCGCAGACGCGCGAGATCGGGGCCCGGCAGGGCCGCGATCCCGACAAGCTGGCGAAGCAGGCCGGTGCCTTCGATGACGCGCCGATGACGGTCGCGGTGATCTTCAGCCCTGCGACCGAAAGCACGGTGCCCCTGATCGAGCAGGAACAAACCGCCGCGCTGGCCTGCCTGAGCCTGGTGAATGCCGCCGAGGCGGCGGGATTCGGGGGCCATTGGCTGACCAGCTGGATGGCGCGCGACACGGAATTCCTTGGTGCGGCGTTCGGCATCGCGGCGCCCGAGCTGGTGACGGGTTTCGTCCACCTCGGCACGCCCGCTCGCGAACCCGCGGACCGGCCACGGCCGGACATCGACGCCCTCACCCGCTGGATCGAGACATGATCTTCACGGCCTTTTCCCGCGCGCTCGGGCAGCTGTCCGACCGCCGCTTCCTCGGCGTTCTGGCCTCGGGCGTGGGCCTGACGGTCGCGCTGCTGGTCGCCTTCTACGCAGCCTTCGTGGTGCTGATCGGCTGGCTGCTGCCGGATGCGTTCACGCTCCCCTGGATCGGCGAGATCACCTGGGTCGACAACGCCTTGAGTTGGGCGGCGGTGCCGCTGTTCCTGCTCCTGTCGGTCTTCCTGATGGTGCCCGTCGCCTCGGCCTTCATGGGCATCTTCCTGGAACAGGTGGCCGATGCGGTCGAGGACCGGCACTATCCCCGCCTGCCGCCGGCGCGGACCATCGGCATCGCCGAGGGGATCGCGGACGGGGCGAAATTCCTCGGCGTCGTGATCGGCGTGAACCTTCTGGCGCTGGTGGCCTACCTGATCTTCGCACCCATCGCGCCGGTCCTGTTCTGGGCGGTGAACGGGTTGCTGCTTGGCCGGGAATACGCGCAGCTCGTGGCGTTGCGGCGCACGGATGCCGCTGGCGCGCGCGCCTTTCGGCGGCGGCACGGCTGGACGCTGTTCGCCGCCGGTGTGCTGATGGTCATTCCGCTGACCATCCCGGTGGTGAACCTGCTTGTACCGGTTCTGGGTGCGGCGGTCTTCACCCACCTCTACCACATGCTCAGCGCGGATCGCCCAGCCCGAACCGGGTGAAAAGGTCGATATCCTCGATCGTGATCGCGCCGGTGAGGATGACGCCCGCGATCACCGCCCAGATGGCGGCGGCAATGCCGGACGTGACGAGGAAACGGCGCTTGAGCTGAGGATCGACCGGGGCGGAGCCGTGCGTTCCCGTGACACGCTCACCCGCGTCGGACTGGCTGGTGACGCCGACCTGCAAGACGACGAACAACGTCATGAACCAGATGATCGCGTAAAGCACCAGGCCGGTGACGACGCCCATCAGACCTGCTCCAGCTCGACGAGGGTGCCGGTGAAATCCTTGGGATGCAGGAAGAGAACGGGTTTCCCATGCGCACCGATCTTGGGCTCGCCATCGCCCAGGACGCGCGCGCCCGAAGCCTTCAGCCGGTCGCGCGCGGCCAGGATATCCTCGACCTCGTAACAGACGTGATGGATGCCGCCCGAGGGGTTCTTGTCGAGAAAGCCCCGGATCGGAGAGTTCTCGCCCAAGGGATAGAGCAGTTCGATCTTGGTGTTCGGCAGTTCGATGAAGACGACGGTGACCCCATGGTCGGGCTCGTCCTGGGGCGGGTTCACCTTGGCGCCCAGCGTATCGCGGTATTGCGCGGCGGCGGCCTCGAGGTCGGGGACGGCGATGGCGACATGGTTCAGGCGGCCGATCATGGTGGGGCTCCTCGTTCTCCGGTTGCCGCCTGATATGGCCCGGGCGACCCGGGCTGCCAAGAGGTGAAGCGCCGCAGGGGCGTGCGGCCGCATTAACCATCCGTCAACCCAACCTGTCTCTAATCGGGGCGAAACGCGACTCGTCAGGATCCAGGAGGGATATTGGACATGGACGACACGGTTGCCGATCTGGTCTTCCGGCCCAGGCCCACGGCCGAGCGGCCGCTCCTTGGGCTGACGGTCCTCGTGGTGGAGGACAGCCGCTACGCGTCCGAGGCGCTGCGCCTGCTGTGCCTGCGGTCCGGTGCGCGGATCCGGCGGGCCGATTGTATCGCATCGGCCGAACGTCACCTGAACGTCTATCGCCCCGCGATCGGGATCATCGACCTCGGCCTGCCGGACGGTTCGGGCCTCGACCTGCTGCGGACGATGAACGCCATGCAACCGCGGGTTCCGATCCTTCTGGGGACCTCGGGCGCCGAGCGCGAGACGGCGGCGGGCGAGGCGATGGCGGCCGGCGCCGACGGCTTCCTGCCGAAACCGGTGGAATCCCTCGCGGCGTTCCAGGCCGCGGTCCTGGCGCATGTGCCCGATGACATGAAGCCGAAATTCCCGCGGGCAGCGGACACGACCGTGCTGGCGCCCGACCTTCTGTCCTTTCGCGAGGACCTGAGTCACGCGATGGACCTGCTGGCGCTCGATGCACCGCCCGTCGGTTACCTGCGCCGGTTCCTGCTGGGCCTTGCCCGGAGCGCGCATGACACGGCACTTGAGGAATGCGCCCTGGGGCTGGGTGACACCGTCGGCCCGGTGGACCGCTCGATCCTGCGCGCCTTCCTGTCACAACGCATCCGGGCGATGCCGATGGCGATCTGACGCGGGCGGGACGTGAGCCGATCCGATCCGATCCAACCGGCGCCATCGCTCACGGAACGCCCCGGACGGAGATCGGCAGGCCCGCGCCCCTGCCCCGAGGGTCACTCCCTTGGAATGACGCGCAGGCCAAGCTCCATCAGCTGATCGCTGGTGGGCTCGGATGGCGCGCTCATCATCAGGTCCTCGGCCCGCTGGTTCATCGGGAAGAGGATGACCTCGCGGATGTTCGAGGTGCCCGCCAGGATCATCACGATCCGGTCGATGCCCGCGGCGCAGCCCCCGTGCGGCGGGGCACCGTACTGGAACGCGTTGACCATGCCGCCGAAGCGCTTGCGGACCTCGTCCGCGCCGTAGCCTGCAAGCTCGAAGGCCTTGAACATGATTTCCGGCTTGTGGTTCCGGATCGCGCCCGACACGATCTCGTAACCGTTGCAGGCGAGGTCGTACTGGTAGCCCAGCACGTCGAGCGGATCGCCCGAGAGCGCGTCGAGACCGCCCTGCGGCATCGAGAAGGGATTGTGGCTGAAATCCACGCGGCCCGTCTCGTCGTCCTTCTCGTACATCGGGAAATCGACGATCCAGGCGAAGGCGAAGCGGCTTTCGTCGACAAGGCCCAGCTCTTCGCCGATGGCCACGCGGGCGCGGCCCGCCACGCCCTCGAACTCATGCGGCTTGCCGGCAAGGAAGAAGGCGGCATCGCCCTTGTTCAGATGCAGTTGCTGACGGATCGCCTCGGTCCGTTCGGGGCCGATGTTCTTGGCGAGCGGCCCCGCGGCTTCCAGCCCGTCCTCGCCGTCGCGCCAGAAGATGTAGCCCATCCCCGGCAGCCCCTCTTTCTGGGCCCAGGAATTCATCCGGTCGCAGAACTTGCGGCTGCCGCCACCCGGAGCGGGGATCGCGCGGACCTCGGTGCCCTCCTGCTCGAGGATCTTGGCGAAGATCGCGAAGCCGGAGCCTGCGAAATGCTCGGACACGCGGCTCATCTTGATCGGGTTGCGCAGGTCGGGCTTGTCGGTGCCGTACCAGAGCGCTGCATCCCGGTAGGAAATGCGCGGCCAGACCTGGTCGACGGTGCGGCCCTTGCCGAACTCGGCGAAGACGCACTTCAGAACCGGCTCGATCGTGTGGAACACGTCTTCCTGCTCGACGAAGGACATCTCGAGGTCGAGCTGGTAGAAATCGGTGGGCGAACGGTCGGCGCGCGGGTCCTCGTCGCGGAAACAGGGCGCGATCTGGAAATACTTGTCGAAGCCCGACACCATCAGGAGCTGCTTGAACTGCTGCGGGGCCTGGGGCAGGGCGTAGAACTTGCCCGGGTGCAGCCGCGAGGGCACGAGGAAGTCGCGCGCGCCCTCGGGGGACGAGGCGGTGATGATCGGCGTCTGGTACTCGCGGAAGCCGATGTCCCACATCCGGCGGCGGATCGAGGCGACGACGTCGGAGCGGAGCGTCATGTTCGACTGCATCGCCTCGCGGCGCAGGTCGAGGTAGCGGTACTTGAGGCGCGTCTCCTCGGGGTATTCCTGGTCGCCGAAGACCTGCAGCGGCAGCTCGCCCGAGACCCCGCCTAGGATTTCCATGTCGCGGATGAAGACCTCGATCTCGCCGGTGGGGATCTTGGGGTTCACCAGCTCGGGGTCGCGCGCCTTCACCGTGCCGTCGATGCGGATGCAGTATTCGGCCCGCAGCTTTTCCACCTGCGAGAAGACCGGGCTGTCGGGGTCGCAGAGAACCTGGGTGATCCCGTAATGGTCGCGCAGGTCGATGAAGATCACGCCGCCATGGTCGCGCCGGCGATGGACCCAGCCCGACAGGCGGACGGTTTCGCCGGTATTGGCGGCGGTCAGGGCGGCGCAGGTGTGGCTGCGGAAGGCGTGCATGGGCGGTCCCTTTTCTGGGTGTCTCGGCTCGGGTCTGGCGTCGCGCCGATAGAGCGTCGGCGGGCGGTGAAGTCAACCCCGGCGGCAGAGCCGGCGGCACCGTGGGACATGCGTATTTTGGGAAAGGTGAAGGGAGGGCGCGCGCGTTAAGGTTAACGGGCGGTCAGTGGCGGCAGGCCAGCACATCGGCGACGGCCGCAGGGCTCCACGGGCCGAGGGCGCGGGTGGTGAGGGTGGCGCTACCGAGGCGGGTGGCCATCACGCGGGACCATGAAGCGTCGGCGGTGATGATCTCTGGGCCGGAGCCGCAGTCGCGCAGGCCGCCCGAGATGAAGGCCTCGCCGATGCGGTGGTTGGTCAGCCCCTCGAGGGCCGCAACCTCGGTCAGGGTGCCCTGCCCCGGGCCGGCGGGCAGGTAGCGCCAGACGCGCAGCGTGCGGGCGAGGTGGGGGCGGTCGATGTAGGCGATCTCGGTCGCGCCGTCACCGTCGAGGTCCGCGGCGCCGAGGGGTGCGAGCCAGCGGTTCGTGCGGCCGATATGCGGCGTGGCGGCGGCGAGTTGCAGGGTGCTGCCGTCGGGCGCCACGGCATAGACGGCGAGGCGCGCGCCGCGGTCGCGGTGGCTGTGGACGGCGATGATCTCGGCCCGGCCATCGCCGTCGAGATCGGCGAGGCGGGGGGCGATGTCCTCGAACACCTCGGACGGCGGCAGGGTGATCCGGGCCACGCGGCAGGCAGGCGCGGGGGCGGTCTGCACGGCGAGCGTGCCCGCCTCGACCGCGTCACCCAGCACGCCGTGGGCGTAGCGCGTCGTGGGGTCTTCGTACCAGGCGGCGACGGGGCCCTGGCCCGCGTCGATCCGGGCGAGCGATCCCGCCATCGCCACGCCCTGCCAGGGCGGGGTCTCGCAGGCGGCGGCGCCAAGGGCCCCGGCCAGCCACAGGCCCGCCGCGACAGACGCGCCGCGGGCGGGACGCCTCCACCGGAGCAACCGGGGACGCGGCGCCACCGGCACCGGTCAGATCTGCTTTTCGGGCATCTGCACGACGAGACCGTCGAGCGCGTCCGAGACCTTGAGCTGGCAGGTCAGGCGCGACCGCTGGGCGTCGGGCTGGTAGGCGAACTCCAGCATGTCCTCTTCCATCGGGTCGATCTCGGGCAGCTTGGCGACCCAGTCGGGGTGGACGTAGACATGGCAGGTCGAGCAGGCGCAGGCGCCGCCGCAATCGGCCTCGATGCCGGGGATGTTGTTGTCGCGCGCGCCTTCCATGACGGTCAGGCCGTTGGGCACGTCGACCACATGCTCGGTTCCGTTGTGCTCGATATAGGTGATCTTCGCCATCTCTCGCCTTTCCTCATCCGGGGCCGCCTGCGCGCGTCCGGGTGTAGGTAATATGAGCGCCCGCGGCTTTCCAGCCCGAATTGCCGGGCTTGCACCCATGCCGCGATGTTCTACATTCGTTCACCATGGAGCCCGCCGTTACCCCCCCCGGCTGGCCGCGCCCGCCCGCGTGCCTGCCCCATCACCTGCTGCACCTGCCGCCCGAGGGGGCGCGGGTGGCGGTGGCGGGGCTCGTGCTGGTGCGGCAGCGGCCGGGCACGGCCAAGGGGGTGATCTTCGTCACGCTCGAGGACGAGTTCGGGGTCTGCAACGTGGTCGTCTGGCAGAAGATCTACCAGCGCTTCCGACGCGCGGTGATCGCGGGGCGGCTTCTGAGGGTGACGGGGCGGGTGCAGCGGCAATCGGGTGTCACCCATGTGGTCGCCGAAGAGGTCGAGGATATCTCGGGCATGCTCGACGATCTGGTGCGCCTGCACGAGCCGACGCGCGCCGCCGATCAGCCCTGAGCAAGCCCGCGCTTTCCCGACGCGGGAAACCCGTGTATCCTGCCCGGAACAACAAGACAGGCAGGACGGGCAGTCCATGCGCATCGTGATCCTTCTGGCCGGTCTCTCGGCCCTGTCGGCCTGCGTGCCGGCCTCGGAGCGGAGTGCCTTCGCGGCGCCGCTTCGGATCGGTGAGGACGCGATCGAGGTCACCCGCGGCGCGGGGCCGCCCGATGCCGATCCCTCCGCCTGCTACGCCAACGAGTCGACGCCCGCGGTGATCGAGACCGTGACCGAGCAGGTGATGCTCCAGCCGCCGCAGATCGCCAGCGACGGCACCCTGCGCGAGCCTGCGGTCTTCGTGACCGAGACGCATCAGCGCATCGTCGAGGAGCGGCGCGAGCTGTGGTTCGAGATCCCCTGCCAGTTGCAGCGGGGCGACCCGGATTTCATCGCGTCGGTGCAGCGGGCACTGGCGACGCGGGGGCTTTACCTCGGGCCCGCGACCGGCGTGATGAACCGTCGCACGATGCGCGCGGTGCGCGATTTCCAGGCGCCGCAGGGGCTCGACAGCGGGATCCTGTCGCTGGCGGCGGCGCGGCAGCTGGGGCTGGCGCTCTGGGATCCGGAGCTGGCGTCGGGCGGCGGCAGCGGCTGAACAGCGCTCCCCCTGCCCTGACAGACAGAACCCCGCGCCGGGGCACGGGGTTCTTCAGGGTCTCGTCGGACCGATCAATCTTCGAGGCTGAGGGCCACGAAGCGGGGATCACCACCACGGCGGATCAGCAGGAGGATGGACTTCTGCCCGTTCTCCGTCGCGGTCTCGACCCGCTCGCGGAAGGCAGCGACATCGGCCACGGGCTGCTGCGCCACCTCGGCAATCACGTCACCCGGCTGCAGGCCCTTGGCGGCCGCATCCGACGCGGGGTCCACCGCCTCGACGACGAGGCCGCCCGCGATGCTCTGAACGCCCAGCCTGTCACGCATCTCGTCGGTCAGCGGCACAAGGTCCATCCCGAGCACCTCGGAAGAGGCGGGCGCGATCGGCGCGCCATCCGGCGTGGTGGCACCGGCGCCCTCGGCCGTCTCGCGGCGACCCAGCGTCACGCGCAGGGTCTGGGTATCGCCGTCGCGGAAGACGAGCAGGCGCACGGTCTGCCCCTCGGCGCTGTCGCCGACGATGCGGACAAGCTCGCGGGTGTCCGCGATCTCCTCGCCGTCGAAGGCGAGGATGACATCGCCCACCTCGACACCGCCCTCGGCGGCCGGGCCTTCGGGGACGTCGGTCACCAATGCGCCGCGCGCCTCCTCGAGGCCGAGGCCCTCGGCGATGTCGGGGCTCACGTCCTGGATGCGCACGCCAAGCCAGCCGCGGCGGGTCTCGCCGAATTCGCGCAGCTGGTCGACCACGTTGGTCACGACCTCCGAGGACATGGCGAAGCCGATGCCGATCGAGCCGCCGGTGGGCGACAGGATCGCGGTGTTCACCCCGATCACCTCGCCCGCGAGGTTGAAGAGAGGACCGCCCGAGTTGCCGCGGTTGATGGCCGCGTCGGTCTGGATGTAGTCGTCATAGGTGCCCGAGAGCGCCCGGCCCGAGGCCGAGACGATGCCGACCGAGACGGAAAATCCCTGCCCCAGCGGGTTGCCCATGGCCATGACCCAGTCACCCACGCGCATCGCCTCGCTGTCGCCGAAGGGGACGAAGGGCAGCGGCGCGTCCGCTTCCACCTTCAGAAGCGCGATGTCGGTGTTGGGATCGGTGCCGATGATCTCGGCTTCCAGCTCGAAGCCCGCGCGGAACTCGATGATGATCTCGTCGGCACCCTCGATGACGTGATTGTTCGTCACGATGTAGCCGTCCTCGGAGATGACGAAACCCGAGCCGAGCGCCTGGCTCCGGCGCGGGGCGCGCTCGGGGTTCTGGCGGTCGAGGAACTCGTTGAAGAAATCCTCGAGCGGCGAGCCTTCGGGCACCATGGGGCCCGGGCCGCCCTGGCGCCCGGCCACGATGGCCGAGGTGGTGATGTTCACGACCGAATCGCCGACCTGGTCGACGAGATCGGCGAAGGTCGCGGGCGGCGTGGATTGCGCGCGCGCCTGCTCGGCCGTGGTGATGGTTGCGAGGATGACCATCGCGGAGATCAGGAGCGCGAGCGCCGCGCGGTAGATCGCCGGGCCGCTGGTGGCCTCGCGGGTCGCGGCCAGCGCGGGCACGGCGCGGCGCGGTGCGGTATTTCGGGCCTGTTGGATCGTCACGAACTTTCCTCCTGTCCAAGCCTGGATCGGGCGGCTGCAAACCCGCCCCTGCCCCCCATATTTGCCCCCGGCGGGCACGGATCAATGCCGGGCGTACAGGTTACGGGCGGGCAATCCGTAACATCGTCGTGACATATCGTAACGCGATCCCGCGCGAAGGCCAGAGGATGTGCGGGCGGAGGCGCCGAACGCGCGCCGCCTCAGACCCCGGCGCTGATCGCGAAGGAGATGAGGACCGCGCCCAGCGTCATCGCACCCAGCCCGATCAGGCGGCGGGTTTCGACGGGGATGGATTGCATCAGCCTGAGCAGGTCCTCGAGACGCGAAGGGGCCAGTGCGAACACAAGCCCCTCGATCACAAGTGCCATGCCCAGACCCAAGAGCAGGATCAGGACCATGTCGAGATCCCGTTACCGCCCCGCGGGCCCGGCGCCGCCGGCCCCCGAGAGGTATTCGAAGAACTCGCTGTCGGGCGAGATCACCATGGTGGAGTTCTGCTGGCGCAGCGCCCGCTCGTAGGCGGTCATCGAGCGGTAGAACTCGAAGAACTCGGGATCCTGGCCGAAGGCCTCGGCGAAGATGCGGTTGCGCTCGGCGTCGGCCTCACCCCGGATGATCTCGGCCTCGCGGCGGGCATCCGAGACCAGCTCGACCACGGTCCGGTCGGCCTGGGCGCGGACACGCTGGGCGGCCTCTTCACCGCGGGCGCGTTCGTCGGTCGCTTCGCGTTCCCGCTCGGCGCGCATCCGGGCGAAGGTCGCCTCGAGGTTCTGCGCGGGCAGGTTCGTCTGCTTCAGCCGCACGTCCAGCACCTCGAGCCCGAGCGCCGCGGCACGGGCGCGGGCCTGCACCGTGATCTGGTCCATGAGCGCCGCGCGCTCTTCGGACAGGATGGTGTTGGAGGTCACGCCATCGGCACCGAGAACGGCCCGGATGGTGGGGTTGATGATCCCCTCGAGACGGTCCTCGCCGGCGCGGATGCCGCCGGCGCCGACGGCCTGGCGGAACTGCACCACGTCGATGATGCGGTAGCGCGCGAAGGCGTCCACGACGAGGCGGCGGTCATCGGAGGGCGTCACCTCGATCGGCAGCGTGTCGACCGAGAGGATGCGGTCGTCGTAGAAGACGACTTCCTGGATGAAGGGGATCTTGAAGTTGAGACCCGGCTCCTCGATCACCTGGCGGATCTGGCCGAATTGCAGCACCAGCGCGCGCTGGCGTTCGTCGACCACGAAGATCGAGCTGAGCAGGACGGCGACGCCGAGGATGACGACGGGGATAAGGAATGTGATACGGCGCATCAGTTCGAACTCCCGGTCGTGGTGGTGGTGCCCTGGTTCCGGCGCAGCTGGTCCAGCGGCAGGTAGGGCACGACGCCCTGCTGCCCGCCCGACCCGTTCTGGTCGAGGATCACGAGATCCACGTCGCCCAGGACCCGCTCCATCGTCTCGAGGTAAAGACGACGGCGCGTGACCTCGGGGGCATCGGTGTACTCTCCGAGAACGGCGAGGAAGCGGCTTGCTTCACCCTCGGCCTCGTTGACGACCTGGGCGCGGTAGGCTTCGGCCTGTTCCAGGACCTGCGCGGCCTCACCGCGGGCGCCGGCGAGGACGCGGTTGGCGTAGGCATCGGCCTGACGTTCGAGCTGGTCACGCTCCTGTTCGGCAGCCTGCACGTCGCGGAAGGCGTCGATCACCTCGGCGGGCGGGTCGGCCCGGTCGAGGTTGAGACGCACGATGTTCACGCCCGAGTCGTAGCTGTCGAGCGTGGTCTGGATCAGCGTCTGCACCGTGTCGGCGATCACGCCGCGGTCGCGGTTGAGGATCGGCGCGAGCTGGCTTTGCGAGATCACCTCGCGCATCGCGGCCTCGGAAACGGCGCGGATGGTGGCGTCGGGGTCGCGCAGGTTGAAGAGGAACTGCGCCGGGTCCGAGATGTTCCAGACCACTTCGAAATCGATGTCGACGATGTTCTCGTCGGTGGTCAGCATCAGGCCCTCGTCCGAGGTGCCCGAGCGCGCGGTGCCGATGGATTCGTTGCGTTCCGAGGTGACGTTCACGACCTCGGCGGTCACGACTGGCCAGGGCGCGAAGTTGAGGCCCGGGTTCCCGATCGAGGAGAACTCGCCCAGGAAAAGCTCGACCGACTGTTCTTCCGGCCGCACGGTGTAGAAGGACTGGTAGCCCCAGAACAGCAGTGCCGCGACAACGCCGACAAGCGCCAGGGTGCGCGGGCTGATCGGGTTGTCCCCGCCGCCGCCACCGCCGCCGCCCGAGCGGCCGCCGCGGCCACCCATCAGGACGCGAAGCTGTTCCTGGCCCTTGCGAACGATCTCATCCAGCTCGGGGATCTGCTGGTCGGGCCCGCCGGGGCGCCGCCCGCCCGGTCCGCCCGAGCCGTTGTTGCCGCGGTTGCCTCCGCCACCGCCGCCGGAGCCGCCACCGCCGCCCCAGGGTCCGCCACTATTGCCAGCCATCGATCGTCGTTCCCCTCAACTGCAAAACGTCTGTCTCGTCCCATATGGGGCATCCGCGCCCCGGTTTCACGCCAAGCTGTGCGTTTTTCCCCCAAGATCAAGGCGCATCACGCCGTGCGCACCGGCGATTTCATCGTCACCAGCTCTTCCGCCATGGTCGGGTGGACCGCCACGGTGCGGTCGAAATCCTCTTTCGTGGCGCCCATCTTGACCGCGATGCCGGCCAGTTGGATCATCTCGCCCGCATTCGGCGCGACGATATGACAGCCCAGGACGCGGCGGGTTTCCTTCGACACGACGAGTTTCATCAGCACCCGGTCGGGCCGCCCGGCAAAGGCCGACTGCATCGGACGGAACGAGGTGCAGTAGATCTCGACCGGCTCCTGGTCGCGCGCCTCTTCCTCGGACAGGCCGATGGTGCCGAACTCGGGCTGGGTGAAGACCGCCGACGGGATCAGGTCGTGATCGACGGGCGTGGGGTTGCCCTTGAAGACCGTCTCGACGAAGGCCATTCCCTCGCGGATCGCCACCGGCGTCAGGTTCACGCGGTTGGTGACATCCCCGATCGCGTAGATCGAGGGCACGGCGGTCTGGCTGAAGTCATCCACCACGATCTCGCCGCGGCGACCGATCTTCACGCCCGCCTCCTCGAGCCCCATGTCTCGGGTGTTGGGCGCACGACCGGTGGCGAAGAGGACCGCGTCGAAGACCCGCTCCATCCCGTTCGATGCCTTGACCCAGACCGGATCGCCCGGCCGACCTTCGGGAGGTGCCGGCGTCTCTGTGGCGGGCGGGCCCATCCCTTCCTCGACGGGAACCGAGACGTGATCCGAGCCGGCGGGCGTCATCTCGACGATGTTGGTGCCGAGATGCAGGTCGATGCCTCGCTCCTGCATCTGGTCGGCGATGAGGCCGCGCGCCTCGCCGTCGAAGCCGCGCAGGATCTGCGCCCCGCGGTAGAATTGCGTGACCTCGACGCCGAGCCCGTGAAGGATGCAGGCGAATTCGCAGGCGATGTAGCCGCCGCCGACGATCAGGATCGACCTGGGCAGTTTCTCCATGTGGAAAATGTCATCGGACACCATGCCGAGATGCGCGTTCGGCATCTCGGGGCGCACCGGGTGGCCGCCCGTGGCGATCAGGATGTGCTTGGCCGATGTCGTGCGGCCGTCCGCAAGGGTCACCTCGTGCGTGCCCGAGAGCTTCGCGCGCTGGTCGAAGATCTCGACCTTCGAGCCCTCGAGCAGGCCGCGGTAGACGCCTTCCAGCCGGTCGAGTTCGGTGTTGAGCTGCCCCGAGAAGCGCGGCCAGTCGAAGGCACCATCCCCGAGGTCCCAGCCATAGGCGCGGGCATCGGCGAACATCTCGCGGTACTCGCTGGCGAAGACCATCAGCTTTTTCGGCACGCAGCCCCGGATGACGCAGGTGCCGCCCAGGCGGCTGTCCTCGGCCAGCGCGACCTTCGCGCCGGTCGCGGCAGCGACGCGGGCGGCACGCACGCCGCCTGATCCGCCACCGATCACGAAGAGGTCGTAGTCGAAATCCGCCATGGCTGTCCTGCCGTCCGATCCGTCATTCCGGGCGAGGGTATTTCATGTACGACCGCGCGATGCCAGTCAAAGCCGCGTCGCGGCGCCCTCACCTCTGCGCGACCGGGATCACTCGGCACTGTCGGCGAAGAGGTTCTCGGTGTCGCTGATGTCGATGCGCTCGTGCTCGACCGTGCCGTTGTTGATGTCGCGCACCTCGACCGTGCCGTCGCCATTGCCGATCACCAGCACGTCGCAGATGTCGAGGAAGAGGCCGTTCTCAACCACGCCGGGGATCTGGTTCAGCACGAGGCTCAGTTGCGTCGGGTTGGCGATCCGGCGCAGGTGCAGGTCGAGGATGTAGTTCCCCTCGTCCGAGCGGAACGGCTCGGCCCCGTTCAGGCGCAGGCTGGCCGAGCGGCCCATCACGTCGACGTTCGACAGCATCTCCTCGATCAGCGCCTTGGTGGTCTGCCAGCCGAAGGGGATGACCTCGACCGGCAGGGGGAAGTTGCCCAGCGTGTGGACCTGCTTGGAGAGGTCCGCGATCACGACCATCTGGTCCGAGGCCGTGGCCACGATCTTCTCGTGCAGAAGCGCGCCGCCGCCGCCCTTGATCAGGTTCAGGTTCGGGTCGAACTCGTCCGCCCCGTCGATCGTCAGGTCGAGCCAGCGCACCTCGTCGAGCGTCTTGACCGGCACGCCGACCTCGCGCGCAAGCTGCGCGGTGCGCGCCGAGGTGGCGACGCCGGTGATCTTCATGCCGTCATCGCGGATCAGCTCGCCGAGGCAGCGCACCATCCACGCGGCCGTCGAGCCGGTGCCGAGGCCGACCCGCATCCCGTCCTCGACGAACTCGACGGCGCGGCGGGCGGCGACGTATTTCGCCTTGTCGATGGGGGAAAGCTCGGCGGTCATGGGGCGGCCCGTCTCCTGCAGGGGGTCGTTCGGCTTTGGTTCATAGCGAAGCAACGCCCGCGGGGCGAGACCAAACTGACGCCCCCGCCACCGCGTCGAAGACCGCGCGAAGTTCCGTGCGCGGCAGGATCAGAAGGGCGCCAGGCCCGTCGAAGGTCAGTTCGACCGGCGCACCCGTGCTGCGGTTCGAGGTGCCGATGCGGCCCAGCGGGTCGAGGCGCAGCCCGTCGATCTGCCATTCCAGGCCGCGGCTGCGCCCGGTGACGGGGGCCAGCGGAAAGATCGACAGGCGTGTGCCGCGCGGCAGGTCGAGCATAAGCCGTGGCGGGGCGTGCAGGATCATGTCCTCCGCGCCCAGCACGATGCAGCGCGACGCGGCCCGGGCCGCGAGAACATGGTAGACCGCAAGTTCGTGGTCGATGCGCGCCCCGGTGAACCCCACGGCGAGGATGACAGGCGCCCTGATCTGCCGCAGCGCCTTGTCGAAATCGGTGCTTTCCTGCTCGGGGATGGCATGGACGCGGTCCGCGGGGATGCGGGCCCGCGCCTCGTCGGCCAGGCTGTCCATGTCGCCATAGACCGCCTCGGGCATGTGCCCGGCGGCAAGAGCCGTCGCCGCGCCCCCGTCGGCGGCCACGAGGCGGGGGGCAAGCGACAGCGACAGCGACAGGTCCCCCTCGCCGAGCGCGCCGCCGCCGAGCAGGGTGACCCCGTCGCCGGACTCGAAGCGCGGCACATTGTTGCCCATATTCAGGATAATCTCCCCTGAAACGCCCTAATCATGTCCCGTTTCCGGGGAATCACTTTGGCAGACCGTACGCAATCATTAAAAAACCGGATACGTCCGGTCGAGCAGAGTGACAGAGACCCATGAGCGACGCGAACAAGATCCTGACGGTGTCCTATGGCACCTTTTCCTGCACCCTCGAGGGTTTCGACCAACCGTTCGAGGCGATGAAGGCCATCGCGGAGTATTTCCGCGACCTCGCGGCGGAGGATCGCTATTTCGGGGCCGAGCCGCCAACGCCGGACACGGAGATGCTGCATCGCATCACCGAGGCCGCGATCGAGCGCCGGGTCGAGGCCAAGATCCTCGAGAGCGGCCTGTTGCTGCGCCCGCACCGCGAGAGCATGCCCGAGGCCCCCGCAGCCGGGACCGGAACGCCGGACCAGGCGGACGACAGGCCCGGGCACGGAGCGAGTGACGTCACGCCGGACATCCTGAAGGACGACACCGCCCCCGATGCCACGGATCCGGCGCAGGGCGGGAGCGCGACCGGGACCGAACCGCAGCCGCAGGCGCAGGCGGAAGACAGGACCGTTGACGACGCGGGCGACGATGCGCAGGCGGTCCTCGGTGAGGACATGGCCGGAGACGCTGCCCTCGCGGCGGCCGCGGCCAGGGAGCACGAGGACGAGCCGGAGCCCGAGGCACCGGCTGCAACGGCCGAGGCCGGCGACGCCGACGACGCCACTGTCGACGTGGACGGGGCTGCCGACGACGGCCGGGACACGCTGGCCGCAGTGGCCGCCGCGCTGGCCGACACGCCGGATGACAAGGCCACCCCGACGACTGAACCGGGCGACGATGAAGCCGCGGCCGCGAACGTGCTCGCCTCGGATGCGACAGACGGCGGAGACTCGCTCCCGGCCGAGGCCCTGGACGACGGGCCGGACGGGGACGAACCCGGTTCGGACGCCTTGCCTGCGGCCTTCTTCGCAGAGACGGAAGAACAGGGTCCGGAGATCGACGAGAGCGCCTATTTCGGTTCCGATGCGCCGCTCGACGGGGCTTCGGTGGCCGAGCGCCTGGCGATGATCCGTCGCGGAGCCACCGCAGCGATCGAAGACGAAGACGAGCGCGCCGAGGCCGCGGTGGGCCAGCGCGCCGCCGAGCCGCCCCGGGGCGAGGAAGCGGACGCGCCCACCGATGACGATGACGCCCTGTCCGCGGCCATCGCGGCCGCGACGGGGACGCAGGCCGCCCCCGCTGACGATGCGCCGGCGGACAAGGCCGGGGATGCGCCTGCCGAGCGGGATCGCGCGGCATCCGACGATGACGAAGCCCCGGTGCCCGGAGCGTCCGAGGCCGTCGCCCCGCCCGTGGGGACCGGGGCCGAGGATACCGCCACGCCCGCCGAGGATGCCTCCGCCGCGACCGCGCGCCTTGCCCGGGTGGACGATGCCGACCGTCTCTTCAATGCCACCGAGGACAGGCTGTCCCATGCCGACACGTCGCGCCGCCGGGCGAACATCGAGCATCTGAAGGCCGCCGTCGCCGCGCGGACCGCTGACCGGAAGCTGTCGCCGGTGGGCGAGACGGGCCTCGA
Organism: Rhodobacterales bacterium HKCCSP123; assembly: GCA_015689745.1. GTDB lineage: Bacteria > Pseudomonadota > Alphaproteobacteria > Rhodobacterales > Rhodobacteraceae > Roseicyclus. The sequence goes on along the minus strand of WVSO01000006.1, from coordinate 75,552 downwards.
GGATGCCACCGCCGATTACCGCGAGGACCTTGCCCATGTGATGCGCCCGCGCCGCGTGCGGGTCGATGTCACCCGCCGCCGCGGAGAGGCGCGTACGGCGCCGCTGGTGCTGGTGTCCGAGCAACGCGTGGACGACATGCCCGAAGCGCCGAAGGCACCGGTGCGCCCGCGCCGCGTGAGTGCCGGCGAAGGCGCGGCTCCGCTCCAGCTCGCCTCGGGCGATGCGACTGCAGGCGCGGTCCAGGTTCCGCGCAAGATGACCAACAGCCTGGCGCAGCTCGCGCAGCGGGCAGGCATCATCATGAGCCTCGGGCGGGGCGGCAACACCGCCGAACTGATGGCACCCGAGATGGAGACGCCCGGCGAAGACGCGGCCGAGGCCCTGGCCGTGGGCCGGACGGCGACCATCGCGCCGCAAGCCGACCCCGCGCCCCTCCTGCTGGGTGACACGGAGACCGGGAAGGCGCCCGTCACCGCCGCCGTGACGGAGGTCTCGGACGGTGGCGAGACGCCCGATGCCGAGGCACGTGATGGCGCCGCGGCCGGGGCCCCTGACGAGATCGCATCGACCCATGGCGCGCGTTTCGCCCAGCGCCTCGAGGAAAGCGACGCCGTCGAGATCGAAGAGGTGGTCGAGCTGGCCGCGGCATACGCCGAGGTCGAGTTCGGCACCGGAACCTTCGACCGCACGCAGTTGTTCCGCATGATCGCGGATGCGACCGACAACTCGATCGGGCACGAGGACATGCTGCAGGCCTTCGGAACCCTGATGCGTCGCGGGCGGATCGAGCGCGTGGCGCGGGGTGCCTTCCGGCTGGTCGAGCCGCGCGCCGAAGACTGAGCCGGACGACCGCCTGCGGCGCCCTGTCAGGTGCCCCGTCGCGGGGCCATCGGGGCGTTGGGATCAGTCCTCGCGCGGGGCGTCCGGGTCGGCCTGGCCGACACCCTTGAACACGGCCTTGAGCGGCAGTGCCCAGAGGATGCCGAGCAGGATGTAGATCGCCAGTTCCACCCAGATGGACGGCCGGTCGATCAGGCTCATGATCCACCACGCAAGCGCGATATAGGCCGGCAGGCCGAAGATCAGAACGACCAGCGACAGCCGTCGCCGGGTCTTGTAGCTGAGCGCCATAGCAGTCCCTTTCGGGGTCGGTCCGGTGTCAGTCGGCGAACGGGTCGGTCACGAGGATCGTGTCGTCCCGCTCGGGCGAGGTGGAGAGTAGGGCCACCGGGCACTCGATCAACTCCTCGATGCGGCGCACGTATTTTACCGCTTCACCGGGAAGGTCGGCCCAGCTGCGCGCGCCCTCGGTCGACTCGGACCATCCCGGCATCTCTTCGTAGATGGGCGTGCAGCGCGCCTGCTGATCCGCCGCCGTCGGCAGGTAGTCGAGGCGCTGCCCGTCGAGGTCGTAGCCCACGCAGATCTTCAGCGTCTCGAACCCGTCGAGCACGTCGAGCTTGGTCAGCGCGATGCCTTTCACGCCCGAGGTGGCGCATGTCTGGCGCACCAGGCAGGCGTCGAACCAGCCGCAGCGCCGCTTGCGGCCCGTGGTGGTGCCGAACTCGTGGCCGCGTTCGCCAAGGCGCTGGCCGTCAGCGTCGAGAAGCTCGGTCGGGAAAGGCCCCTCGCCCACGCGGGTGGTGTAGGCCTTCACGATGCCGAGCACGTAATCGATGGCGCCCGGTCCGATGCCCACGCCGGTCGCCGCCTGCCCCGCGATGACGTTCGAGGAGGTGACGAAGGGATAGGTGCCGAAATCGATGTCGAGAAGCGCGCCCTGCGCCCCTTCGAAAAGGATGCGTTTGCCGGCCTTGCGCTTCTCGGTCATCACCTTCCAGACGGGGCCTGCGTATTGCAGGATGTGCGGCGCGATCTCCTTGAGCTGCGCGATCAGCGCGGAGCGGTCGATCTCGTCGATGCCGAGGCCCTTGCGCAGCGCATTGTGATGGGTCAGCGCGCGGTCCACCCGCGCCTCGAGCGTAGCGTCATCGGCAAGGTCGGCGACCCGCACCGAGCGGCGGCCGACCTTGTCCTCGTAGGCCGGGCCGATGCCGCGGCCGGTGGTGCCGATCTTGGCGCCGGGGCTGGCGGCCTCTTCGCGGGCGCGGTCCAGCTCGCCGTGGATGGGCAGGATCAGCGGCGTGTTCTCGGCGATCATCAGCGTCTCGGGCGTGATCTCCACCCCCTGCGCGCGGATCGTCTCGATCTCCTGCAGCAGGTGCCAGGGGTCGAGCACCACGCCATTGCCGATGACCGACAGCTTGCCACCGCGGACCACGCCCGAGGGCAGCGCGTGCAGCTTGTAGACCGCCCCGTCAATCACGAGGGTATGGCCCGCGTTATGGCCGCCCTGGAAACGGGCGATCACGTCGGCGCGCTCGCTCAGCCAGTCGACGATCTTGCCCTTGCCCTCATCACCCCACTGGGCGCCGACGACGACGACGTTAGCCATTGCGGATCCTCCGGTTTGCGGTCCGCGGCGGCTATAGCGGTCGGACGACGCGGTTGAAAGCGGAGTCTCGCGGAAGATCCCTCCAGGTGCGACATGCCGCCGCAGAAGAGCCGGTTACCCCGACTGGGCGGAAAAACGGTATACACCGGTGTGCCGATCGGAAAAATGCCTTCAACTGCAACAAAGCTCTTGCGCGACGGCCGAAAACTCGCGCTAAGGTTGTGCCAGTTGGTCTTGCGGCGGCATGCCGCATCTCATAAGTAGGCGCAAATCCGAGCCCGGCCTCCTAAAGGGACCCCGCCCATGGAAAACGTCATTCTCGTCGTCCATCTCATTCTCGCCATCTGCCTGATCGGCGTGGTGCTCCTGCAGCGCTCCGAGGGGGGTGGCCTGGGCATGGGCGGCGGCGGCGGCGTAATGACGGGGCGGCAGGCCGCGACGGCGCTCGGCAAGCTGACCTGGGCCTTCGCGATCGCGTTTCTCGCCACGTCGATCACCCTGACGATCATCGCGGCGCAGAACTCGGCGGGCTCGTCGGTGCTGGACCGCATCGGAACGGGCGCGGCGACGGAAGAAGCGCCCGCGGACGGGCCTGCACTGCCGCCGGCATCGGATCTTCTGCCGCCGATCTCGGGCGATGCCCCGGCCCTGCCGCCCCGCGCGGACTGAGGCAAAACAGCCGTATATCTAGGGTTTTCACCCCGATCACTCAACATCATGTAGAGGTTCGCCTTGCAGCGACAGGGCGAATCCGGTTATTCTCAAATCCCGTGATAGAGGGATAGGGCGACTGCCGCGGAGAAGCGCGGCGCACCCGGCACGGGAGTTCAGACAGTCATGGCGCGTTTCATCTTCATCACCGGCGGTGTGGTCTCGTCGCTTGGCAAGGGTCTGGCCTCGGCGGCACTCGGCGCGCTTCTGCAGGCGCGCGGCTTCACGGTCCGGCTGCGCAAGCTCGACCCCTACCTGAACGTGGACCCCGGGACGATGTCGCCCTTCGAGCATGGCGAGGTCTTCGTGACCGATGACGGGGCGGAAACCGACCTCGACCTCGGGCATTACGAACGTTTCACGGGGGTGGCCGCGCGGATGACGGATTCGGTGTCGTCCGGCAGGATCTATTCCAACGTGCTCGAGAAGGAGCGGCGCGGCGATTACCTCGGCAAGACGATCCAGGTGATTCCCCACGTCACCAACGAGATCAAGGATTTCCTCAGGATCGGCGAGGACGAGGTCGATTTCATGCTCTGCGAGATCGGCGGCACCGTCGGCGATATCGAGGGCCTGCCCTTCTTCGAGGCGATCCGACAGTTCAGCCAGGACAAGCCGCGCGGGCAATGCATCTTCATGCACCTGACGCTTCTTCCCTACATCAAGGCGAGCGGAGAACTGAAGACCAAGCCCACGCAGCATTCGGTCAAGGAGCTGCGCTCGATCGGCATCGCGCCCGATATCCTGGTGTGCCGCTCCGAGGGGCCGATCCCCGCCAAGGAGCGCGAGAAGCTGGCGCTGTTCTGCAACGTCCGGCCCGATGCCGTGATCGCGGCGCAGGACCTGTCCTCGATCTACGAGGCGCCGCTCGCCTATCACCGCGAGGGGCTGGACCAGGCGGTGCTCGACGCCTTCCAGATCAGCCCGGCCCCCAAGCCCGACCTCTCGATCTGGGAAGACGTGGCCGACCGCATCGCCAACCCCGAGGGCGAGGTGCGCGTCGCCATCGTGGGCAAATACACGCAGCTGGAAGACGCCTACAAATCCATAGCCGAGGCGCTCACCCATGGCGGCATGGCCAACCGCGTGAAGGTCAAGGCGGAGTGGATCGACGCCGAGATCTTCGAGCGCGAGGACCCCGCCCCGTATCTTGAAGGCTTCGACGCGATCCTCGTGCCCGGCGGCTTCGGGGAGCGCGGGACCGAGGGAAAGATCAAGGCCGCCGAATTCGCGCGGACGCGGAACGTGCCCTATCTGGGCATTTGCCTCGGAATGCAGATGGCGGTGATCGAGGCGGCGCGGAACCTGGCCGACCTGGGCGATGCCGGGTCGGAGGAGTTCGACCACGAGTCCGGGAAAAAGCGTTTCACGCCCGTGGTCTATCACCTGAAGGAATGGGTGCAGGGCAACGCCAAGGTGAAGCGCAAGGTGACCGACGACAAGGGCGGCACCATGCGGCTCGGCGCCTATGACGCGGTGCTGAAGGAGGGCTCGAAGGTGGCCGATGCCTATGGCGCGCTCACCATCGAGGAACGCCACCGCCACCGCTACGAAGTCGACATCAAGTACCGCGAGGCGCTGGAGGCCAAGGGCCTGTGCTTTTCGGGCATGTCACCCGACGGGCGGCTGCCGGAGATCGTGGAGGTAACGGACCATCCGTGGTTCATCGGGGTGCAGTTCCATCCCGAGCTGAAGTCGAAACCCTTCGCACCGCACCCACTGTTCCGCGACTTCGTGCGCGCGGCGAAGGAAAACTCTCGGCTGGTGTGAGGGGGCGGAAAACTGCAGTTTTCCGGTTGGGAAAACTCGAGTTTTCCCAAGCGTTTTCCTCGAGGAAAACGGAGCCCTACTCCGCCGCCTGCGCCTGCGCGCCGATGACCTCGTCCCGGATGATCGACGCGATCAGCCGGGCGTCGGCCTCGGAAAAGGTCAGCGGCAGGCGCATGTCGATCAACCCCGCGAGGATGGCGTCGGTCGCGGGCAGGCGCTGCGGGGCCGCGTATCGCCAGCTGTCGTAACGCGACGTGAAGGCGACGGGTTCGGCCGCGCCGAACCATTTGAGCTCCACCCCCCGCGCGACGCAGGCCGCCACGAGCGCGCGGACGGCATCGGGCGACCAGCCCGGAAGAAGAAACTGGATCGACGATCCGACGATGCTTTCCTGTGGCGGGCGCTCGATCACCTTAAGGCCGGGCGTGTTCCGCAACCCCTCCTCCACCGTCCGGTAGAGGGCATTCCAGCGCCCCACTTGCGCGGGCAGGTCGGCGAGCTGCGGACGGAGGATCGCCGCCCTCAGATGATCCATCCGACCCGAGACATTCGGGGTCACGTACTTTACATTTTCGAACCTATCCACAGGGGGACCCACAGAGTGTCGGCCAAAAAGCATGTAGGAACCCGATAACATCACGGCTTTCGCCATGATATCGGGATCGTCCGACACCAGAAGTCCGCCCTCGCCCGAATTCATGTGCTTGTAGGTCTGCGTCGAGTAGCAGCCGATGACCCCGTGCCGCCCCGAGGGCACGCCCCTCCACGCCGCGCCCATCGTGTGCGCGCAATCCTCGACAACCTGCACGCCCCGGGTCGTGGCGACGTCCATCAGGCGGTCCATGTCGCAGATATGCCCGCGCATGTGGCTGAGCAGGAGCACCTTCGCATCCGAAGCCTCGGCCTTCGACGCGAGATCGTCGATGTCGATGGTCAGCGCCTCGGTCGTCTCGACGAAGACCGGCTCGGCCCCCACGCTCGCGATGGCGCCCGGCACCGGGGCCAGCGTGAACCCGTTCGACAGCACCCTGTCGCCGGGACCCACGCCCAGCGCCCTGAGCGCGCAGCCCATCGCGTAGCCGCCCGAGGCGACGGCCAGCGCGTAGCGCGCCCCGACGAAACCGGCGAACTCGCGCTCCAGCGCAGACACCTCGCCCTCCTCGCCCGGCAGCAGGTTGTAGCGATGCAGCCGCCCCGAGCGAAGGACGGCGACGGCGGCCTCGATCCCCGCTTCGGGGATCGGTTCCTGCTGGGTGAAATTGCCTTTGAAGACGGGTTTTTCCATGACCCGGAGAATTGGACGGAGCTGGTCCGTCGTCAATGCCCCGTCACGGGATCAGCCGGTCGATCACGGCATCGAGCTCGTCGTAATGGTCGATGAGCGCCTCGGGCTGCAGGTCGGCGACGGCCCGACCCGTCGGCCCGAAGGTGACCAGTGCGCAGGGCCGTCCGGCGGCGCGCGCGGTCTCGCGGTCGGTCACGGTGTCGCCGATCAGGATCGATCGCTCCGCCGCACCGCCCGCCTGCTGCACCGCTGCAAGAAGCGGGGCCGGATCGGGCTTGCGCACCGGCAGGGTGTCGGCTCCGATCATCGAGGCGAACTCGCCCCGGATGCCGAGCCGGGTCAGCAGGGTCTCGGCCAGGCCCGCGGGCTTGTTGGTGCAGATGCCCACCGCGATGCCGTTGGCTTTCAAGCGAAAAACCGCGTCCATCGCGCCGGGATAAAGCCTGGTATGGGCGTCTATGGCCGCGCCGTAGGCCTCGAGCAGCACCGGGTAGCCTGCCTCGACCATCGCCTCCGCATCCCTCAGCGCAAGCCGCTCGGCGGCGAGCCGCAGCATCGCCCGCCCGCCGCGGAAGGCCGTCGCATCGTCCGCCCCCATCACCAGCTGCGGGGCGTGGCCCAGCACCCCAAGCGCGGCATTCGCGGCGCAGATGAGGTCGCCGGCCGTGTCGGCAAGCGTTCCGTCGAGGTCGAAGATCACGCAGCGCATCGGCGCCTCCGGGTGGCGGGGTTTCGCCGACCCCTGTAACAGGCCGTTGGGCAAAGTGAAGGCGCGTGCGCTTGCGCCACCGCACGCCTGGGGTAAAACGGCCACAAACGAGGGAAAGCAGGCACCAATGGCAGAGACAGGCACCCCCCGGCCCATCGCCCTGGTCGTGCTGGCCGCAGGCCAGGGCACACGGATGAATTCCGATCTGCCGAAACCGCTGCACCGCCTTGGCGGCGTGCCGCTTGTCGCGCATGCCCTGGCTGCCGGCGCGGCGCTGGAGCCCGCGCGCGTCGTGGTCGTAACCGGCCACGGGGCCGAGGCGGTCGAGGCGGCGGTGGCCGACCTCGCGCCCTGGGCCGTCTGCGTGCGCCAGACCGAGCAGCTGGGCACCGGCCATGCCGTGCTGCAGGCCGCCGAAGCGCTCGAGGGGTTCGAGGGCGACGCGCTGGTGCTTTACGCCGACACGCCTTTCGTGCGCGCCGAGACACTGGCCGCGATGCAGGCCGCGCGTACGGCCCATGACGTCGTCGTCCTGGGGTTCGAGGCCGCCGATCCGGGCCGCTACGGGCGGCTGATCCTGTCGGGCGACCGGCTGGAGCGGATCGTCGAGGCCAAGGATGCCACGCCCGGGGAACTGGCGGTGACGACCTGCAACTCCGGCCTTCTGGCCGCCGATGCCGGCACGATGATGCACCTTCTGCGCGCCGTGGGGAACGACAATGCATCGGGGGAATACTACCTCACCGACCTGCCCGCGCTGGCGCAGGCCGAGGGGTTGTCGGCCACCGCGATCCTCTGCCCCGAGGCCGAGACGCTCGGCATCAACTCCCGCGCGGAACTGGCCGCGGCGGAGGCCGCCTTCCAAACCATGAAACGCGACGAGATGATCGAGACGGGCGTCGCCATGCAGGCGCCCGAGACGATCTTCTTCGCGCTCGACACCTGGGTCGGCCGCGATGCCGAGATCGAGCCGCATGTCGTCTTCGGCCCCGAGGTCACGGTCGAGAGCGGGGCGCGCATCCGCGCGTTTTCCCATCTCGAGGGCTGCCACGTCAGCGCGGGCGCCGTCATCGGCCCCTACGCGCGCCTGCGCCCCGGCGCCGAGATCGGCAACGACGCGCGGATCGGCAATTTCGTCGAGGTGAAATCCGCCGGGATCGGCGAGGGCGCCAAGGTCAACCACCTCAGCTACATCGGCGACGCCGAGATCGGCGAGGGCACGAACGTGGGTGCGGGCACGGTGACCTGCAACTACGACGGCGTCATGAAGCACCGCACCGTCGTGGGCCGTGGCGCCTTCATCGGGTCGGACACGATGCTGGTCGCCCCCGTCACCATCGGCGACCGGGCGATGACGGCCTCGGGCTCGGTCATCACGGAGGACGTGCCCGAGGGCGCGCTGGCGCTGGGACGCGCCAAACAGGTGAACAAGCCCGGTCTCGCGGTGCGGCTGATGGAGCGGCTGCGCGCGATCAAGGCAGGCAGGAAAGGGTAAGCCCATGTGCGGCATCGTCGGAATCCTGGGCAGCCACGAGGTCGCCCCCCTCATCCTCGAGGCGCTGAAACGGCTGGAATACCGCGGCTATGACAGCGCGGGCATCGCCACGCTGCAGGACGGCCGCCTCGACCGCCGCCGCGCGGTGGGCAAGCTCTACAACCTGTCCGACCGGCTGGTGCACGAGCCGCTTCCGGGCAAGGCCGGGATCGGGCACACCCGCTGGGCCACCCATGGCGGCCCGTCCGAGGCCAACGCCCACCCCCATCGCGCGGGCCGCGTGGCGGTCGTGCACAACGGCATCATCGAGAATTACCGCGAGCTGCGCGCCGAGCTGTCCGACCGTCCCTTCGAGAGCGAGACGGACACGGAAACCGTCGCCAAGCTCTGCGAGCGGTTCCTCGACGAGGGTCTGACGCCGCAGGGCGCCGCGACCGAGACGGTCAAGCGGCTGGAGGGGGCCTTTGCGCTGGCCTTCCTCTTCGATGGCGAGGACGATCTGATCGTCGCCGCGCGTCGCGGCTCGCCCCTGGCCATCGGGCATGGCGAGGGCGAGATGTACGTCGGCTCGGATGCCATCGCGCTCGCGCCTCTCACCCACAAGATCACCTATCTCGACGAGGGCGACATCGCCTTCGTCACCCGCGCGGGCGTCGAGATCCGCGATGCGGCGGGCACCCTTGCCAACCGCGAGGCGCGCATCATGAGCGCCGAGGCAACCGCCGTGGACAAGGCCGGGCACCGGCATTTCATGGCCAAGGAGATCTTCGAGCAGCCCACCGTGCTGGCCGACTGCCTGCGGCATTACTCGGACGGCAAACAGGTCTCGATCCGCGAGGGCACCCTCGATTTCGCCGCGACCGACCGGCTGATCCTCGTGGCCTGCGGGACGGCGCATTACGCCTGCCATGTCGCGAAATACTGGTTCGAGCAGATCGCGGGCCTGCCCTGCGACGTCGATATCGCCTCCGAGTTCCGCTACCGCGAGCCGCCCGTCTCGGACCGCTCGACCGCGCTTTTCGTCAGCCAGTCGGGCGAGACGGCCGACACGCTGGCCGCGCTGCGCTACGCCCGCGACAGGGCCGAGCGGATCGTCTCGGTCGTGAACGTGGCCGAAAGCTCCATCGCGCGGGAAAGCGACCTTGCCCTGCCGATCCTCGCCGGGGTCGAGGTGGGCGTGGCCTCGACCAAGGCCTTCATGAACCAGCTTGGTGTCCTCGCGCATCTCGCCATCATGGCGGCCCGCCAGCGCGGGCGCATCGACGCCACCCGCGAGGCGGAGCTTCTGGCCACGCTTGCCGCGCTGCCGGGGCTCATCAACCAGGCGCTCGCGCTCGAGCCGAAGATCGAGAAGCGCACCCGGAGGCTGGCCGAGGCGCGCTCGGTCCTGTTCCTCGGGCGCGGCGCGATGTTCCCGATGGCGCTGGAAGGCGCGCTGAAGCTGAAGGAAATCAGCTACATCCACGCCGAGGGCTATGCCTCGGGCGAGCTGAAGCACGGCCCCATCGCGCTGGTCGACAAGACCGTGCCGGTCATCGTCCTCGCGCCCCGCGACGCGCTCTTCGATAAGACCGTGTCGAACATGCAGGAGGTCATGGCCCGCGAGGGCCGGGTCTGGCTCGTGACCGATGCCGAGGGCGCCGAGGCCGCGGGTGACGGCGTCTGGCAGACACTGGTGATGCCGACCGTCGACCCGGTCTTCGCGCCGCTTCTCTACGCGGTGCCCGCGCAGCTGATCGCCTACCACACCGCGCTTCACAAGGGCACGGACGTGGACCAGCCGCGCAACCTTGCGAAATCGGTGACGGTGGAATGAGCCGCCTCGGCCCGCCGGACCTGACGCTCAGGGGGCGGCACGTGAGCCTCGTGCCGCTGTCGCCCGCGCATGCCGCCGCCCTGTCGGAGGCCAGCGCCGAGGGCGCACTTCACACGCTCTGGTACACCACCGTGCCCGCCCCCTCGGGCATGGCCGCCGAGATCGACCGCCGCCTGCGCCTGCGCGACGTGGGCGCGATGATCCCCTTCACGACGCTCGATGCCTCGGGCCGCCCGGTCGGCATGACCACCTACATGAACATCGACCACGCCCAGCCGCGGGTCGAGATCGGCTCGACCTGGCTCGCCCCTTCGGCGCAGCGCGGGCCGGTGAACACCGAGGCCAAGCGCCTGATGCTGGGCCAGGCCTTCGAGGTTTGGTCCTGCCTTGCGGTCGAGTTCCGCACCCATCGCCTGAACCACCAGTCGCGGCGCGCGATCGAACGGCTCGGCGCGCAGCTCGACGGCATCCTGCGCGCGCACATGCGCCAGCCGAACGGCACGATCCGCGACACGGCGGTCTATTCGGTCACGGCGGCCGACTGGCCCGCGGTCAAGGCGCATCTCGACTGGCAGATCGGGCGTCCGCGGTGAGGGTCCCCCTGCAATGATCGCCTATGTCACGGTCGGCGCGGACGACATCGCCCTTGCGAGACGGTTCTATTCCGCCTTTCTCCCGGCCCTGGGCTACGTATTGACAGAGGGGCCCGAGGGGCTGAGCTACATGCTACCGGCAGGTCCCGGTCAATGGCCCGCACCCCCGGATTTCTACGTCAAGCCCACCTTCGACGGGCGGCCCGCCACTGCCGGAAACGGATCGATGGTCGCATTCGAGGCCGCCAGCCGGCAGCAGGTGCGCGACCTTCACGCGGCAGCCCTCGCGGCGGGCGGCGCGGATGAGGGGCAACCGGGATTTCGGGCCGCCTACGGCCCGCGTTTCTACGTCGGCTATATGCGCGACCCGCAGGGCAACAAGATCGCGCTCTTTTCCACCGCTTCGGACGAGCGGGGACAGGAGGGGTAGGTCCCCCCCCCCGCCCTTGCCCTTCCGGGCGCGATCGCGCCATGCTGGGCGCGACGGCCGGATCACGCAGGCACCCCATGACCCCCACCGATGCCATCGCCGCGCTGCGCGCCCATGCCGATCCGGCCCGCGCCGCCGAGATGGCCGCCTATCACAAGCAGACGCGCGAGGTGCTGGGCCTGTCGAATGCCGTCACCGGCGCGCTTGCCGCCGAGTGGCGCAGGTCCCGCGACCTGCCCGCCCTCGTGACACTGGCCCGCGGCCTTTGGGCGAGCGACATCTTCGAGGCGCGGCTGGCGGCGGGCAAGCTGTTCCTGCAGGCCCGGATCAGGCCCGACGACACCGCCGCCTGGGAGTGCATCGCGGGCTTCGTGCCAGAGTTCGACAGCTGGGCCATCGCCGACGCGGTGGCGCAGAGCGGCGCGAAGCGCCTTGTCCAGGATCCCGCGCGCCTCGACGAGGTCGAGGGCTGGATCACCGCCGACCACATGTGGACCCGCCGCGCGGCGCTGGTCTTCTCCCTGCCCTTCACCAATTCGCGTCATCCCGCTCCGACCGAGGCGGCAGCCCGCACCCGCATCCTCGGCTGGTGCGAGAGGCTGGCCCCGGACCGTGACTGGTTCATCCAGAAGGCCGTGGCCTGGTGGCTGCGCGAGCTGTCGAAACGCGAGCCCGACACGGTCCGGGACTGGCTCGCCGCGCATGGCCCGACCCTGAAGCCCTTTGCCGCGAAAGAGGCGGCGCGCCACCTGCCCGGCTGATCCGTCATCCGGCCCGTTGCCCCCGAGGGGGCGCGGACCGCGACCAGGAAGGAGCCACGCGAATTTTCGTACGAAAATTCGCAACCGCGCCGCGCAAGCGGCGCGCCCCCGGCCCTGCGATTTATGCAAAAATCGCGCGCGTGCCTCAGACCTCGGGCACGCCGCCCGACATCACCGTCAGGAACCAGTCGGTGTCGATGTTCCCCCCGCACAGGATCACGCCGACCTTCCTGCCCCTCATCGTCTCCCGCTCCTGCATCAGCGCCGCGAGCGGCGCCGCGCCCGCGCCCTCGGCAAGGTTGTGGATGTCGCGATAGTAGATGCGGATCGCTTCGGCGACCTCCGCGTCCGACACGGTCACGATCCGCTCCGCCCCCGGCCCGTAGATCGCCAGCGCCTCGGCCACGGGCACCCGCACGGCCATGCCGTCGGCGAAGGTGCGGGCGCTCCCGGTTTCGATCAACCGCCCCGCCTCGGCCGAGAGCTTTGCCGTTTGCGCGTTTTCGCTCACCACGCCCACGATCTTCGTCTTCAGCCCCAGCGCGTCGCGTGCGAGGATCGTGCCGCAGATGCCCGAGCCGCAACCGATCGGGACATACACCGTGTCGAGATCGGGCACGGCACTCAGCAATTCCAACCCGTAGGTCGCCACGCCGCGGACCAGCTCGGGGTGGAAGGGCGGCACGATCACCAGCCCCTCCGCCTCGGCCACGCGATAGGCCTCTTGCCGAGCGGTGTCGAAATCCTCGCCGAACTCGATGACCTCCGCGCCGAAGGCGCGCATCGCGGCGTTTTTCTCGACCGAGTTGCCGTGGGGGACATAGACCTTGGCGGTCAGCCCCGCCGCCACCGCCTGCCGCGCCTGCCCCTGCCCGTGGTTGCCCCGCGTCGCCGTGCAGATGCCGCGCGCCCCGGGGTATTCGCGCTTCACCCAGTCGATGAAGGTGATCGCGCCGCGCAGCTTGAAGGCCCCGGTCGCGCTGTGGTTCTCGTGCTTGACCCAGACCTCGGCTCCGGTGCGCGCGGCGAGCTGCGGCCAGGCGTATTGCGGGGTCGGGGCCATGTGCCGGGTGACCAGCGCATGGGCCGCGCGAAGCGCGTCGAGCGTGAACTGCATGGGCGATCTCCTTCCACCGGAGAGCGTGGCCCGCGCGGGCCACGCTTGCAATCCCCGCCGGGGCCGCTACCCCTCGGGGTCGGGATGGAAGGGGGATCCGGCGATGCATGTTCTGATCACGGGCGCGAACCGCGGTATCGGTGCGGGGCTGGCCGAGGCCTATGCCGCGCGCGGCGCGGACGTGACGGCGACCGCACGCGACGGGACCGGCACGGCGCGGCTCGACGTGACCGACCCGATGTCGATCCGGGTGCTGGCCGACAAGATGGGCGACCGGGCTGTCGACCTCCTGATCTGCAACGCGGGCGTCTACCTCGACAAGGGCCAGACGCTGGAGGACGGCTATGCGCCCGAGCTTTGGGAGCGGACCTTCGCCGTCAATGTCACGGGTGTCTTCCTCACGGTTCAGGCGCTTCTGCCGAACCTCGGGCGCAGCGCCGCGCCGAAGATCGCCATCGTGGCGAGCCAGATGGGGTCCTCGAGCCGGAACACGGGTGGCAGCTACATCTACCGCGCGTCGAAGGCGGCGGCGGTGAACCTGGGCCGGAACCTCGCGGCCGACCTGGAACCGCGCGGGATCGCGGTGGGCATCTATCACCCCGGCTGGGTCAGGACGGACATGGGCGGCGGTGCGGCCGACATCGGAACGGAGGAGGCGGTGACGGGTCTCGTGTCGCGCTTCGAGGCCCTGACGCTCGAGACGACCGGCTGTTTCGAGACCTGGGACGGCCGGCCGCACGCCTTCTGAGAGGGTTTCGCCGCGCCTTCGGCGCGTCGACCCGGCGGCGGGCGCACGCCCGCCGGGGGACAGGTGGCCGGCCGCGGACCCATGACGGGCGGAGGCCCGCGTGGCAGGCCGGCGGCCTGCGTATTTGAAGAAAGATGAAGGCGGGGGATCGCCTGCCGCGGCAACCGGCCACTTGCGGGTTGTCCCCTGCCGCCGTAAGAGGCGCGGCGACTGGCAAGGGGACGGGCCATGCCCATTCTGGTGATGAAATTCGGCGGCACTTCGGTCGCCACGCTCGACCGCATCCGGCGCGCCGCCAAGCGCGTGGGCCGAGAGGTCGCCAACGGCTATGACGTGATCGTCATCGTCTCGGCCATGGCGGGCGAGACCAACAAGCTGGTGGGCTTCGTCGAGGAGACCTCGCCGCTTTACGACGCGCGCGAATACGACGCGGTCGTGAGCGCGGGCGAGAACGTGACCGCGGGGCTGATGGCGCTGACGCTGCAGGAGATGGACGTGCCCGCGCGCAGCTGGCAGGGCTGGCAGGTGCCGCTCAGGACCACCTCGGCCCATGCCGCGGCCCGGATCGAGGAGATCCCGCCCGCGAACATCCTGAAGAAATTCGGCGAAGGCATGAAGGTGGCCGTGGTCGCGGGGTTCCAGGGGATCAGCCCGGAGGGCCGCATCACCACGCTGGGTCGCGGCGGCAGCGACACCACCGCCGTGGCCTTCGCCGCCGCCTTCGACGCGGAACGCTGCGACATCTACACCGACGTCGACGGGGTCTACACCACGGACCCGCGGATCACGTCGAAGGCGCGCAAGCTCGACCGGATCGCCTTCGAGGAGATGCTGGAGCTTGCCTCGCTGGGCGCCAAGGTGCTGCAGACCCGCTCGGTCGAGCTGGCGATGCGCTACAACGTGAAGCTGCGCGTGCTGTCGAGCTTCGAGGAAATGTCGGATGAGGCGGGGACGCTGGTCTGCGCCGAGGAGGATATCGTGGAAAGCAACGTGGTGGCCGGTGTGGCCTTCTCCCGCGACGAGGCCAAGATGACGCTGCAGGGCGTCGAGGACCGCCCCGGCATCGCCGCGGCGATCTTCGGGCCACTGGCCGAGGCAGGCGTGAATGTCGACATGATCGTGCAGAACATCTCGGACGGCGGCACGACCGACATGACCTTCTCCTGCCCGGTGAACGAGGTGAAGCGCGCCGAGAAGGCGATGGCGGACGCCAAGGCCGCGGGCCAGATCGCCTATTCCGGGCTGGTGGCCGACACGGATGTCTGCAAGGTCTCGATCGTGGGGATCGGCATGCGCAGCCATGCGGGCGTTGCGGCCAAGATGTTCCAGACGCTGCGCGACGAGGGCATCAACATCAAGGTCATCACCACCTCCGAGATCAAGGTCTCGGTGCTGGTCGACCGGAAATACCTGGAACTGGCCGTGCAGGCGCTGCACGACGCCTTCGGCCTCGACAGGGCGGCCTGACCCGCGCCCCGCGCTGCGCGCCAACCATGCGCGCAGCGCAATGCTGCATTGCAGCATAACCTCTAACCTGTCGCTCCTCCTGGCCCTATCTTGCAGGGGAACAGGAACACGAGCCCAGACCAGAGGTGTCCCATGGCAACCCAGACCCTTCACGCCCCCGCCCGTCCGCTGCGCCTTGCCGCGCCGGTCACGGGCTTCTTCGCGGCGCTGGCCCGCGCTGTCGCCTTCAGCTCGGGCGCACAGGCGCGTTACGACCGCGTGCACCGGCTCCAGGCGCTGAGCGACGCGGAGCTGGCCCGGCGCGGCATCGCCCGCGACGACATCGTGCGCCACGTCTTCGCCGAGGTCTTCGCGGACTGACCGCCCGGGCGGGCCGGCATCACGCCAGGCCCGCCGCGACCCCCCAAGCCAGGGCCGCGCTGGCGGATGCCGCCACGCGGAGATGGTTCAGCACGGTCCAGGCGCGCAGGTATCGCGGCCAGTAGGCGGAGACCTCCGCCGGGCTGTCGGCGAGCCTGTCGAGCCTCTGGTTCATCGGCACGTTGCCGCGCCCCGTGACGGCCATGACGCCGACCAGGTAGGCGAGTGCGCCTGCCAGCGTAAGGGCCTGTGCGGCCCCCTGCATCTGCCAGAGCGCCATCGCGGCGAGCGCCGCCGAGACAGGTACGAAGCCCAGCAGAAGCACCATGAAGATCGAGCGGTAGACGGTGCGGTTGAGCCCCACCATCCCCGCCGCACCCGACGTTCCGGGGGCCGAAGCCAACCCCCGCATGACGAAGTCGGAGAAGCTCAGGAAGACGCCTGCGACAAGCGCCATGAGGATCGCGGAGACAAGCAGGATCCAGGTCATTTCGCCCCCTCCTCTCAGCTCGACAGGCCGACGGCGCGGCGCAGGTAGGTGCCTTCGCCAACGATCCGCGCAAGGAACGCGGCCAGGTCGGCGCGGTTGATCTTCAGGTCGAGACCGCGCGCGCTGTTGGGCAGGTCCTCGATCAGCGGGCGCAGGGTCGGCGCGTCGGTGAAGGCACCGGGCCGCACGATCGTCCAGTCGAGGCCAGAGGCCTCCACCAGCCGCTCCTGCAGCTCGTGATCGCGGAAGACCGGCGCGAGGAGCGCGCCGAACATCACCCGCTTCCACCAGAAATTGAGCGTGCCCCAGCTGTCGCGGGCACCCAGCGTGGATTGCACGACGAGGCGGCGGATGCCGGCCTCCTGCATCGCGCGGATGACGTTCAGCGTACCTTCCGACCGGATGGTCGAGCGGCGCGAGGCACCCGCCCCCAGCACGACGACAGCCGCATCATGGCCGGGCATGGCCGCGGCCACATCGGCGGGGTTCAGGGCGTCGCCGGCAGCCCGGCGGAAGCCGGGGTGTTCAACCGCCAGCCGCTCGGGGTGGCGGGCGAAAGCGGTGACGGAATGGCCGGCGCGCAGAAGTTGATCCACCGCGAGACGGCCGACGGTTCCGGTGGCTCCGAAGACGATGACGTTCATTGTATGGTCCTTTCGATCCGATAATTTGACATGGTGTCAAGTTGACGAGTCGGGAGCTACCGGTTACTTTACATCATGTCAAGAAAAACCGAACAGACCCGCGTCCGCATCCTTCAGGCCACCCTCGACCAACTGGCCTCGGGCAGCCCCGAAAAGACCCGCGTTTCGGATATCGCCAAGGCGGCCGGCATCTCGCGGCAGGCGCTCTACCTGCATTTCCCGACCCGGGCCGAGTTGCTGATCGCGGCGACCAAGTACCTCGACGCGCAGGTGGATATCGACGCGAGCCTCGCCGAAAGCCGCGCCGCCGCGACGGGCGAGGACCGCCTTTCGGCCTTCATCCGCGCCTGGGCGGGACATATCCCGGTGATCCACCCCGTGGGCCGCGCCCTGATGGCGATGCAGGACAGCGACCCCGAGGCGCGCGCGGCCTGGGCCGATCGCATGGCCGCCGTGCGCCATGGCTGCGCGGCGGCGGTAGCGGCCCTCGCCCGGGACGGGCGGCTGCGCGCGGACCTGACCGAGGAGAGGGCGACGGACCTGCTCTGGACGCTCCTGTCGGTGCGTGTCTGGGAGCACCTTACGCGCGACTGCGGCTGGAGCCAGGCGGCCTATCTCGCCGAGATCACGCGGGCGTCGCGCGCGGCCCTTCTCGCCCCGGCGGCATCCTGAGCTTCCGCAGGGTCCCATACCATAGACGTTGCGCCACCCCCGCAGCCCGCGCTATCCCTGATCCCAGAACGACGGGCGCACGCGACATGCGCCCGCGGGCGAGGGATTTGGCGCAGAACATGCCCCAAGGCACGGAAACCGAGAGCAGGAAACTGCTCAGCCGCCTGCAGGCGGTCATGGCCGACGCGAGTGCCGGGCAGGAGCGGCTTGACCGCATCACCCACCTGATCGCGGATTCGATGGGGACCGAGGTCTGCTCGATCTACCTGCTGCGCGACGGCGACACGCTGGAGCTTTGCGCCACCCAGGGCCTTGCGCCCGAGGCGGTACACGTCACCCGCATGCGCATCGGCGAGGGTCTCGTGGGCCGCGTCGCGCGCTCGGCGCAGCCGATCAACACCGCCAACGCGCCCGCCGAGCGTGGCTTCCGCTACATGCCCGAGACGGGCGAGGAGAGGTACTCGAGCTTCCTCGGCGTGCCGATCCAGCGGCTGGGCGAACGGCTCGGCGTCCTCGTGGTGCAGTCGAAGGAGGCGCGCGAGTTCTCCGACGACGAAGTCTACGCGCTGGAAGTCGTCGCCATGGTCATCGCCGAGATGACCGAGCTGGGCGCCTTCATCGGCGAGGGTGCGGCGCTGGCCGAACGGCACAAGCAGCAGGTCATGATCCGCGGCGCCTGCGCGCAGGAGGGCACGGCGATGGGCCATGTCTGGCTGCACGAGCCGCGTGTCGTGGTTACGAATCCCGTGGCCGAGGACCCCGAGGCAGAGCTTGCGCGCCTGCACACGGCGGTGGACCGGCTGCGCGTCGATATCGACGACATGCTGACACGCGCGCCCGTGGCCGACGGCGAGCAGCGCGAGGTGCTCGAGGCCTACCGGATGTTCGCCCATTCCCGCGGCTGGATGCGCCGCATGGAAGAGGACATCGCGCGCGGACTCAGCGCAGAGGCCGCCGTGGAAAAGGAACAGTCGGCCGCGCGCGCGCGGATGGAGACCATCGCCGACGCCTACCTGCGCGAGCGGCTCCATGACCTCGACGACCTGTCGAACCGGCTGCTCCGGCGGCTGACAGGCCAGGGCAAGGACACCGGCGCCGATCTGCCCGCCGACCCTGTTCTGGTCGCGCGCAACATCGGCCCGGCCGAGTTGCTGGACTACGGGCGCCGGCTGAAGGGCGTGGTGCTGGAAGACGGCTCGGTCGGCTCTCATGCTGCGATCGTCGCCCGCGCCCTTGCCATCCCGCTGGTGATCCACGCCCGCCCCATCATCACCGAGGCGCTGAACGGCGACCCGATCCTCGTCGACGGCGACCAGGGCATCGTCCACCTGCGGCCCGAGGAAAACGTCGCCTCGGCCTTCCGGGACAAGCTCGCCATGCAGGCCGAAGCGCAGGAACGCTACGCCTCGATCCGCGACAAGCCTGCCGAAAGCCTCTGCGGCACCGTCGTCTCTCTCCAGATGAACGCGGGGCTCATGGCCGACCTGCCCTCGCTCCCGTCTTCGGGGGCCGAGGGGGTGGGCCTTTTCCGCACCGAGTTGCAGTTCCTGACGCGCAACAAGGTGCCCCGCCGGGGCGAGCTTGCCGCGCTTTACGCGCGCGTGATGGATGCCGCGGGCGGCAAGCGCGTCGTGTTCCGCACGCTCGACATCGGCTCGGACAAGGTCCTTCCCTACATGAAACCGACCGAAGAGCCGAACCCCGCGCTTGGCTGGCGCGCGATCCGCGTGGGGCTGGACAAACCGGGTGTGATGCGGATGCAGCTGCAGGCGCTGATCCGCGCCGCCGCCGGTCGGCCGCTCTCGGTCATGTTCCCCTTCATCGCCCAGTTCGACGAGTTCACCCAGGCACGCGACCACCTGATGCGGGAACTCGACCGAGAGGCGGCACTGGGCCATACCCTGCCCGAGACGCTGGATGTCGGCGCCATGCTGGAAACCCCGAGCCTCGCCTTCGCGCCGCGACAGTTCTACGAAGCCTGCGACTTCGTCTCGATCGGCGGCAACGACCTCAAGCAGTTCTTCTTCGCCGCCGACCGCGAGAACGAGCGCGTGCGCCGCCGCTACGACACGCTGAACGTCAGTTTCCTGACCTTCCTCGAGCAGATCGTCCACCGCTGCGGCGACACCGACACGCCGCTGAGTTTCTGCGGCGAGGATGCGGGCCGCCCGGTCGACGCGGTCTGCTTCGCGGCGATGGGGCTGCGCACGCTCTCGATGCGGCCTGCCTCGATCGGGCCGGTCAAGTCGCTCCTGCGGCGCGTCGATCTGCGCGAGGCGCGCGCGGTCATCAACGAGGCCCGCGCCAGCGGCGCACAATCGGTGCGCCCCGCGGTGATGGAGTGGCTGAAGCGCCAGGGATAGGGGAATCCCGAAACACCCCGAAGTTGTGCGACCGGGCCCGGCCTGCTAGCCTGACCCGGTAACCAGTGACGAGTGCGGCATGCGTTGGCTTACGGCTGCAATCTGCCTTCCCCTTGTTGTCGCCTGCGGCGGGTCTGCCCGCGAGCCGATCGCCCGGGCCTATGGCGAGGCGGTCCGCGAGCTTGGCATTTATCCCGTCTTCCCCCCGCGAGAGGAATTCCAGGTCGGAGACGTGTATTTCTGGTCGCAATCCCGGAGCGACCCCAGCGACACCATCTCGGTCTATGTCACCTCGCTCGCCTGGATGCGGCACGAGGCGGATGCGTTTCTCCGGTCGCGGGTGGTCTTTCAGAACTCTCGGCACGTCAACAACGCGGCCACCCCGCTGGAGCAGACCGATTTCCCGAACAGCACCGGCCGCATCCAGACACGCGGCGAGGTGACGGACGCGTCGCTTCTGGCCTCGCTTCCGATCACGGCCCTTCCGCGGGTGTCGGCCGATGCGGGCTTCACCGCCGGAACCGGTCTCATCGGGCTTCTGGCCAGTCTCGGGCTGACCGGGGGAACGCGAACCACGGTGACGCTCGATTTCAACGACGTTCGCAGTTACTGGGTCCCGAACCTCGCGGTTCAGGCGCGCGTGGATGACGCGGCACCCGGGATCGTGGTCGAACACTACGGCCCCGCGCTGCGGGAATTGACACGGACCCTGCAGCTGCGTGGCACCGGCTCCGCGGACCCCTGCGGCGCGGACCGCGTGTGCGGCATGTCGGCGATCACGCGCGTCTACCTCGCGCGCGAGATCGACTACACCTACCGCAACGGCTCGATCGTGGCGGCCGCCCTTCGGCGGGCCGAAACGCTGCCCGAAACGGGCGCGGCCACGCGGCCCCCGGTCGCCCCCGCCGTGACGGTGAACGTCGCCACCGGGGCGGATGGAACCCTGGACGGTGCCCCCGCCCAGCAGCAGATCGACGCGCTGCGGGGACAGCTTGCCACCCTGACGGCGAGCGCGGATCGCGGCCAATCGCTGCGCTTCGAGGCCTGGGATGCGCGCGGCATCACCTTCAGCGAGGTCTACCAGCGGCCCGTGGCGGTGGCCTGGGACGGGATCGAGTTCTGCATCGGCGAAACGATCGAGGGAGGCTGCTGAACATGATGACCGCATGGCACCGCATGGCGACGGGGACCGGCGCCCTGATGATCCTGTGCCTCGCCCTTGCCGGACCGGCGGCGGCCCAGTCCGAAGCACCGCCTTCGCCGGAGCTCGCCGGCGGCGCCATCGTGGGCGACCGGCCCTTCTACCCGGTCACGGCCACCATCCCCTCAGGCCGTCCCGGCGCTGCAGGCGACGGAACCAGCGACGCCGCGACATCCGGGTATGTCTTCGAATTCCTGGCCGCGCCGGATGGCGATGTGGCGGGCCTCGGCGGCTATGCCGTGCAGGACGGACGCCGGGTCGGGTTGTGCGAGCCGATCCCTGTTCGGCTGGCCGGGCCGCCGCCGCGCACGATCTACCTGTTTCCCTGCGGCCCGGGCGGGGGCGCGGGCGGGGGCGGAACGCTGTCGGTGGAGTCGCTTGTCGTCGAGTTCAACCTCGACGCCACCGATCCCGCCAGCGGCGCGCCCGTTCCCTTCGGCATCACCGTGCAGGAGATCCTCGACGGCGGCGTGGCAGGCGCCCTGCAGCTGTCGATCCCCTTGCCGGAGGGGCCGGCCGCGCAATAGCCCGCCGCGTCACATCCGCCCTTGCACCCGCCCCGCTCGCCGCGCAATCATCGCCCTCGGCCACGCGATGCGCCTGGGGGACGGCCCCTGCGCCGCGGCCGCTGACGTGCCTTGATGCTCACACCCAAACTGCTGACGACGCTCCCTGAAAGCACGCCTCGAAGCGTGCTCGCCGACCTCGTCGCGGGCATCACCGTGGCGATGGTCGCGCTTCCCCTCAGCCTCGCCATCGCCATCGCCTCGGGCGCGCCGCCCGCGACGGGGCTTGTCACCGCCATCGTGGCGGGGTTCCTGATCTCGGCGCTCGGCGGCAGCCGGGTACAGATCGGGGGCCCTACAGGCGCCTTCATCGTCGTCGTCCATGCCGTGATCGCCGAGCATGGGCTCGACGGGCTGATCCTCGCCACGCTCATGGCGGGCGTGATCCTCGTCGTCGCGGGGCTTCTCCGGGCGGGAAGCCTGATCCGGCTTGTGCCGGAACCGGTCATCAACGGCTTCACCATCGGCATCGCCGCGATCATCGCGCTCAGCCAGCTGCCGGATGCCATGGGCATCGCGCTTCCCGAAGGCACGGGGGCCGAGGCGCTGGAGCGCCTCCCCGCGATCTGGGCCGCACGCGACACGCTGAACCCCGCAGGGTTCGCCGTGGGCGCCGCGACGATCCTTGCCATCGTGGCGCTGCGCCGCGCCTTTCCGCGCTTTCCGGGGCTGATCCTGGCGGTTGCGGGGGCCTCGGCGGCGGTGGCGGTCTTCGGGCTTCCCGTCGACACGCTGGGCGCGCGCTTCGGCGCGCTGCCTGCCACCCTGCCCCGCCCCGTCCTGCCCGAGATGAGCGCCGCGCGGCTGGTCGAACTGCTGCCCTCCGCCCTCATCATCGCCTTCCTGGCGGGGGTCGAGTCGCTTCTGTCGGCCATGGTCGCAGACCGCATGGTCGCGGGCCGCCACCGGCCCAGCGCCGAGATCCTCGCGCAGGGCGTGGCCAACATCGGCTCGGCCCTGATGGGCGGGCTGCCCGCCACGGGCGCCATCGCGCGCACCGCGACCAATGTCCGCGCGGGCGGGCGCACGCCGCTGGCGGGCATCTTCCACGCGCTCACCATCCTGATCGTGATGTGGGCGGCGGCCCCGCTCGCGGGATATCTCGCCATGCCCGCGCTCGCGGGACTGCTGCTTGTCACCGCCTGGAACATGTCGGAGCCGCATCATTGGCGCGGCTATGCCACGACGGGCCGGGTGTCGGACCGGGTGCTACTGGCGCTGACCCTGGTGCTGACCGTCTTCGCCGACCTCACCGTTGCGATCGGCGTGGGCGTGGCGCTCGGCCTCGCCCTGCGCCTCAGGCGGCGCGAGGTGCCGCCCGCGGACTGGACACCCCCCGACCGCTAGGGAGTGCTGGGCAGATTGCCCGCCCTACGGGCTGGACGCGGGCCAAGGCGCGCGGCTAGACCCACGGCGGGAGCAGCAGGGAGGGCGCGATGGAACTTCGGGATTTCGGAGACTGGGACGTGGTCATCGTCGGCGCGGGCTCGGCGGGCTGCGTGCTCGCGAACCGCCTTTCTGCCGACCCGTCGCTCAAGGTCCTCTTGCTCGAGGCGGGCGGCAGCGACAACCGCCTCTGGGTGCATGTGCCGGTGGGCTACCTCTACGCGATGGGCGACCCCTCGCTCGACTGGTGCCTTAAGACCGAGGCCGAACCGGGCCTGAACGGGCGTACGCTGAACTACCCCCGCGGCAAGGTGCTGGGCGGCTGTTCCTCCATCAACGGCATGATCTACATGCGCGGGCAGGCGCGCGACTATGACCTCTGGCGGCAGATGGGCAACATAGGCTGGGGCTGGGAAGATGTCCTGCCCTATTTCCGGCGCTCCGAGGGCTATCACGGCGGCGCGGATGACGCCCATGGGGAGGACGGCGAGTTGCGCGTCGAACGCCAGCGCCTGAGCTGGCCGATCCTCGACGCCGTGGCCGAGGCCGCGGAGGAACTGGGCATTCCCCGCACGGAGGATTTCAACCGCGGCGACAACGAGGGCGCGGGCTATTTCGAGGTCAACCAGCGGGGCGGGCTGCGCTGGAACGCGCGTAAGGCGTTTCTCGATCCGGCGCGCAAGCGGCCCAACCTGCGGATCGTCACGGGGGCCGAGGTGCTGCGCCTGTCGATGGAGGGCCGCCGCGCGACCGGCGTGATCTTCCTGCAGGACGGCGCGGCCCATCACGCGCGCGCCGCGGGCGAGGTGGTGCTGTCGGCGGGCGCGATCGGGACGCCCAAGATCCTGGAACTCAGCGGCATCGGCCGCGCGGACCTGTTGCACTCTCACGGCATCGGGGTGGTGCAGGACACGCCCGGCGTGGGCGAGAACCTGGCCGATCACCTGCAGATCCGCACGATCTTTCGCATCTCCGGCGCGCAGACGCTCAACGATTACTATGCAAGCCCTCTGGGCAAGCTGAAGATCGGCCTCGACTACGCGCTGAAACGCTCGGGCCCGCTCGCCATGGCCCCCTCGCAATTCGGCATCTTCACACGGTCCGGCCCCGAGCACGGGACGCCCAACATCGAATACCACGTCCAGCCCTTGTCACTGGACGCCTTCGGCCAGCCGCTCCACCGCTTCCCGGCGCTGACCGTCTCGGTCTGCAACCTGCGCCCCGAGAGCCGCGGCTCGGTCCATGTCACGGGGCCCGACCCGCGGGCCGCGCCCTCGATCCGGCCCAACTACCTGTCGGCCCCGGCCGACCAGCGCGTCGCGGTCGCGTCCATCCGCCATGCCCGCGCGCTGATGGCGACGCGGCGCATGGCGGAGTTCCGGCCCACAGAGATCAAGCCGGGCCCGGAGGTGGACGGCGAAGAGGCGCTGCTGCAGGCCGCGGGCGACATCTCGACCACGATCTTCCACCCGGTCTCGACCGCGCGGATGGGCCCCGACGAAGGCGCGGTCGTCAGCCCGGACCTGACGGTCAACGGCATCGGCGGGCTCTCGGTGGCGGACGCCTCGGTCATGCCGGTGATCACCAGCGGCAACACCCACGCGCCGGTGACGATGATCGCCGAGAAGGCTTCGGAGATGATCCGCGCGCGGCTGCGCGCCTGACGCATGTTGCGCAAGAGCGGGAACCGGTTTTGAGCAGCTCGAACACGCGAAATCAAATGATTGGAGCGGGTCGCGTGATTGAGAATGAACGCGGCGCGCCCTAATGCGCCCAGGGCGTGACGCGGCCCGTGACCCCTTCCCAGTCGCCCCAGCCGAGCACCCGCGCGGGGTTGGTCGGCGGCGGCATCTCGACCCCCTCGAGGCGGGTGAACCCGAAGCGCCCGTAATAGGGCTCATCCCCCACCAGCAGGACACGCGGCCAGCGGTCGGCGCTTGCCCGGGCCAACCCCTCGCGCATCAGCAGGGCGCCCAGCCCCTCGCCCTGCCGGGTCGGGTGAACGGCGACGGGACCCAGGAGCAGCGCCTCGGCACGTCCGACGCGGACCGGCCAGAACCGGATCGCACCGGCGAGGATGCCGTCGGGGTCGCGCGCCACGAGGCAGAGGTTCGCCACCGGCGGCACGCCGTCGCGCAAACGGTAGGATGACAGCGCCGTCCGCCCCGGCGCGAAGCACAGGTCGTAGAGCGCCTCGACCTCCCAGCGGTCTTGGGATGTTTCCCGGTCCAACCGATACATGCGCGTGGTTTCTGCCCTTGCCCTCTGGCCTCGGGCGTAGCACGCCGCTAGGTCCTGCACAAACACGAGGAGGTGTCCGATGTTCTACCGCCCCGAGGATGGCCACGGCCTGCCGCACAACCCGTTCAACGCGATCGTCACGCCGCGCCCCATAGGCTGGATCTCGACCCGCGGCGCGGACGGGTCGGAAAATCTCGCCCCCTATTCCTTCTTCAACGCGGTCGCCTACGTGCCCCCGCAGGTGATGTTCGCCTCGACCTCGGCCAAGGAGGACCGCGGCGACACGAAGGACAGCGTCGCCAATATCCGCGAGACGGGCGTCTTCTGCGTGAACGTGGTGGAATACGCGATGAAGGACGTGATGAACCAGACCTCCGGGCCATGGCCGAAGGAAACGGACGAGTTCGCGCTTGCGGGGATCGAGCGGGCGGAGTGCGAGACGATCCCCTGCTCGCGCGTCGCCGGCGCGCCGGCCAGCCTCGAGTGCCGCCTGACGCAGATCGTGAAGCTGGAGGGGGAGGCGAATTTCGCCGTTTTCGGCGAGGTCACGGGCGTCCACATGCGCGACGATTGCGTGGTGGACGGCGTCTTCGACGTGCTCAGATTCAACCCGCTCACGCGGATGGGCTACCGCGATTACTCGGTCATCCGCGAGAAGTTCAGCCTCAAGCGCCCAGGCGAGTGACAGCGGTCATCCGCCAGTGAGCCCGCGCGCGGTGCTGCGCACCGCCCGCTTGCTCACACGCCGGACCCGGCAGGCTTCGCCTGCGGGTGCGCCAAGAGCGGTCGGTGTCGGCGCAGGCTGGCAGAGTGAGGGAGCCTCCGGCGGGGATATTTTTGAAACGGAGAAGACCTGGACCCTGAGCCCATGCCCGGTGTCGAGTCCCGGACAGTACCCCCGCCTTTTCTCCGTTTCTCAAATATCCCGGGGGAGTCCCGGTACGGGACGGGGGCAGAGCCCCCACTTCGGGAGCGGCGTGGCCTTCTCTCGCGACCTCGCCGCACCGGGCGCAGCCGCACCGCGCCAGCGGTGCCACCGCGGTCGTGGCGCAGGCCACAGGCCGAGCCACGCCGCAGGCGCCCCGGGCGACGGCGTCAGCCGGCGCAACCGGGGCTCAGTGACCGCCGAGGATGCCCGTGCGCACCGAGTAATCCGTCGCGACCTGGTAGTCGGGGTCGTCGTCGCTGTCGACGACGAGGTGCCCCGCGCGCGTCAGCAGCCGGTGGCAATCCCGGCTCAGGTGGCGCAGCTCCAGCCGCTTGCCCAGCGCCTCGTAGCGCCCGGCGAGCTTCTCGATCGCCTGCAGCGCCGACTGGTCGGCGACGCGGCTTTCGGCGAAGTCCACGACGACGCGGGCTGGATCGCTGTCGGGCGCGAAAAGCTCGTCGAAGGCTTCGGCCGAGCCGAAGAAGAGGGGGCCGGAGACCTTATAGACCCGCGCGCCCTCGGGCGTCTCGTAGGCTACAGCCCGGATGCGCGTCGCGTTCTGCCAGGCATAGGCGAGCGCCGAGACGATCACCCCCACGACCACCGCCGTGGCGAGGTCGGTCAGCACCGTCACCACCGTCACCAGCACGATGACGAAGGCGTCGATCCGCGGTACCTTGAAGAGGATCTTGAGCGAGTTCCACGCGAAGGTCCCGATCACCACCATGAACATCACGCCGACGAGCGCCGCCAGCGGGATCTGCTCGATCGCGGGCGCGGCGAAGAGGATGAAGCACAGCAGGAACAGCGCAGCCGCCACCCCCGCGATGCGGGTCCGCGCACCGGCGCTCACGTTGATCATCGACTGGCCGATCATGGCACAGCCGCCCATGCCGCCGAAGACGCCGGTGACGGTGTTGGCCACGCCTTGCGCCACGCATTCCTTCGAGGCACCGCCGCGCTCGCCGGTGATCTCGCCCACGAGGTTCAGGGTCAGAAGACTCTCGATCAGCCCGATCGCCGCCAGGATCAGGGCATAGGGCAGGATGATCTGCAGCGTCTCCAGCGTCAGCGGCACAGCGGGGATGTGGAAGGCGGGCAGCACGCCCTCGATCGAGGCC
Organism: Rhodobacterales bacterium HKCCSP123; assembly: GCA_015689745.1. Taxonomy (GTDB): domain Bacteria; phylum Pseudomonadota; class Alphaproteobacteria; order Rhodobacterales; family Rhodobacteraceae; genus Roseicyclus. The sequence continues at coordinate 48,222 of WVSO01000006.1, read as the reverse complement.
ATGTCGCCCACCCGCGGCACGTCGAGGCCGAAGCCGATCACGATCGCGGCCGTGATCGCGATGCCCGCGAGCGGCGCGGGGATCGCCCTGGTCAGCCGCGGCAGGAGCCAGATCACGCCCATGGTCAGCGCCACGAGCGCCAGCATGGTATAGAGCGGCGCGCCCGAGAGCCATTCGCCATTGGCCATGCCGTGCCCCGCATGCTCGGCCGAGCCGGGCACCTGGAACTGGCCCAGCTGTGCCAGGAAGATCACGATCGCCAGCCCGTTCACGAAGCCCAGCATCACCGGGTGCGGCACCAACCGGATGAACTTGCCCAGCCGGAAGAGGCCCGCCGCGATCTGGATCACGCCCATCAGCACGACCGCCGCGAAAAGGTACTCGACCCCATGCTCGGCCACGAGGCTGACCATCACGACGGCCAGCGCCCCGGTCGCGCCCGAGATCATGCCGGGCCGACCGCCGATCAGGGCCGTGATCAGGCCGACGATGAAGGCCGCGTAAAGCCCGACCAGTGGGTGAACCCCCGCGACGAAGGCAAAGGCCACCGCCTCGGGCACGAGGGCAAGGGCCACGGTGAGACCGGCGAGGATCTCGATCCTCAGCCGGTCGACGCCCAGGGCGCGGGGAAGAGAGAGATCGGACGACGACAGGCGTTCGCCCATCGCCGCAAGAAGGATGCGGGTCATGGAATGTCTTGTCCGTCAGGTTGGGCCGGTGTGCATGCCGGCCAAGGCAGGTTTCACGCCGACATAGCGGCCACCATGCCCGAAGGCACGGTATTCCCGGGCATACTGCCAGTGCTGCAGCGCGGCGTAAACCGGTGCGACCTGGATAGGCCCATGCACATGTTGCATGACTGCACCCCCGGCGGGGCGACTCACGCGGCCTGCAGCGGCAGCAGGGCGGGCAGCTTGCGCCGCGATACAAGCGGCGCGAGGCGCTCGGCGAAGCGTTCCACGGCCTTGGTCCCCGCCGCGCCACGAAGGGTGCGGCGGGCCAGGCTCAGGAGCGGCAACGGCTCGTCCGGCGTCGGCCCCGCGGCGGCCAGAGCCATGAGATCGGCCTCGAGCGGCAGGGTCGAGTTGATCCGGTTTCGGGTCGCGAAGACACCCACGACGGGCGGCAGGCGGTTTGCCTTGTCCATCAGGCTTCGCAGCGGTGGCGCGAAGCGTCCGGCCCAGACCGGCCCGCCGAGGATCAGCAGGTCGGCCGCGCCGATCTCGGGCACCACGTCGATCTCGGGCAGATAGCCCCGCCGCGCATCCCGCCAGCCGCGCAGCCAGCCCCGAAAGCCGCGGTACCGCGGGCAATCGATCCGGCAGAGCCTCGCGTTGGTGCGCGCGGCAAGCATCTCGGCGATGCGCAGGCTGCGGCCCGAGCGGGAATAGACGACGATGACCGTTCGCATGAGTGCGACCTCCTCCATGCCGCGCCCCGGTCCGGCGCTGTCACATTTTCATGACATAAATTTTCATATAGGCAAGTTTACACCTGAAACCAAGCCGGTCTTGCACGCCATGCGCCCAGATGCTTCTTCTGTGACGCGACGGCGACAGACACGGGGGGCGAGGGCGATGGAGACGAAAATCGGCGTGATCGGAGGCTCGGGCGTCTACCAGATCGACGGGCTGGAAGATGCGGAATGGGTCGAGGTCCACAGCCCCTTCGGAACTCCGTCGGACGCGATCCTCACCGGGCGCCTGGGAGGTGTCGAAATGGCCTTCCTGCCCCGCCATGGGCGTGGCCACGTCCATACGCCCGGTTCCGTACCCTACCGCGCCAACATCGACGCGCTGAAGCGGCTGGGCGTGACCGACGTGATCTCGGTTTCGGCCTGCGGGTCCTTCCGCGAGGAGATGGCGCCGGGTGATTTCGTCATCGTCGACCAGTTCATCGACCGCACCTTCGCGCGCGAGAAGTCCTTCTTCGGCCCCGGCCTCGTCGCCCATGTCTCGGTCGCGCATCCCACCTGCCCCCGGCTGGGCGCGGCCTGTGCCGAAGCAGCGCGCGACGCCGGTGTGACCGTCCACGAGGGCGGCACCTATCTCGCCATGGAGGGGCCGCAATTCTCGAGCCTGGCCGAGTCGAAGCTCTACCGCGAGGTCTGGGGCTGCGACGTGATCGGCATGACCAACATGCCCGAGGCGAAACTCGCCCGCGAGGCCGAGCTTTGCTATGCCTCGGTCGCCATGATCACCGACTACGACAGCTGGCACCCCGAACATGGCAGCGTGGATATCTCCGACATCATCGCGACGCTGACCGGCAATGCCGACAAGGCCCGCGCGCTGGTCGCCCGCCTGCCGGAGTTGCTGGGGCCTGAACGCGCGCCCTGCCCCCATGGCTGCGACCGCGCGCTCGAGTTCGCGATCCTGACCGCGCCCGAGGCACGGGATGCCGCGATGGTCGAGAAGCTGGGCGCGGTGGCGGGACGGGTGTTGTGACGGCAGCGCAGCACGACGCGTGTCCCGAACCGCGCCACGGGACGGGTGCAGTGCAGGGTGTCGCCTTGGGACCGGCGCGTTTCACCCGGCTGATGCGGCATGGCTGAGGGACCGTTCACCCGCGGGCGTTTGTGGCATCTGCTGGGCTGGCCGGGTGGCCCGACCTGCACCGCGGCGACCGTCACCGGCACGACCGAAGCGCAGGGGCCGCATCGCCTCACCCGTCTGACCCTTCGCATCGGCGGAGCCGCGGTGCCGGCGCTCTACCTTTGCCCGGAGGGTCCCGGCACGTTCCCCGCCGTTCTCTACTGCCACGCCCATGGCAAACGCTATGACCGGGGCGCGGAGGAGCTGATCCTGGGCCGTCCCGCCCTCCTGTCGCCCTACGGCCCCGCCCTCGCCGAGCGCGGCATCGCAAGCCTGTGCATCGACCTCGCCCCCTTCGGCGGGCGCCAGGCCGAGGGACCGGAGGCGGCGCTGGCCGGGGCCTGCCTCTGGCGCGGCCGCCCCCTGATGGGACAGATGCTGGCCGAACTGGCCGCCGCCTTCGATTGGCTTGCGTCACGGACCGAGATCGACGCGCGCCGCATCGCGACGCTGGGGCTGTCGATGGGCGGCACCCATGCCTATTGGCTGGCCGCGCTCGAGCCCGGGGTGGCGGCCTGCGCGCATCTCTGCGTCTTCGCCGACATCGCGCCGCTGATCGCATCCGGGGTCCATGACCTGCACGGGCCCTACATGACCGTGCCGGGCCTGCTGGCAGAGGGGGACATGGGCGATGTCGCGGCCCTTGTCGCGCCGCGACCTCAGCTTGTCTTCCTGGGTGCCTCCGACCCGCTGACACCCGAGGCCGCGCGTGGGCCCGCGCTTGCGCGACTGCGCGCCGCCTACGCGACCCGTCACGATCGTCTGGACGTGCTTGTGGACCCGGACACGGGCCACCGGGAAACGCCGGCCATGCGCGAGGCCGTCCTTGCCTTTCTCTCGCGCCATCTTGCCCCCTGAGCCCGCGCCCCGCGGTCTTCGCGCAACAGCCGCCGCCGCGCTTGGTTGCCACCGCTTGCGCCGCGACGGCGCTTGCTCTCACCTGTGGCCATGCGGGTCCTGAGCTTCCTCTGCCTCTGCCTTCTCCTCCTCGCGCCGCGGCTCGACGCGCAGGAGTTCGTCGAGGTGCCCGACCTCGTCTCGGACGAGGAATTCTATCGCGTCGTCGCCTGCGCCGCCCCGCCCGGCGGCGACTGCGCCAAGCCGGTCATCCGCTGGCCCGAGGAGCGCCGGCTCCACCTGCGCGTCGGCATCGCCGACATCGCGGCGAGCTTTCCCGGCTACAAGTTCGACCTGATCGACCGTGCCATCGACGACGCCATCGCCGAGATCAACGCCAGCGGAGCCGCGCTGTTCCTCAGCCGGGCCTACGAAGGCAGGCTCGACATTCCCGTCTATCTCGTCGACACGCCGCAGGGTGGCACCATCCTTGGAACGTCGGTGGCCGAGCTCGACGGCGCCGAGATCGCCATCGCCCGCGTCGCGCTCCGCTCGCGTGGCGGGGAAATCGTCAGCGCGGCCATCGCCATCAGCCAGGACATCCGCCGACGCGAGATCGCCTCGGTCGTGCTCGAGGAACTGGTGCAGGCCATGGGCCTGCCCACCGATATCGCCTCGCCCGCCTACGAGCGCTCGATCTTCTCGGAGACGGGCAACTCTACCGTCTGGCTGCGCGGGCAGGATGCCGCCGCCTTGCGCCGCCATTACCCCCGCAGCTGACCGACCATCCCCCGAAAGGACCGCCAGACCCATGCCCACGCACAAGACCGTCCGGGATTACATTCGCACCATCCCCGACTTCCCGCACGAGGGGATCCTGTTCCGCGACGTGACCACCCTGTTCCAGGACGCGCGCGGCTTTCGGCTTGCCGTCGACCAGCTGCTGTCCCCCTTCGTGGGCGAGCAGATCGACCTCGTCGCAGGGCTGGAGGCACGGGGCTTCATCCTTGGCGGTGCGGTGGCGCACCAGCTGTCAAAGGGCTTCGTGCCGGTCCGCAAGAAGGGCAAGCTGCCCGCAAAGACGATCGAACAGGAGTACCAGCTGGAATACGGCAGCGCCGTGGTCGAAATCCACGACGACGCGGTCGAGGCCGGGCAGAAGGTGCTCATCGTCGATGATCTCCTGGCCACCGGCGGCACGGCCGAGGCAGGTATCAAGCTGATCGAGCGGCTGGGCGGCGAGGTGGTGGGATGCGCTTTCGTCGTCGACCTTCCCGACCTCGGCGGGCGCGCCAAGCTCGAAGCGATGGGCGTGCCGGTGCACGCGATCTGCAGTTACGAAGGTCTCTGACGAAGGCCCGGGCGCCACAGCACCGCGCGCAACAGGTCCTCGGGCCCAAGCTCGGCCCCGCCGATGACACGCCCGGCGCCGGCGACCGTGTAGGCCGAGCCGGGGCAGAGGGCGCGGGCATGTACGTCATCGGGATCCACGAGCCTGTCGAGGCGGACCGGAACGCCCCGGGCCGACAGCGCCTCGGCCGTGGTCCTGGCGACGCGTTCGAGCCGCACGCTTTCCCCGGTGGTCTGGATGACGAGGCCTTTCCCCAGGGCCGCCGCCCTCCGCGTCCAATCGGCCGGAAAGGACGGAAGGGAGAGCGGACCGTGCATGACCTGTCCCACGAGGCGCTCTCCGCAGGGACCCTCGTCGAAGGTCAGCCAGCCACGCCCGGGCGCCATGCCGGGAGAGATCAGCCCCACCCCCTTGCCCAGCAGCGCAAGGACCGCGGAATAGCCATAGTACCGCGCGAAATTGCCTGCCACGGTCCAGAGCCGGGACGCGCTTTCGCGGGCCAGCGCCCCGGGTCCGACGCGCAGGTCGTGGATCACCACCGCGCGCTCGGCCCCTTCGATCGGGCGCCAGGCCAGCCTGCCGGGCTGGAACATGACGAAGCCCTCGTGGGGCGGTTTCAGCATCCGGATCTGGAGCCCCTCGGCGAACCGCGCCATCAGCCAGTCGCGGTCGTACGGAGCATGGGGCGCAGGCAAGGCCGCATCGGTATCCGCGAAGGCAGTCCGATCAAAGGTCGGGGGCGATACGGTGACCGTATCGCGGTTTCGCATGGACATGACCCTCTCCTCGCCATCCCGCGGGTCCGCGCGTTTCTTCCATGATGCGGGCGGACGAGGCGCCGCGCCTTGATCTGACGCAATATGACGCAGGCCCCGTCGCAGCGGCGAATTTACCGCTCGTTAACCATCCTCGGTCAGGGTCGCATCACCCGGCGTCCAGGTTCGCCGGGGCGTCCCCGTGTCTTCGGACCGGACGCGCCGCACGCCCGGCGGTTCTGTGCCGGGCGTGCGGTCAACGCCGCCGTTCGGGCCGGGTCGATTGCCAATGCCGCCGCGACCGGCTAGCCATGCCGGGGCAATGCGGGCGTGATGGAACTGGTAGACATATCGGACTTAAAATCCGTGGGCCTTCGTGCCGTGTGGGTTCGAGTCCCACCGCCCGCACCAGCCACTCCAAGATAATTTGATCATACCATATATTTACGAAGACCCTCCGACGCCGCCCCCTATCGCGTCCCCGAGGCGGAGTGTCGTTTTTCGAAGATCGGCCGGTTCCCTTGTGGCCCGTGGCTTTCTTCTGTCTCTCTCTCCCTCGATCGCTCCTTGCGGGGCCGTGCGACGCCTTTCGGGTCTTGCGGTTTCGCTGAAGGCCCCTTGGCCTCGATCTCGGGGAACTGCGCAACCGCTAAGGCTTGGCCAGGTCGCAGCCAGACCGGGCGTCCTCTCACACGCCCCGCAGGCGGCCCCGGTGCCGGCACCAAGCACCGTCGGTGATCTGCCGACAGGTCACCCGCAGATCAAGGCCGCCGCAGATCCGGGTCAGACCCTCCGGTCACCCCTTGTGCAGGTCCCCGCTCTCCGTTCGGACGCCACGCGACAACGTGTCGGGCGCTTGCGTGTCTCCGGCGCGGACACCGATCACACCACACGCGACCGTCAGCCGTTCGGACAGGAGCGACATCTGCCGGCCTGCCTGCTAGGCTGCCGGGGGCGGACCGGAGACCTCCGCAGTCCGTTTCAAGCTCTGGGGGTGCTGTCGAACATGGACAAATGGACATGACCGGGTTGGAGTTCGATCTGACCGAAACGGGCCGAGGGCCGGCCCTTCTGCTGTTGCCGGGTTCCTATGCCACGCCCGCCGCCTGGAAAGGGGTCCAGGCCGCTTTGACGGCCCGTTTTCGCATCCTTTCCACCAGCCTGCCGGGCTACGGCTCGACACCGGACGTCCGACCGGACACGGACCCGGATATCGGCTGGATGGTCGAGTTCGTTGGCCAGGTCGTCGAAGCGGTCGGCGAGCCGGTTCATGTTGTCGGCCATTCCTGGGGCGCGCATCTCTTGCTCGCGGCTCTGCTTGCGCGGCGGATAGAGCCCCTGAGCGTCGTGTGCTTCGAAGCCAACCCGCTCTTCGCACGGCGCAGCGACGGCCCCTTTCCCTGGCGGCCTGACATCGAGGACATGGTCGATCGTTTCGAAAATGCCCTGGCCTCGGGTGATCCGGACGCGGCCGCGATCATCATCGACTTCTACAGCCGTCCGGGAACCTTCCTGGGCATGCCGGAACACGTCCGCGACTTCTGTCGAGCGACAGCGCGGACCAACCTCCGCGATTGGCACTCGGCGGCGCGCTTCACACCCCCCTTTGACGCCTTCGCCGCCGTTGATGTCCCTGTCACCCTTGTACGGGGCGGCGAAACACCGACCCCGATGATCGACGTCACCGAGCAGCTCGCGGCCCACATTCCAAATGCGCGCAAAACGGTGATCCCGGCCGCTGACCACTTCCTGATCTCGACCCATCCCGCCGCCTGTGCCGAACTTCTCGAGGCGCACCTCCATCGCGTCGCCGCGCAGACCGGCGGAGACCGAGGCATGCGAGACGCAGCAGCCGGGGCATGAACGCCCGGCACGCATGGACGGGCTCGAAGGGCCGCGCCGGTCCTGACCGGAGCCGGGCGATGCCTGTCGCCGCGTCGACACTGGGCCCTGATCGGCGCAGTCCCCTGCAAGGATCAAGGGGCAAGCGGCCCACGTGGCCCGCCGGATCGCGGGGCCGGGCAAGAGATCGGCCCCGCGTGCATGTGCCATGCCTCACGGTCCCGCGTCGGCCAGGAATTCCGTGAAGGCGGTCCAGCTCCGCTCATCCGCCTCGGCATCGTAGTTCGGAAAACCGAAGGCCGAGAACAAGTGGCCGGCGCCTTCGAGGATCTCGATCCGGTGCGGGACCCCCATCATGTCGAGTTCTTCGGCGAAGGCTGGCAGCGCCGAGGCGGAGACCATGGTGTCGGCGCTGCCATGTGCCACGAAGATCGGGGCGGTGCCCTCGGGCATGAGCCGTCCCGCCGGGTCCGAGACCCGCCCGGAGAACACCGCGTAACCCGCAATCCCGAGCTCCGCCCCCCGGCCCGAGCGGGAAAGCTCCATCGCCGCGCCGCCGCCCATCGAATAGCCCATGACGATCACGTCACCGTCACCCAACCGGCCCGCCGTTTCGACCGCAGCCTGAACGATCCGCAGGAGCCGGTCCGGATCCCCGAAAAACGCCTGGTACGCCGCCTGCTTCTCTTCCAGGATCCGCGGGCGGGCATCGACCCCGTGCAGGTCGGCGGCGAAGGCGTCATAGCCCATCTCCGACAACATCCGCGCACGGTCCATCTCGTAATCCGACATGCCGTTCCACGTGGGCAGGATGACGACGGTCGCCGCCGCGTCCCCGCCATCGGCAAAGTACCCGCGCATCGCTTCGCTCCCCGCAGAATAATCCACCTCTTCGGCAAGGCCGGGTCCCGCGATCAGCGCGACGGCTGCAAACGGTCGAGGTCCTGTCCGTGCTGCTTGCCGCCCGTGGCAACGTCGTGTCGAGGACCGAGCTGATGGAACAGGTGCGGCCAGATGCGCACGTGACCGATGACAGCCTCGTCCAGTGCATCTCCGAAATCCGCAAGGCGCTCGGGCGCATCGCCACGATCGAGGCTCTGATCGACAGTGCCTCCATCGCCGACCCGGCCTATCGGGAGATCTTTTCCGAGGGGTTCCGCCTCGCCGGCCTGCCCGAAAACTGAGGCCGGGACCTCGGCAAGATCGCCCTTCCCGTCAGGAGATCCCGGCCGCGGCTGCCGCGGCCGAAGCCGAGGGTCAGACCACCGCCGTCGCGCAGGCTTCCGATGCCCGGAATGCCCGCGCTCATCTGCCGGTGACGGGTCCGGACCCACGGATCGCTCCAGTATCGCTGTATGTCCGTCTCCTGGCCGCGCTGACACGGGCTTCGCGGTGCATCAGCGCCCGTCGGCGGATGGAGCGGACAAGGCGGCCACGCGCGCCTGCCCGGCTGACGGGGGTGCGGCCCAATTCCGGGCTTCGACCGCTCCGATCCGCGCATCGCCGACCGAAATGCGCATCGGGCGAAGGACGAACCGGCCGTCCAGCCGGTTCGTCCCTGACGGGTCAGGCCGAAACGAACGTCTTGTCCGCAAGCGATCCTGCGAAACCATCGAGGGCTTCGCTGACCGGCGTCCAGTTCGGCAGGGCCTTCATGCGTGCGAGCCAGGCCGAGACATTGGGATACGCTGAAAAATCGTAACGGATCATGTCACCGAGCGCGACCACGGACGCGGCGAAGTAATCCGCGATGGTGATCTGGTCGCCGGTCAGCCAGGTACGTCCATCGCCCAGCCAATAGTCGTTCAGGACCTGCAGCCAGAACTTGCTCTTGTCGCTTCCCCAGCGAACGGTGACGTCCTGGCCCTCGGCGGTCGGGCGCTGATGATGCGGGAACAGCTGCGGATAGCAGAGGTTGTAGCCCCAGTCGCGATAGAAGTTGGTGTTGATCCAGTCCATCATCTCGTTGACCCGGGCGCGGGCCTTCAGGTCCTTCGGGTACTCGGGCAGGTCGAACTTGTCGGCGAGATACTTCAGGATGGCGGAGCTTTCCGTCAGTTTCAGGTCGCCGTCCTCCAGGACCGGAACCAGCCGGTTCGGGTTGAAGCTTGCGAAGGGCTCTTGATGGTGTGCGCCGGTCATGAGGTCGACGATGACCTCGTCGGCCTCGATCCCCTTCTCGGCCATGAACAGGCGGACGGGGCGGCTGGTGATCGATGCGGGATGCATGTGCAGTTTCATCGGAGTGTTCCTTTGGAGCGTTCGGTCAGTAGGGGTTTCGGGGCGAACGGTCGGCAGACAGGGATTGCTGCGAGCGTTCGACCAGGAGTTCGATGGCGTCGGCCAGGTGTTCTTCCTGGATGTTGTAATCGCCACGCGCCACGCGGATGCGGTGGGCTTCGATCATGACATCGGCGTGGCGGCACCCTTCGGGCGGTTCGAACCGGTAAGAGGCCAATTCGATCAGCAGCCCGAGGGGATCCTCGAAATAGATCGAGTCCATGAAGCCGCGGTCCTTGGGGCCGGAGTGCTTGATTCCACGGTCATCCAGCCGCTTCACGATCTGGCGGAAGGTCGCCTGGCTGACGCTGAAGGCGAGGTGGTGGACGCAGCCCTGGTCGGTCGAGGTACGCGTCGGATCGGGCTTGCGGTCTTCGTTGGTGAAGATCGTGATCAGACGCCCGTCGCCGGGATCGAAGTAGATGTGGCCTTCCTTCGGGTTGTCGAGGTTGGGCTGATCGAAGATGAAGGGCATCCCGAGGATACCCTCCCAGAAATCGATCGATGTCTGTCGGTCCGCGCCGACGATGGTGATGTGGTGTACACCCTGAACCTGGATCTTCCTGATGGCGGTATTGTCCGGCATGGTCTTTCTCCCTTCCGTTTTCCTCACGTTGCGGCTGACCAGTCGACCAGTTTCGACTTGTAGTCGGATCGCGGCAGCGTTCCCCACGGGACCAGTTCGACGGCCGTGGTGACGACCAGCTTGTCGCGGATGCGCTGACGGATCCGGTCCGCAAGGTCCTGTCCGGCCACCACGCCTTCGGCGAGTTCGACCCGGACGGGCAGAGGCGGCGCCTGTTTCACGCCCTTCGCCCTTGGCCGGATCGATATGACACCGCTCACCGCGTCCCCGAAGTCGCCGACGACTTCGCGCAGGGCCGTCGGAAAGACGTTCACGCCGCGCACGATCAGCAGATCGTCGGTTCGCCCGATGCAGCGTACGCGGGGGGCAGTGCGGCCACAGGCGCAGGGTGCCGTGCTGATACGCACGCGGTCGCGTGACCGGAACCGCAAGAGGGGCGCCGCCTTGTGCCTCAGATGGGTATAGACCAACTCGCCTTCTGCCCCGTCCTCGATGGCGACGGTCGCGCCGGTAACCGGGTCGATCAATTCGAAATGTACAAGGCCCCGGCCGGAGAAGTGCATCCCGTCGCGGTGCGGACACTCGCCCCAGAGCGACACCGAGATATCCCCGATCCCCATGGCTTCCGTGACGCTCGCACCCCATGCCTCCTGCAGGCGCGCACGCATGGCGGGTTCGCCGCCGCCGGGTTCCCCGGCAACGAGGATCCGGGCCACCGACGAGGCCGCCGTGTCGATGCCGCGATCCGCCGCCCATTCGGCAAGGTGCAGCGCGTAAGAGGGCGTGCAGCCCAGAACCGTCGGCTTCAGCAGCTGCACCGCGGCCATCAAACGCTCGGTGTTCCCGGCGCCGACGGGAATATGACAAAGGCCGAGCCGCGCGAATGCATCAAGCGTGACCCCCGCAACGAAGGGGCCGGCATTGTAGGTCGACACCATCCGTTCTCCGGCGACGACGCCCGAGGCGGCGTAGGAACGCTGGGAGATCTCGATCCAGTCTTCGAGGTCGGATTGCGTGAGCGGAATGTAGCTGGGCGTGCCGGTCGTTCCGCTGGTGGAATAGACGCGCACGATGTCGGACATCGGGGCCGCCAGATGCGTTCCGATGGGATGGGCCTCGTCCCGTGTCGCGCGCAGGTCGTCCTTCTCGGTGAAGGGCAGAGCGGCGATTGCCTCGAGCCCGCCCGCCTCTTCCGGGCTCGACACGCCGGCATCCCGCAGCCGGTCGCGGTAAAAGGCCGAATGCGCGAACAGGTAGGCAAGCTGGGCCCGGTAGGCGGCATCGTCCCGGCGCGCCTGATCGGCCCAGGGAGCGGTCTCGATGGCGGCGGCGTGCATCGTCATGACGTCGCCTCGTAGGTGATCGCCTCTTCGGCGTGATGGGCCAGGACGAAGCCGATGGGTGTCTCCGTCTCCTCGGCCAGGTGGGCCAGCAGGCTTGCCGTGCGCGCGAGGATCGGGATGCCCTTGAGCACCGAAGGCGGGAAATCGAGGTCGAGCAGGACGGCCGGTATGGCCATCGAGACGTTCATCGGGAGCGGCTTGCGCCAGATCCGGTTCACCGACTCTTCGAGGGCGCGCGCAAGTCCGACGTGGGGGCCTGTCAGGCCGCGTTCAGCCGCAAGCTGCAGGATCCGCTGCGCCCTTGGATCGACGGGCTTGTGGAGCGGGTGGCCAAAGCCCGGCAGGCGTTGTCCGGCCTCCTGAGCCCGGGAGACGATGTCGTCGGCGCTGAGGCCTTCCGTCTCGATCCGCCTCAGCGACTCCACGAGGAACCTGCCGGCCACCTCGGTCGTGCCCAGGATCACCTTTCCGCATCCCAGCAAACCCGCAGCGACGGCGCCCTGCAGGAAATCCGGGTCGGCCGCGTAGGTCATGCGCGCCACCTGATTGGTCGGGACCAGGCCATGCTCGGCGATCGCCACGAGCAGCAGGTCCAGGAAGAAGCGCTGGTCTTCCGTCGGCTTCGCGCCGGTCGTCAAAAGGAAGAAGTACTCGGTGAAGCCGATATGCCCCATGAGCGTGGACGCAAGGTCATGTCCGCGCACCGTTATGCTGTCAGGGTCCGCCGTCGAAATCGATGTAACGGACCGCCCATGTTTCCCGATCTTCATCATGCCCCCCTTGATTGACGGTCAATATTGTCCGACAATTTTTCCGGTCAAGCGTATTTGCACACATCTGATGTGCGCTTTTTCAGGGGGTCGTCATGTCGACGAAGGGCAAACTGGCATCCTTGGTGGCAGAACTCGATGCCCGCATCGAGAGCGCGGCACTGGTGTCCGGGCAGCGCCTCGTCGAGGCCGACCTGACCCAGGAATTCGGAGTCAGCCGGGCCTTGTTGCGCGAGGCGTTTCGCCACCTCGCAGCCGAAGGGGCGATCGAACTCGTCCCCAACCGTGGCGCCGAAGTGAGGCGGCTGACGAAGTGCGAAGCCTTGGAACTCTTCGAGATCCGAACCGAGCTGGAGGTTCTCGCCGCGCGCCGGGCAGCGAGCCGGATGGGCACAGCCGATGTTGCGCAGGCATTCGAGGCACGTGTGACCCCGCTTCTGTCCCGGCCTCAGCCGTCCGGTGCGATGGAGTACATCTCCGAGAACGAAGCCTTCCATCGCGCCATCTTCGTCGCCGCGGGCAACCGCACGCTTCTGGACCTTTCCAGGAAACTGCGCCTCTCGCTGATCATGTCGCAGTTGCGGGCGGCCCTCACACCCGACGTGCTGTCGCTTTCACAACGGGAACACCGGGCCATCGCGGCGGCGATCCTCGGCGAAGACCCGGCGTTGGCCGAGGCGCTGGTCCGTCAACATCTCGGCCGCGCGACGCAGTTCGTCTGCGAGGCGCCGGAGAAGTTGTTCCGATCCACAGAGGAAAGATCGGCGAAGGGACAGGAAGGATCGGCAGCAAGATAGCCGTTGGTGCGCGGCGCCTTCCGGTGTTCTTGCCGCAGAGGATCCAGATGACGTCGCGGGTTCGGTCCCGACCGGATCGAAACACTGTCTCTGCATGCCCGGGTCGGGGCGCCACGTGCCGTGGACTTGTACTCCGCCAGCGGCATCTCACGGCATGGCATTGATCGTATGCTCGAGACCGCCATTGATGTGCGTCCTGAGGATCTCCGACGCGCCATCGGCATCGCGGGTGAGGGCGCGGTCCAGCATGGCCCGATGCTCCCGGGCGGCGACTTCCCCACGATTTGTGAGCACGAGCATCTGGTAGCGCAGGTATTTCTCGTAGAGCGTCGCATGGAGCGACAGCAGGTTCGCCGACTTGCAGTTCGAGATCAGGGCCTGGTGGAATTCCCAATCATAGCGCTTCCAGGTCTCTTTCTGGCTGTCGTCCCCATCGGCGAGCCGCTGTTCCATGAGGTGCAGCTTGTGATGGGCGGCCACGACGCGGCCTTCCCATTCCGTGTCCCCGTTCAAGATCGACTGGCGAAGGGCATGGCATTCCAGCAAGACACGCAAGTCCGCGATCTCCTGCAGATCGGCGCCCGAGACCGGCCTCACGAAGAACCCGCGCTGCTCGGGGGCATCGACAAAGCCTTCACTGGCAAGGCGGTTCAGCGTTTCGCGCAAGGTCGACAGGCTGGCTTCGTAGCGCTTCTTCAGGTCGTCAAGCTTGATCTTCGAGCCCGGCGGCAGGATGCCGAACACGATGTCGTGCTTGATCTTGTGGTAGGTCGTGGCGCCGATGGTCTGTCCGGTGCGCTGCATGGTGTGTATCTGCTTTTCAAGGTTTCATCATGTGCCGGAGCGAACTCGGACTCCGACCGCATATGGAAACATTGCAGTTTTTTTGCAAAATACCAGATATTCTTGACCCGACCACGCCCGAAGCGCATTCCTTTGGTCGTGTCAGACCACGACACGCATCGAAGGAGTCGTGACATGCGCCCCGTGAAGCTTGCCCTTTGTGGCTATGGCCTTGTTGGTCAACGGCATGTCACCGCCGCGCGGCAGGTCGATGGTGTTGCCCTCGATCATGTCGTCGAGCCTGCGGCCGCGGGGCGCGCAGCGGCCGAACGGGCCGGGCTGGCCTGTTACCACGATCTCGACTCCCTGATGGCCGCGACCAGGGTCGACGGACTTGTCATTGCAACGCCCACGTCGCTCCACCGCGAGCAAACGCTTGCGGCCCTGCAACAGGGATGCCCGGTGCTGGTCGAAAAGCCGATCACGACGACCTCGGACGAGGCCAGCGCGATCGTGTCTGCCGTGAAGGCCAGCGGCGTGCCCGTTCTTGTCGGGCATCACCGCCGCCACAACCCGCTGATCCAGAAGGCCAGGCAGATGATCGACGAGGGGCTGGTCGGCGATGTCCGGGCGGTGCAGGCGACCTGCTGGTTCTACAAGCCCGACCATTATTTCGACACCGCCCCCTGGCGCAAGGAGAGAGGGGCCGGGCCGGTCTCGGTCAATCTCGTGCATGATGTCGACCTGATCCGCCATCTGTGCGGAGAGGTTGAAAGCGTATCCGCCCGTGCCGCCCCGTCGCGGCGCGGCTTTGCCAACGAAGATGTCGCCGCCGCCGTCCTGACCTTGACCAATGGCGCCATCGTGACGATCAGCGTGTCCGACAGCACGGTCGCCCCGTGGAGTTGGGAAATGACCTCGGGCGAATACCCGATCTACCCCCGGACCGATCAGAGCTGCTACCTCATCGGCGGCTCACGCGGGGCTCTTTCGCTCCCCGACCTCAAGCTCTGGCGCCATGACGGCGAACAGCCGGACTGGTGGACGCCGATCTCGGCCGTGGCCGGCGGCTACGTGCACTCTGACCCGCTGGTCAACCAGATCCGGCATTTCCGCGACGTGATCCACGGGGCCGTCGATCCGCTCGTGTCCGCCGAAGAGGGCTTGCGCAGCCTCAGGACGGTCGAAGCGATCCAGGTGTCCGCTGCAAGGAACGGCCTGCCGATTCCCATCACCTCGGCCGATGCCACAGCCCAGAGGGCATCCTGATCCCGAAAATATCAGATATTTTCAGAAAAATCTTGTGATGCAGGGAATTTTCGGCATCATGCAGCGAAAAAATCAGGATCGATCACCAAGGGAGGACCAGATGATCACCAAACTCAGCCGCCGCGCGGCCATCTCGACCGTCGCCGCCATCGGCATCCTTGCCAGCGCCGGATCCGCTGCGCTGGCCGATGCCCACCTGACGCAATTGCGCCTGTCGATGGCCGGGTCGGAAACCGACCAGCGCTCCGTCGCGATGGCCGAAGTCTTCGGACCGGCCGTATCGGAGTTCGCCAGCTACGAGCCCGCCTACAACGCGACGCTCTTCGCACAGGGCACCGAGCTCGAGGCGATCAGCCGCGGCAACCTCGAGATGTCCATTGCCTCCGCGCAGGAGCTGGCGCAGTTCTTCCCCGAGTTCTCGATCTTCACGGCGGGCTACGTCCACCAGGACGCCGCGCACCAGGTGGCGGTCTTCAATGATCCGCTGATGGAGCCGTTCAAACAGACCGTTCTGGACGAGCTTGGCGTCCGCCTTCTGTCGGTGATGTACCTGGGCCGCCGCCACGTGAACCTGCGCCAGTGCCCCGATGAACTGACCGTGACCACCCCGGAAGACCTGAACGGCGTGAACCTGCGGATGCCCGGCACCGACGCGTGGCAGTTCCTCGGCGCCGCGCTTGGGGCGTCGCCGACGCCGATGTCCTTCTCCGAGGTCTACACCGCGCTGTCGACCGGAGCCGTGGACGGGCAGGACAATCCCCTTCCCACTGTCGTGGACGCCCGGTTTTACGAAGTCACCTGCCAGATCGTCCTGACCTCGCACCTTGTCGACCTGAACTACATCGTCATCTCCGAGGAGGTCTTCCAATCCTTCACGCCCGAGCAGCAGGCCATCGTGCAGCAGGCCGCCGATGACGCGGCGGAGCTTGGCCGTCAGCGCCAGCTGGCACTTGAGGCGGAACTTGGTGCGTTCCTCGAGGAAAACGGCCTGACCCTCTACGAGCCGGACCTGGCCGCCTTCCGCACGGCCGTGCAGGCCGCCTATCTCGACAGCGAATTCGCCGAGACGTGGCCCGAGGGTGTGCTCGAGCAGATCAACGCGCTCGGCAACTGATCGTCCGCGAACAGAGGTGGAGAAGACCGTGTTTGCGAAGCTGAAAACCGGGTTCTCCACCCTCACCAACACCATCGCCGCGGCCATGCTTGCGGCGATGTTCTTCGCTTTCCTGCTCCAGGTCGGCTCGCGCTACATGCCGCGCCTGCTCGACGGGCTTGGCATCAGCGGCCGGTTCCCCGTGCTCGACGCGATCGAACCGCTCGGCTGGACGCTTGAACTGTGCCTGATCCTGTGGGTCTGGATCGTGTTCTTCGGCTGCGCCTTCACCGTGCGCGAGAAGGATCACGTCACCTTCGACATCTTCTACCTCGCGGCCGGCGCGCGGGGTCGCCGCATCATGGCGCTGATCACGGCCGGGGCCATCGTGGCCGGCATGATCTGGGCCTTCCTTCCGACATGGGACTACGTCGATTTCATGCGCATGCGGCGCACTTCGACCGTGGAAAACCCGCTGACCGGGGATCGCATCCGCCTGAAGTGGATCTTCATCATCTACATGGTCTTCATGGCTGCCCTGATCCTGCGCTATGGCTGGCGTTTCATCGTCACATGGCGCGATGGTCCGCCCGACGATCACCATCTCGTCGATCACGACCCCGAGCCCCCCGCCATTCGCCACGGGGATGACGCGGTATGAGTTTCGAGGTTCTGGCCTGCCTTGCCGCCCTGTTCCTGCTGGCAGGGATCGGCACGCCCATCGGCTATGCCATCATCCTGGCCGCCCTGGTCTATCTCGGGCTTGGCGGGATGGACCTGGCGCTGGCAGGCGAGAAGATCATGCAGGGCCTCTACCGCAGCTTCGTGCTCCTGGCGGTGCCTCTGTTCATCGTCGCCGCCAACATCATGAATGCCGGCACGATCTCGGATCGCTTGCTGAATTTCTGTGTCGCCGCCGTGGGCCGCTTCCGCGGCGGGCTGGGGCATGTGAACGTCGTCGCCTCGCTGATCTTTTCCGGCATGTCGGGCTCCGCGGTCGCCGATGCCGCCGGGATCGGCAAGATCATCATCCAGATGATGACGAAGGACGGCCGATACGGGCGGGGCTACGCGGCGGCCATCACGGCCGCCTCGGCCACCATCGGACCGATCATCCCACCTTCGATCCCCATGGTTCTTTACGCGCTGGTCTCGCAAAGCTCGATCGGCGCGCTGTTCCTGGCCGGGATCGTTCCGGGCCTGATCATGGGCGTCGTGCTGATGGCGATGAACGGGTACATCGCCCACAAACGCGGCCTGGCTCTCGAGGAGCCGGTTCCGCTGCGGGAGTTGCCCCGCAAGACCGCCAATGCCTTCCCCGCGCTTCTCATGCCGGTGATCCTTCTGTTCGGCATCTATGGCGGCGTCACGACACCGACGGAAGCCGCCGCCATCGCTGCCCTCTATGCCCTCCTGCTGGCAGGGTTGTTCTACCGCGCCCTGTCGCTGCGGGGGCTCTACGAGATCTTCGTCGAAAGCGCCCGTGCCTCCGCCGCCGTTGGCGTGGTGATCGGCGGCGCACTGATCCTGAACTTCATCGTCGTGAGCGAGAACATCCCCGGCATGGTGGCCGATGCACTGGTCGGGATCGACATGAACCCGACCGTGTTCCTGCTGCTGGTCATGCTGCTGGTGCTTCTTCTGGGCTGCGTGCTGGATGCGACGACCATCATCCTCGTCATCGTGCCCCTGTTCATCCCGGCCTGCCGGGAGCTTGGCATCGACCTGGTACATTTCGGCGTGCTGGTCGTGGTCAACTCCATGATCGGGCTGATCACCCCGCCCTACGGCATCCTGCTGTTCGTCATCAACGCGGTCACCGGCATCCCCCTTCGCGAGATCATCGCCGAGATCTGGCCGTTTCTCATTGTCCTGATCGGCGCCCTGCTGCTCCTGGTCTTCTTTCCGGGGCTCGTGCTGTGGCTGCCGCATCACTTCGGCTTCGGAGGCTGACACACATGCCGACCATCGATCTTCCCGTGAACCGGTTCAAGGCGCGGCTTCAGGCGGGCCAGAGCCAGCTCGGCATCTGGAACACGATCGGCGGAAACACCGTGCCCGAGATGCTCGGCGGGGCGGGTTTCGACTGGGTGCTTATCGATTGCGAGCATGCGCCCGTGGAACCCGTCGAGGTGCTGGCGGCGTTGCAGGCGATCGGCCAGAACCCGGAGGTGTCGGCCGTGGTCCGACCGGCCGCGAACGATCCGGTTCTCTTCAAGCGCCTGCTCGACATGGGAGCGCAGACCTTCCTCGTCCCCTACGTGCAGAGCGCGGCCGAGGCCGAGGCGGCCGTGCGCGCCATGCGCTACGGGCCCAGCGGCATTCGCGGCATGGCCGGAATGACCCGAGCGACGCGCTACGGGAAGGTGGCCGACTACTACAATCGCGCCGAGGGCGAGCTTTGCCTGATCGTGCAGGTCGAGACAATCGACGCGATGCACCAACTCGAGGCGATCGCGGCGGTCGACGGCGTCGATGGCGTGTTCATCGGCCCTGCGGACCTCAGCGCCAGCATGGGCCTGCGCGGCCAGACCAGCCACCCCGAGGTCGTGGCCGTGATCGAGGACGCCTTGGCCCGGCTGAAGACGGCGGGCGTTCCGGCCGGGATCATGGCGCTGAACCCTGCCGAAGCGGCGCGCTACATGAACCTGGGTTCGGTGATGACAGCGGTGGGCGTCGATCTCGTACTCCTGGCGGAGGCCGTGGCCGCCCTGCGGGAGAGGTTCTGAATGTCTCCCCGTCCCGCCTCCGATGCCCCCCGCACGGGCGCCGGCCACGATCTGCTTCTGGGGCTGATCGGGGACGCGATCGGCCGCTCGCAGTCGCCCCGGCTGCACGTCGCCGCCGGGCGCCAGGCAGGGCTGACCGTGCGCTACGACAGGCTGATCCCGGCGCTCATGGGGCAGGAGTTCGAGACCGTGTTCGCCAACGTGCGATCGGCGGGCTATCGGGGCGTGAACATCACCTATCCCTACAAGGAGCGCGTCACCTCGATGGTCCGGCTGGCCGACCCGGTGCTGCAGGCGATCGGAGCGGTCAACACGGTGACCTTCGAGCCCGACGGGCCCCTCGGGCACAACACCGACTACACGGGTTTCAAATCCGCCTTTCGGGGCGCCTTCGGCCAGGCGCGTCCGGGGGTGGTGCTGCTCGTGGGGACTGGCGGTGTCGGGCGGGCCATTGCTTTCGGTCTGGCCGACCTTGGCGCCGAGGCTCTCAGCCTGCTGGACAACGACACCGCGAAAGCGCAGGCGCTTGCCCGGGATCTGCACCGCGCCTTTCCGGCACTCGGCGTGGCGACCGACTGCGGCGCGGACCAACCGCTGAACGGCGTCGTCAACGCGACCCCTGTCGGCATGGACGGCAAGCCCGGCAACCCGATTCCCGACTGGGCGATCCGCGCGGCGACCTGGGCCTTCGACGCGGTCTACACGCCCAAGGACACGGAATTCCTGACCGCGGCGGCGGCGCGGGGTCTCGAGGTCCTGTCCGGGTGGGAGCTCTTCTTTCACCAGGGTCTCGACGCCTGGACCATCTTCTCGGGCCAGAGCGCGGATGTGGCGGAGCTCAGGGCCGAGTTGACCGATGCCGGAGAGACGCCATGAAGTTCGGCATCGCCACCGTTTCGATTTCCGGCAACCTGGAGGAAAAGATCGAGGCCATCGCTGCTGCGGGCTTCGACGGGATCGAGATCTTCGAGCAGGATTTCATCGCCGACGCCCGCCCTCCGGGCGATGTTGGCGCGAGGATCCGGGACGCCGGCCTCGAGGTGATGCTGTTCCAGCCCTTCCGCGATTTCGAGGGGCTTCCGGGCAAGCTGCGCCAAAAGGCGTTCGACCGGGCCGAACGCAAGTTCGACCTGATGCAGGAGCTTGGCTGCGACCTCGTGCTGGTCTGCTCCTCCGTCCACCCCGAGGCGCTGGGCGGCATCGACCGCGCGGCGGCGGATTTCGCCGAGCTGGGCGACAGGGCGGCGGCCCGCGGCCTGCGCGTCGGCTACGAGGCCCTTGCCTGGGGCAAGCATGTCGATGATCACCGCGACGCCTGGGAGATCGTTCGCCGGGCCGATCATCCGAACGTGGGGCTGATCCTCGACAGCTTCCACACGCTTGGCCGCGGCATCGACCCCGACACCATCCGTCGCATCCCCGGCGATCGTATCTTCTTCGTGCAGCTGGCCGACGCACCGCTGATCGACATGGACCCGCTTTACTGGTCGCGGCACTTCCGCAACATGCCGGGAGAGGGTGACCTGGACGTTCCGGCCTTCATGCGTGCCGTCATGGCCACCGGATATTCGGGGCCGGTGAGCCTCGAGATCTTCAACGACCAGTTCCGGGGCGGGCTGCCGAAGTCGATCGCGCGGGACGGTCATCGCGCGCTGGTGCATCTCATGGACCAGGTGCGCCGCGCCGAGCCTGACCTGTCCGTGGACCTGCCGGAGATACCGCCGCCCGTCCCGCCCAACGGCCTGGCATTCATCGAGTTCGCCGCCCGGGGCCAGGAACACGACGCGCTGGCCGACCACCTTCGGACCCTGGGCTTCTCCAAGGTGGCCCGCCATGTCGGCAAGGCGCTGACCCTCTGGCAGCAGGGGGAGATCCGGATCGTTCTGAACGCCGAGACCCAAGGGCACGCCGGCAACGCCTTCGCGGGAAGCGGCACCAGCATCTGCGACATCGGGCTGTCGGTTTCCAGTTCCGGCGACACGGCGGCGCGGGCCCGGGCCCTTGGCGCAGAGGGCTTCGAACAGAGCCGACAGGAAGGAGAGCTGGAGATCCCCGGCATCCGCGGTCTTGGCGGCTCGGTTCTGCACTTCCTCGATGACAGGCTTGGCGATGTCTGGAACGTGGAATTCGAGAGGGCCGAAGAGCCGGGTCAAGGGGCGGGCCTGACCAGGATCGACCACATCGCCGAGACCATGAGCTATGACGAAATGCTCAGTTGGTCCCTGTTCTACTCGGCGCTTTTCGGGATGCAGAAGCAGCCCATGGTCGACGTGATCGACCCCGATGGCCTCATCCGTAGCCAGGCCCTCAGCACGGCCGACCGAAACCTGCGCATCACGTTGAACGGCGCCGAGACGCACCGGACGCTCGCCGGGGAATTCCTCGCAAGCCGATTTGGGGCCACGGTTCAACACGTGGCATTTGCGACCGCGGATATCTTCGGCACCGTCGCGGCGCTCGACGATCTCGGCTTCGCATCGCTGCCGATGAGTTCAAACTACTATTCCGACCTCGCGGCGCGGTTCGACATAGAGCCCGAACGGCTGGCCAGGATGCAGGCGTCCAACATCCTCTACGATCGCGTGGGCGAGGCCGAATTCTACCAGGTCTACTCGCGTCCCTTTGCGGGCGCGATGTTCTTCGAGATCGTCGAGCGCCGCGGCGGGTACGATGGCTACGGCGCTCCGAACGCGCCCTTCCGGATCGCGGCGCAAAAACGCCTCGGGCGTCCGAAAGGCATGCCCAGGAGGTAAACACGCCTCGCGCTCCGTTGGTTCGGTCGCCGAAGGCAGACACGTCCCGGAGACACCGTCCACCCCAGACGCCACCGGCCGTGTTCCGGCCTGGCCGACCGCCGCGCGCCCGGGCACCGAAGCGCCCGCTACACCTCTCCCCGTCCCGCCCGGAGCATCGGCCTGCCCGCAAACGAAAAACGCGCCCTGCAGAACGGGCGCGTTTCTCATGGCTCGACGTGGGGACCGGTTCGTCAGGCGGCTTCGGCTTCCGCTTCCGCCTGGTGGCGGCGTTCGCTTTCTTCGCGGCTGAGCGCGACAGAGGTGCGCACACCCTGCGAGACGAAGGCCATCAGGCCCTGCACCACGCGCTCGTTCGGGTCGATCCCGGCACAGGACAGAACCTCGCGCCCGTCGCGCGAGCGCGCCCAACGGGCGATCTGGTCCGGCCCGTTGCCGTATTTCTTGTCGTCGGCAATGGCATCATCAAGCGCCGCGAGGACCACGGCGGCAAAAAGCTTGCGCGCGCGCTGACCCTGTTCGAAGTTGAAGGCCGTGCCATCAACGAAATCTCGCATTTCGTCGTCCTTTGTTTTTGCTCTTGCATGTCGGCGTGACGCTCCTTGTGCCCGAATTCGAGGCGATTCTGTGATGCGAATTATGCATATGTGGTATACACCCAACGCATAGCTCACATCTGAACCGCACAGGTTCCGGTAGTCCCAACGAAGCACCACCGCGAGATATAGGGACGATCACGCGCTCATCAAGTTTTTGCCATCACAATAACCGCATTGCCGCCGGCAAAGCGGCTGTTTCGCGGTCTCAATCCCTCCCGCCGCGCCAGGGCGATCCGCCGCCTCTACGGCTGTTTCCACTGCGCGGGATGCGGGACAGGTCACCGCGGGCGACATGGCCGCCGGTCTCGCTCGTCGTGACGCGGTGTACCCGGGGGATCGGACTGGAGCGGCGCCGTTCGACGACATAGGACACCTCGTCATGCGGGGGACGGCCGTGCCACTCCGACCAGTAGGCCGGGCCGCCCCGTCGCAGCCAGATCGGCAGAACGAGCAGCGCGCCCGCCAGGAAACCGCCGGCATGCGCCCAGTAGGCGACGCCACCGCCCGCCACGTCCATCGACAGCCCGTTGACCAGCTGCAGCCCGAACCAGAGACCCAGCATCAGCCAGGCCGGAATGGTGAATATCTTGATCAGGAAGAAGATGATCACCAGCACGTCGATCCGCGCTCTCGGGAAGAACAGGAGGTAGCCGCCCATCACGCCGGCGATCGCGCCCGAGGCGCCTACCATCGGTACGGTCGAGCCCGTGTCGGCCAGGATCTGCCCCGCCGCCGCGCCAAGGCCGGAGACGAGGTAGAAGGCGAGAAATCCCAGGTGCCCCAGCAGGTCTTCCATGTTGTCGCCGAAGATCCACAGGAACAGCATGTTGCCGACCAGGTGCATCCAGCCGCCGTGCAGGAACATGGAGGTCAGGACCGTGTGCGTGTCGAGGCCGGCCAGAACCTCGGCCGGAACCAGCGCCCAGTCGGCGTAGAACGCAAGGAGCAGCGCATCCGAGGACGCGCGTTGCGGAAAATAGCTCAGGAAGATCACCACGTTCAGCGCGATCAGCGCCCAGGTGACGAAGGGTGTCCGGTTCGACGGGTTGTGATCGCGGATCGGGAACATGGTTTCAAGATCGGTCGCCCGCCGCGGCGGTCAAGGGAAAGGGGCCGGGCCGAGCGGCCCGGTCACTCCAGGTCTTCGGCGGCCAGCGCGATGCGGATCTCGCGACGGACCATCTTGCGCACGTTGCGCGTGATGCGCTGGCCCAGCGCGCCCTGCAGTTCCTCGCGGACGACCTCGGCGACGATCTCGCGGAGGGTTTCCTCGTCGAGAACGCCCTCGTCGGCATCGGGGAAGGTGAAGGGCGACGTCGCCTCGCCGAGGTCCTCGATGTCCTCATCCGCGCGATCGGCGGCGCGGGTCTCTTCCTCCTGCGGCGTCGCGGTGTCCATCCGGCGGGAAAAGATGGGCGTGAAGCCCGGCTGCGACCGGATCGCTTCTCGAGTGTCTTCTGCCTCTGGCTCGGTCATGGCATCCTCCGCTGGTGGGGGTGTATCAGCCTCGGCCGGGGGCATCGTGGCCGCAGCCTCGGCGGACGCCTCGGGCCCGGAGGACGACGGGTCAACCGCCGCGTCCGTCCCGGCGGGCGGCTCTGACGACCCGGTCGGGGCCGGGTCGGCCTCCGACGAACCGGTCGCGACGACCTGCCCGAACCGGGCGGCGGCCAGGTCACGGAGCGCACTGTCCGCGCCGCGATCGGGCCAGTCCGCGTCGCCGGTCTCGGGCTCGAAGGCATCGGAGGGCAGATCCTCGGCGATCACACCATCCAACATCGCGAGATCGGACAGCTCGAAGGCATCCTCCGCCTCGCTCACATCCTCGGGCTCGCTCACATCCTCGGCCGCGCTGACATCCTCCGCACGCGCCGCCATGTCGTAGCGCGGCGCATCGGGGTAGCCGGTTTCCGCGATCGCGTCCGCGATGGATTCCTCGGCGCTGTCCTCGATTTCGCCCCAGTCCGACAGCCGATCCTCCAGGCCCCAGGTGGGATCTTCGGCCGCGGTCGCGGTCTCGTCAGCCACCGCATCAGCGGCGTCATCGGCGACGGAATCCGCGGGCGCCTGGGATGCAGGCGGCACGGGAGCCCAGGGATCATCGGGGTCGGACACCCGCAGAGCCGGCGTCAGAACCAGTTTCCCGGGAGCCGAGGGGCCGGCACCTTGCGCACCGACGGGACCGGATTCCGACACGAGCCGACGGATCGAGGCGAGAACATCCTCGATCTCGTCAGCGGATTTTGCTGGGTCGGACATGACCGCTCACTCCTCGTCGCCTCGCGCGAAGCGCAGCGTCCAGCCGGAAGCGGGGACGACCTGCAGCTCCTCGGGCATGGGCGTTGACCGGAAAGATAGCCGCAAGAGCGGCCTTAAACAACGCATAGCTAGAATTGGGCCGAATTTCCGGTGCCTTGCGGCGCGCCGGTCACTCGCGTCCGATGGCGCGCAGAAGGCCATCAAGCCGCTCGCCCTGCGGCGAGGCCACGCGCGGCACGCCCGGACGGAAGGCATCCCCGTAGGCCTCGACATCATAGCGCGGCACCGGCAGGTCAAGCTGCGCCACCGTCAGAAGGCCGCTGGCCGACAGTACCGAATAGGCTGCACCGTAGAGATCGGCCGAGGCCTCGATCCGGCTGATCCGAGCCTCGAGCAGGTCCTGTTCGGCGTCCAGCACGTCCAGCGTCGTGCGCGCGCCCAGCGACGCCTCCTCGCGGACCCCGTCGAGCGCCAACTGCGCCGCGCGGATGCGCTGGTCCGAGGCCTGGATCTGCGCATTGGCGATCCGGAGCCGGGCATAAGCATTGCCCACCGCCTGAAGGTTCAGCTGCACCTGCCGGTTGAGATTGGCCCGCGTGGCCTCGGCCTGGGCCAACGCCTGCCGCTCCAGCGAGCCGATCTGCCCGCCGCGATAGATCGGCTGCGACAAGGTCAGCGACAGGCTGCCGCCACGGCCCTCCTGGGACGGGAGCGGCGCCTGGAAGGTCTCGCTTGCCGACAGTTCGAGCGACAGGTTCGGGCGCGCGCCGCCGCGCGCCTCCTCGACCGAGAACTCGGCGGCCTGCACCTCGAACTGCAGGGCCCGGATGGCGGGGTGCTCCTGCCGCGCGAGACGGTCGGCCTCCTCCTCGCTGCGGGGCAGATGCGGCAGACCGCCCGGCCCCGAGAGGCCATTCGGATACCGCCCAACGGCCAGGTTGAAGAGCTCGCGCGCGATCATCAGCGTGCCCTCGGCGGCGGCCAGAGACGAGCGCGCCTGTGCCAGCTGCGCCTCGGCCTGGGCGACGTCCGTGCGGGTGTCCTCGCCCACCTCGAACCGATCCTGCGCGGCGCGCAATTGCTGCGTCAGGACACGCACGTTCGACTGGCGCACCGAGACGACCTGCTGCGCTTCCCAGACCTCGAGATAGGCGGTGACGGCATCGAGCAGGACCTGGCTCTCCAGCGACACGAGTTGCTGGCGCGTCGCCTCGACCGTCGCTTCGGCGGCCCGCGTCGCGGCGATCCGGCTGCCACCGGCATAGATCGTCAGTTCCCCCACGAGCTGCGCGGTCGACGTGGTCGTGTCGGCGATCAGGTCGCGGCGGGTGTTGGCGATGAAGCTGAGCGTCGGCAAAAGCTGGGCGACGGCCTGGTTCACGCCCTCGTCCCGGATCCGCAGGAGAAAGCGGTTCTGCTCCAGCAGTTGCGAGTTGCGATAAGCGTCGGCCATCGCCGTGCGCAGGGTGTCGGCGCCCGCAGCGCCCACGGCCAGAACCGAAAGCGCGATCCCCGCAATGGCGGCGCGGCCCGTCCTGATGATCCTGCTCGTCATCACCTCACCCCCGCTTGTCAAACCCGTCGCATGCGACGGGGCCGCCGACCCTGCCTGTAGGGTCCGGCGACGTCAGAACTCGAAACTTGGTGCGCGCGCGAATCCCGGCAAGACCGGCGCCGTCGCGTTGAACTCCATCCGCCACGAAATCTCGCCCCGCACCTTGATGCCCATGCGGACCTCGCCCAACTGGCCGGACATGAAGACCGCCATGATGCGGCCGCCCTCCTTCAACTGGTCGGTCAGCGCGGACGGCATCTCCTCCACGCCGGCGAAGGCAACGATGACGTCATAGGGCGCGTTCCGGGGGCTCCCCTCCGCAAGGGATGCCGTCAGCACGGCGGCATTGTCCACCGACTGCGCGGACAGGTTCGCCTCGGCCTCGCGGGCAAGGGTTTCGTCCTCTTCCACCGCCACGACGGCCTCGGCCATCCGCGCCAGAACGGCGGTCGTGTACCCCAGACCCGGCGCGATCTCGAGCACCAGCTCATCGGGCGTCACGTCCAGCGCCTCGAGCATCTTGGCGATGCTGCGCGGCTCCATCAGCTGACGCCCGCCGCCCAGCGGGATCGGCCCGCCGAGATAGGCGAGGTCGCGCGCGCCATCGGGCACGAAGGCCTCGCGCGGGACATTGAGCATCGCGTCGATGATCGGGAAACTGGTCACATCGGAGGGGCGGATCTGTGTATCGACCATGATGCGGCGGCGCGCAGCGAAATCAGCCATGGGAACTGAACCAATCCGTCTAGTTGTCCTTAAGACGTCTTCGCACACCCCGCGCCGTCGCGCAACGGGCGGTTGCGCGGATGCGACGTTTGCCCCCTTTCCTGCCTTGCGCGCAGGGCGCGCTTGCGTTACCTCCCACGGCACACCACGGCGGCGAGTTGGCGGAGTGGTGACGCAGCGGATTGCAAATCCGTGTACACCGGTTCGATTCCGGTACTCGCCTCCAACCCCTTTGTTTTCAAGCCATATTGAGCGAAGACACTAAAGTGGATACTACTTTGGATACTATCCAAGGGTATCACGCATGCGCCGCTACCACCCGTCTACGCTCTATTTCCCTGCCAACAAGGGCAAGTGGTATGTGCGGGTCACGGTCCCGAAAGCCCTCCTAGCGGCTTACAAAACCAGGCAACTGGCACGGTCCACGGGAACCGCCGACAGGACGGAAGCTCGGATGCGACAGCACGAGATCACCGCCAACATCTATTCCGAGTTCGACCGACAATTCGATAAGCTTGGCGAGACCTTAGCCAAGAACGATTTCCAAGCGTTCGGAGAGGCCATGGGCGTTGACGCAGAGCAGCGGGTTGGGCTAGCGAAGCTGGAGGCTGATGCTCAGTACGTCTTGAGCAACCGCGACCGATACAGTCCTGACCAAGTCGAAGCGGCGTTCAACTTCGTTAACGTAGACCATGAGGACTACCTTGACGCTGGCTTGGGACGAAAGCCCCGGCGAAGCCAGATTGTATCCCTGATTGAAAAGTCTCTTGAGGGGCTGACCGAGCGGCAGAAGACCACAAAGGAGCGGCGGAAGGCTCTCTACGAGTTCAACCAGTTCCTTAGCTTTCCGTTCTTGAACGACATCAAAAAACACGACGCCTATCGATATGCCTCCCACCTACAGGAGCAGGGAGCGTCCAACAGCACCATAAAGAAGAAGATCGGTTTCGTCAGGCAATTCCTGGGAGGCATGGAACGAGAGGGGCTGCTCAACGCAAATCCATTCCAGAACTTACAACTAAGCAAATATGGCAAGACCACTGATCACTACATTCCCTTCTCCAAGTCTCAGCTACACGCGCTGTTCCAGCTGGACATGCCCCCCGAGATACGACTGGCGTTCACCATTTTGCTGACAACAGGCATGAGGCTCGATGAGATGGCTCTCCTGACGTTCGAGGATGTGAAGGAAGACGAGGGCATCAGGTTCTTCGACCTGCGCGGCAAAGACAAGGTGGTCAAGAATATCGGCTCTGCACGAATGGTGCCCGTCCACGACAAAACATTCATTCCAAACGGCTCAGGCCGCATCTTCCCTCGCTGGCGCGCTGACGCTGACGGGAAGGCTCAAGGGCCAGCATCAAAAGAACTCATGCGCTACATACACCAAGTCCGTAATGACGATCGGCAAGTGACCCACAGTCTTCGGGGAACCTTAAAAGACCTGCTACGCGACGCAGGTGTATCCAAGGAAATCCATGATTTCATAACAGGGCACGGCGCAAGTGATGTAGCAGGTACCTACGGTGATGGACCTTCGCTTGAGGCCAGGTACAGAGCAATCAATGCGGTGCAACATCCTTGGCTCTAGCACCCCAAAAAACTCCTGGTGCACGCATTGCAGTACCAAAACACTCTTGTTAGCGTCGCCGCATGACTAAAGGACGAAATATGCAGAAGATTACTCTCATCGTCGGCGCTGCTATCTTCGCCGCTGGCTGTGCTCAAGACCCTGAGAACATTGCGGCTGCGGATATCGGCCCCAATCCATACGTAAACTACAGTTGTTCTCAGCTGGCTCAGGAAGAGACGAGGGTATCGCAACAGCTAGCAAACCTGAGCGCCGACCAGCGCCGTGCAGCTAGCGGAGACGCAGTTGGGGTCTTTCTTCTAGGGCTGCCGATCTCCAGCATGTCAGGGAACGACCAAGAAACAGCGATTGCGGTTGCGCGTGGCAGGCTACAAGCCATTGATGAGCGGCAGCAGGCACGTGGCTGCAACTGAGCCGATTATGCAGTGTGACAAACTCAGTAGCTTTGTTTGTCCGGTATGACCCCCCGAACGCCTCCCCTTGGCTCAGCTACATCACCTTTTCGTCTGGGGATTAGGTGAACATGGACATGGAAGATCGTCTGCCCAGCGCACTCACCTGAGTTCATGCCGACGTTAAACCCTTCTACCGAGCTGTCGTGTGCCTCAATCTGCCCCTTCTGTTCCTGCAGAAGTGACTGGATGGCGTTCAGTTCTGGTTGGTAGAGGTCGAAGTAATCCGCAACGTGCCTCTTAGGGATGATCAGGGTATGCAGTTCCGTCACTGGAAAGGCGTCCCTGATGGCAAAAGCCAGTTCGTTCTCAGAGATGATCCGATCAGCAGGAACCTCGCAGAACAGACAGCCACCCTCTCGGTCGTCGTAGCTGTTGAGCATGCCTCTGAAGTCTGTGTCGTCGTTGTCCCGCTTGTTGGTGTTGCAGGTCATGCAGAGAGCCTGGAGATTGCTTAGGTCGTCCGATCCGCCACGTGCTCTTGGAACAATATGATCGATGTGTAGGGCAATCTGGTCTTCATGCGCCCCACAGAGTTCGCAGCGATACTTTGCTCGCTTGAGCACCTCATACCGAGTGGAGCCGGGCACATAGCCATCCGAGGGCCTCCTGTGAGCGTAGAGGCCGTCTCCTCGTTGTTGGATGAACTCTGCAAGCCTGCGGTCACAAAGGGCGTTCAGCGAGGCTCTCTGGGTTTCTGAGAGGGTCTCTGTATTGAGACGGTAGCCGACTACCGATCTGCCTCGCTTGATTGGCTCAACAATACCGTTTTGCGTGAGCACGCGGCCAACCATGTTCTTGGTGCGGATGGCGTAGTATTCGATCTGCGACTGATCGTAGGAAAGCAGCGCCCTTGCGATCTCCTCAACAGTTGCCTCACCTCCAGCCTCGAGTAGCACCTTCAGCATGGCAGGTTGGTAGACAGCCGACATCCTCATCCGGTTCAGGATGAACTCTTCGAGTTGATCACTGCCTAATGCCTTGCTCATGGTTGTTGGAAATCACACCGTTCCATTGAATGTTGGGTTGAGCTCAGATCGAAGCTCGGCCTCTATGGCTCTTGCGTCTTCCTTTGGGGCAACGAGATAGCGGGCAAGGCAGTTTGAGCGGATGTAATCACGACAGCGCAGCGTAGCCTCTCGCGGTGTCTTGGGTGGGTTTCCTTTTGTCAGGATGCGGTCGAAGAGGAGATACTGAGCGAACATGTTGACGACTTGACCACTAGCATGGTCTTTGAGGCGTCTTCGACGGGAACCCTTCCCATCTCTGCCTGCCATACCGACGTAGATGACTTCATCCTGGTCAAAGATCACATAGACCCCCGGTTCATCAGGAATCTGTGCCCAATCACACCCACCGAGGGCGACTACATCAGAGAAACCTAAGCCATTGAGGTCGGTTTTTCTTTGTGAGACTGACATGTGCCTTCGCCTGTCGTTGACTACGAGAAAGCTACCCCCTCATGCTCAGCCTGCAAGACCTAGACGAATACCTCTCATCGGATGCTAGTCCTGCCCACTGCATGATGCTCTCGGACCTCGACGGCTTTCTTCACGGGATAGCCTGTTCCCCCGTCATGATCCCTGCCCAAGAATGGGTACCTATGGCGCTGGGCGCATCCCCCGATGTCATACCGGATGACGTGCTGGAAGCGATCACAATGATGTATGGCGACATCTGCGTGGGTCTCACGTCGGAGCCTCCCGAGGTCGAACCCATCTTTTGGGAAGCCAAGGAAGGTCACGTCATAGCGATGGACTGGTGCGAGGGGTTCATGCAGGCAATCTCCTTGAGGCCCAAAGAGTGGCTGAGGCTCACGGAGAGCGGCACACATGGCTTCCTGATAACGCCTATCCTTACCCATCTGTTGGATGAGAACGGCAACTCAGTGCTTGGCATACCGCAGGAGAAGCTGGATCAGAGCCTGGACAAGGCCGCTCAAGACATCCCTACAGCCATCGTAGGGATTCATCGGTTCTGGAGAGAGCACACCAAGGAGCTGACGGTTCCCTCTGAGTGAGGCACAAAGCCGTTCTAGCGGCTATCTCGTGGTGCTGGGTGGGTTCGGACCAACGAGCGGGGCTACAATGGGCCTCATTCGGGCTTGTATCGCTCGAGTCAGCGAACCTGTAAAAAGGTCCCCAGAGAGGTGCAACAAAGCCATCTCAGCAGGACCCAAGTGCGCATCTCAAGCCACCCCCTATAGTCCCAGTTTTCTATAACAACACTATTACATATTAGGGAGTATTAAATCTTAAGGTAGACTGAGTCAGATTCCTTATAAGCAAGAACTTATGGGAAATATTTACTTCTTGTTGATATTGATCCTTGAAGAAAAGTCTTCATGAGATGCGCATCGAGGACCTTACCAAGCAGCCAGCTACGCTACTTTAGCCGCTCGAACCTTGCGCGTTGCCCATGCCTACCTTTCTGACCTGCAACAAACCGCCACCCATAGAAGCCCAAGGTCTCGTTGGCCTCCAAGAAATCTGAAGTTCTGTTCTGCAAAGTCTTCAGTTTTACTTCCATCATGAAGGTAAGTTCCTCCAGGAAGACGACATCATTTTGTTGCTGGCCCAGCGCAAGGATTGCTCGTTTCACAGTGCCTGTAGGCCTCTTGATGAACCGAGGTTCGAAGTTTGTTTCTTGAGTGAACTCAGCCCTCGGAAACACTCTGTGTAGCTGTGGTGGATCTAGATCATCCCAGCATATCCAGAGGTGCATGGGCTGACAGACACCATCATCATCAACGTATCTGGCTCTCCCCCTGCAACCCATCTGCTTGATTTGAGCATAAAGCTGGCCTTGTTGTAGCTCACCTATGGTTTCTGGTTTCAACTTCCCTCCTCCTGCATGCTCCTTGAGGAGAAATTTATTCACCTTTTGTTCTGAATACACAAACCACTCAGCGACCGTGGTGTGCTTGGGCTTGTGGAAGTTCGACCAAAGGATGACATCGCCACAATCGCGGTATTCGTTGGAGCCAACATCGCGTCCCCAGTTCGTGACATGAACCTGCTTTTGTTGGATTGGCTCGCCTTCAAGGTTCTTCTTGATTTCATCCCTCAAAGCCTTGGGCACCACTAGAAGAACTTGATCAGACTTCGTGCGAGAGATGAGTTCCCTCATATGATCAACTGCTAGCCGCTTAGCTTCACAGTCCTGAACTATGTCATGTGCAGCCTTCGGAAGATCAGGCCAAGGCACCTCATGGATATGGAGCCTGTCATACCTCACGAATGAACCCGCCTCTTCGTTCATGTTGTTGGCAGATGGGGAGTGCTGAAAGCCGTCCAGATGGGGGGTCGCAGACAAGATCAAACGCTTCGGGAACCAAACATTCGGCTCACCAAAGTAAACGAAGTGCAGCCGGTGGCCCTTCCCTGTCCTTTGAACTCGCTCAAAGCCTCTCCCAGCATCCAGCGCCTCAAAAAGGTCGAGGACGGGCTTGAGAATGTCACGGTCCTGCACTGGCAGCTTATCAACTTCAGCGATGGCAGCTTGAACGAGGTCGCGGTTAGGCAGGGCAAGGGTGCGAAAGTCCGCCTGTTGGACCCTCTCCGCGTTCATCTGACGTAGTGTTGCCCACTCCGCCGCTCTTGCGAAAGACCCTGCGCATGAAAGCCCCACAGCGTAGGCGCGTTCACGAGCCTTGGTGAAGTCTTGGGGGGTCAGCGCCTGGATCTGCATCGTTTGAGGGATCTCGTCCACGATCAGCAGATCCCGCTCACCAACATGCCGCCTTGGGTCCGTCTCTCCGAGAAGGAACATGTGCGTGCCGATGAAGACTTGCTTGCGGGTAGCGATCTCACGGCTAACCGGATTACCGTAAACACCATCTTCATGGTCTCGGGTCCAAACCCCAACGCAGTCTGAACCGAGTTGTTCTGTGGTTCGCTCGTAGAGCATTTGCGCGTCTTGTGTCGTAGGCACCGCGATGGCTATGCGCATGCAGGGAAAGTGCTTCAGGGCTGCAACCATACCCGTAGTTTTCCCAGTTCCCGTGTCTGACCTGAAAAAGTAGGTTCCTGATGCATGTCTCTGTGTGATCTCTCGAATGAGTTGGAGAACACCTTCACCTGTCTTTGCCACGATCTGGGAAGCTTGAAGGTTTGAGGCATGGTTGAGAAAACTAGGACTTCCATCTGGCATATTTTCACCTCTGAAAACTGAGATCTATATTAATAAAATAAATATTATCAGTCACTTATGACGTGCCCTCGCTGCAGATGGGGCCTCCCAGCGCCCCCGTCAAGGGCCAGCCGCCGAGTATCTGTCCTGACCCTGATGAAATCCGATCACCACCCCCTGTGGAGCGTCGGGTTCTCGCAAGAAATCAAGCAGATAACGCACGATGTGGAGCGCCAAAAAGTGAATTAATACAATATCTTGAGTGCAATTGGAGTGATGCCCCTGCCTACCCGTGCGCTCTTCGATTGCCCCAAATTCCTACGTTGGGGGGTGAGCTTTCATCGGGTGGGGAAACTGGGCGTTTCACGCGGTCGAGGGGACTCGATGGAACTCCGAGTGAAACGCCCAGCATGGTGGGGGAAGCACGCCACCGAAAGAAATAGTTACCTGTGATAATCGAGTTTGCAAGCAGCCTGCTACAGCGAGCGTGGGAAGCTATCACCCTCGAAAATAGCGTCTCGCATCTTCGATGGACATAAACAGCTTGCGCTCTCCAGTGATAGTCCTGGCTTCGAACTGGCCATCGTCCAAACGTGTTAGCGTTCTTGGTTGCCCAGACGCGTCGATGACATCAATCTGTTTAGACGTTTCAACTGGCAAGGCCTCAAGGTCGGACAGGTCAGGCGCAGGAACCTCCATGCCGTCCCGTATCTGCGGCACTCTCAGTTTCAGATAGATCGCTTCAGCCTTGTCTCGGTCACCGTTGGATTCGGCGGTCGCCCTCGCTATTGCCGTAGGGTCTGGCTGTCCCGACTTCAGCTCGTTCCAAGCATGGGCATATGCCGCATCGTCCGCTTGTTTCTCTAGTTGCTCTCTTCGTTCCGCAATGACCTTCTGGCGTGCTGCCAAGTCTTCTTCGGATTGGCGATTTCTCGCCGCTTCGAGCAACGCTTCCTTACGTTCCGGCGTTGGCCCAATCACGAGCAGAAGCAAAATAGCGAGTACGGGCGAACCAAATACAGCAACCAGCACCCACACCATAGGCGAACGACCGATCGTGTTTGCCCAGTAGCCAATGCCAGCCCACGCAGCAACGAGAGCAAGAACGATCAGTGTCGCTTGTAGTTCCAACAGAACAGCTCCTTGTCCAATCGAGACGACTGATCAATAGCGTGACCAATCCCCGGTCTTCTTCGCGGAGGCTTCGCGCACTTGATCACCAAGTGACGTCGATCACACGGCCATCGCTGTGCTGACAGATGCCCACGCCACCGAACGAAGTGAAACCGCTGCTGTCTGCATAGTTCATCTGGCAACGCATCGTAGACCCTCGATCGCCAAGAAGAACAGCGACGAACTCACCGGTAGTTGTGGTGACGAATACGTTCCCCACCTGTCCTCCAGCGAACACGGTTCCCGTGCCACTGCTGGCACCAGCATTGATTGCTTGCCCAGAGAACTGCTCACCATCCACTACTGCGGTGTAGTAGTCGCGATCAAAGCCCTGCTCGTACCGGAACTGAACGGGGGTGCCTTCGCCCCTTACTATGCCCTGCATGGTGCCACCACATCCCGCAAGAGCGAGGAAACAGAACGATGCACAGAACGAACGAACGGCAGGCATTTGCATCTCCGTGAAGGACCTATCGCGGTCTCCCATGAACAGAGACATACCGCAAGACTCAGCGGTCCAAGAGGATTCTCATATGGGTATAGGCAAACGAGACCTGTCTGTAGGACACTTGGGGTGTCCGAATAGGGTTGCGAATCGAATTATCGGACAGTATGAAGAGGAGGTCTAAGACTTAAAAAGGACACTTCCAATGGCACTCTATGGCTACGCCCGCGTCTCGACCTCTTCCCAAGACCTGACCATTCAGCGTGAAGCCCTCAAGGCGGCTGGTTGCGAGGTGATCCGCGAAGAGAAGGTTTCCGGGACGTCACGCGAAGGCAGGACCGAACTTGAGACACTTCTTCAGTTCCTTCGCCCCGGTGATGCTCTTGTGGTCACGCGCCTGGACCGTCTTGCCCGTAGTCTCTTGGACCTGTCGTCCATCGTCGCTGAGTTGCAGGCCAAGGGTGTGGACCTGAAGGCAACTGAGCAGCCCGTGGACACGTCTAACGCTGCAGGCAAGGCGTTCTTGCAGATGCTGGGGGTCTTCGCTGAATTCGAGACCAACCTACGCAAAGAGCGTCAGATGGAAGGCATCGCCAGAGCCAAGGCGGAAGGGCGTTACAAGGGGCGTCCCCAGTCGATTGACGCTAAGAAGGTCCAGACCATGAAGGCCGAGGGCATGAGGCCCAGCGCGATAGCCAAGGAACTTGGGGTTGCCAGGTCTTCCGTCTACCGGCTCTTGTCTGCCTAGCCCGCAGCAGCCTACCAACTTTGAGGGGGTCACCCGCTGTCAAAAGTCTGGGTCCCCCCAGAAAACTAGCCAACGAATTTGACCCGTCGCGCAGCCCAACTGAGCTGCAACATAAGAAATTCATGGGTCTTCGGGCTTATCCTCATGGTCCCGCAAGTGTTTGTTATACTCTAGTGCCATTTGGCGATCTTCATGGTTGGCCTTCCAAATATTGCATGGCTGACAGAGGGTCTGTGCGTTGCTCTTCACCGAGCGACCTCCAGCACTGACGGGAATGATGTGGTCGAGACTAAGGTTTTCGGTCGCACCACAGCGCACACACTCCGACCCTGTCCAAAGCATGCGTTGCTTTGCGGTGAAGTTTGTTGCCCGCCTTGCAGGCCCTTTTTTGTAGCGTTTCTTGTCTGGAGGGTGGGGCGGTAAACCCCACAGGCTTCGTGAGTATGCAGAAACGCAATCTGGGTTCCCGCACGTCTTTGCGATGTTTCGCTCAATCATCGACTTCTTTCGATAGACGGTCTTCCCGCAGATGCAGCAATTGATCTCTTCGCCGAGAAGTCGATTGGGTCGAGGTGCCGTCCTGTCGATCAGCTTTTCTTCATGAGCCTTGAGGCGACAAGCCTCTGAACAAACGTAAGTTCGTCCTTCCTTCACCCTACTAAGAGGGCGGTAGACCTTCTTGCCGCACACAACGCACTCTACCTCGATCCCGCGTCGCTTCTTGGTGCCAATTATTCCCTTGGAGCGGGCCTCATCAGTGCACGCCCTTGAGCAGAAGCGCACTCTCGTTCCTCGCTTTTCTGCATGCCTGAGGAAGGCAGGAAAAACGGAAAATCCCTTGCCGCAGTTTTGGCATGTCAGTTCGATTTTTGGCATCCTATGGGAGCAGCATGGACCAAGTTGCACATGTGTTCCACTCTACTCTTCAACTACTAGCCACTCAGAAGTCACCTGCTCTAGGGCAGTTTCTTGCCCCGTACCCACAGTCAGAGAAATAAACCACCTTCGCCCAACGTCCCAACAAAAAACGGGAAGCCTCTCGATTGTAATGCTCGGTTATACCCGCTGCAGCACAATCAAATTTCAATCCCCAACCACGACAGCCGTTCCTGAGGCTACCAACATCACCATGTTCCAGCCGCTGTCACCGATCTGCGTGTAGTCCAGGTCGACCGCTATGACGGCATTTGCTCCAACGGCATGGGCCTCTCGCTTCAACTCATACAGCACAGTCTCTCTAGCATCGCGCATGGTCTTCTGGACAGCTTCAGAGCGACCACCAACGATGTTCCTGATCGATGAGAAGATGTCTTTGAAGATGTTCATCCCGTAGGCGACTTCAGCGGTCACAATCGTGATGCGCTTCCGTATGGGTATGTCAGGCTGCATCTCTGTGGTGACGAGTATCTCCTCTATCTGGCGGCGTCTTTCTTATTCCCTTTGTTCAGCAAGCCGACGTGCTTCTTGAGGGCTGGTCTTGATGGATCGCTCTGGCTGCCTTCCCTCATTGGCACACGCCAAACATCGTCCAAGTTCATCATCAGCAAATGAGCCGAGGGGCTGTCCACAAGCTGTGCAACTAGCCATTAGCAGTCACCTTTCTTACGTTGCTTGCACCTGACGTGACTTTGTTGACCGGTCTTGCTCAGGGTTGTTCGCCGACACCTGCAAGTGTGCACAAAGCCTCAAACTCGCCCTGGCAGAGTTCCTCTACTTGCTCTTGGCTGAGGCTCTCCAACAATTCTCGGTCTCTGTTCTCTAACTGGTCGAGCACAAGTGGAGAGGCCGAAACAGCAAAAGAGGCGAAGCTTGGTAGTTCTGGGTGTCCGTTCTGTCTGAACGAGTTGATGCAAGCATCGTTTGTGAAGGCTCTATCTGGATCGATTTCACTCAGGTTGAGACATGCTTCATACACGCTTGTCGCCACAAGGTTCTCATTAGTGCCTTCGTAAAGAGCGTTGAGCGACCTGAGCAAGCCGCGCAAGGCAGCTTCGGATTGACGTATCTCTTGTTCAGCGCGAAGTGCTTCTTGCTCAACTTGGAACTCGTCTATTTCCGCTTCCGTGGCGAACCCAAGGGAGGAAACAAAGCGGTATTCCTCGCCAAACACAGCGGTCAGGCACTGTTCTGCGTCACGTTCGACAACAGAGATTACGTTGTCCCACGTGAGAATTTCATTGGCCATTCGCTGAGCAGCTTCTGCGTCACCGCCGTCTAAAGCCTCAAGGCAGGCGCTCACAGTTCGGAACGGAGACTGGGCGTGAGCGACAACGGGCAGCAAGGCGCATGTCATAGCTACGCCGACCAAGTGCTTCATGTCTTCTTCTCCCATGAGCCGTCCAACGCTTCGTAAATCGTGGCGAAGTCCTCGGTTAAACCGTCTTGCATGTGGGGAGGCTCTACACCCCGTTGCTCGCACCACTCAGCGAACACGGTATCACCTCAACAGGGCCGAATGAACGCCAGCTGAGAACTTGCTCCAGACGGTATCGAAGGTCGTCAGGGGGTGTGGCAGGCCACTTCATGCCAGTAGGGTGACAGAAGGGTGTGTGAACCATCAAGGAAAGACTTGGGGGTCCTCATGGGCTGCATGTCACATGCGACCTAGGTGCTTTTACACGCAACATGAAGCGCAAAGACCCTCAGAACAACTATCTGACGGATACTACATATGAGCCAGAATGGATACTACAAACAAACTTAAGTGGTTGTTTTTATTCTAATCCGTGTACACCGGTTCGATTCCGGTACTCGCCTCCATCGACCTGCAAATCATGGGCCGGGCGGCTTGTCCGCCGGGAGTGACCCAAGGTGGGGCACACGGCCCGGGATGCCGTCATCCCGTCAAGGCCGCGCGAGACATGGGATGTCATACCTCCGCCGGCGCATCCATTTCGACAGGACGGCACGGCATTCGACGGTCGGAGTATTTCCGGGACCACGTCGCCCGGCCCAGCGTGACGGTCCGCTCGAACTCGGACATGTCCGCGAAAGCCGGGGGCCATGGCAGGTCGAGGGCGTCGCCGTGTTACACGGATGTTCCAGCGCCGGGAAACGCCCGCCGCGCATCGGGGCCGGTCAGGGCAGTGTCGCGCGGGGGCCGGGCCCCGGATCAGAGCTGGCTCAGGCGCGCCCAGGCCGCCGAGAACCCGGCCAGCGACACCGCGGCATTCACCGTCTGACCATTCACGAAGGGGATCATGAACAGGGCCTCGTCGCCGGCCCTGAACGCCGCGACCGTATCTCCGTCCAGGTCCGCCCGGACGAAGCAGCCGCGGGGCCGACAGGTGCGGTAGGAGAGAGAGCGCTCGAGCGTTCCGACCGAAAGCGCCACGCCCTGGGCGAGGTCCACGCCGAGCGGCGTGATGGCCGTGAACTCGGGCAGGTCGTCCACCAGCGACAGGAAGATGTTCAGGATGTTCTGCTGGCGGCCCTCGGCCGTGCGCACCGACAGCTGTTGCTGCATGGCGCAGACGGGGGCAGCCCCGTCGGCGGCCCCTTCTGCCGCCGAGCACCGCACGGTCCAGTCGCCATAGACCTCGACGAACTGATCCGGTGACTGCTCCTGCGCCGAAGCCGACGGCGCCCCCACCAAGAGTGACGCGGCAAGCAGCAGCGCCCCGGCTGATCTGGAACCCGTAAACATCCTGTCCTCCCGTTTCAGCGTCGTGGTGCTGGCGTGCGTTGCGGCCCCCGACCTTTCGGAAGGAGGCCGCACTGCATCTTGCATGGATCGCTCACCAGGTGAAGTTGAACCCGAGGCGTCCGCTCATTTCCGCATCGCCGCCGGTATCGACACCCTGCGAGGCCGACAGGTCACCGAAGACGTAAGTGCCGTTGGCAAGCCCGAAGGTCCCGCCGATGCCCAGCTCGACACGCGTCCCGTCCGGGGCGCGGGTGAAGTCGATCGGGTCGAAGCCTTGCGATGCGACATTCACATTCGTTCCGCCCGCCAGTTCGCGCGTCAGGTTGAGCATGCCGTAGACGCGGTTGTCGGTGCCACCCGCCCCCGTCCAGGCCCGGTCGATCGACACACCGAGCCGGGCGAGCAGGCTCTCGCCCTCCTCGAGCATCACCGTCTCCTCGAACTCCGAACCGGTGAAGGTGTCGAAATCGACGGTCGTGTAGCTGAACTGTCCCTGCGGCACGATGGACCAGCCATTCTCCAGGGCGACTTCCTGGCCGACTTCCAGCGACAGGACGTAGGTCTCGCCGGAATTCCCGGTGACGCCCCGCATGTCCGAGTCGAACCAGCTGATCTGGGCCTGGCCATCGACGTAGAAGCCGTTTGCGGCGAGCCAGGTCAGCGTGCCGCCCAGGCTCCAGCCGGTCGTGTCGATGAGGCCACCGCCATGCACCGAGGACATGCTGGTGGCCGCGTCCGAGAAGCTCAGGTTGACGCCCGCCGTCAGGCCGCCGTCGAGCTGCGCGTCGAGGCCGACCGTGACGCTGGTGATCTCCTGCTCGTACGAGGTCTCGGAGGTTGACCCGTCGGAGCCGCGTTCCAGCTGACGGCCCTCGAACTGCATCCAGACCTCCGAGGTGCCGGCCGCATTGCCCATCGCCACGGCTCGGGCGCCGCGACGCTCGCGATAGGTGCCGACGTCGCTCAGCGCCAGAAGGGCCGCCGGATAGACCTCGTAGTCCGGGATCACCGGCAGGTACTGCGACTGGACGCGCCAGACGTTGTCGGTGCCGAGAACCAGCTCGTTGTAGAGGTAGACGTTCACCTGTGCCGGGCTGAGCAGGACGAAATCGCCCGCGTCCGTGTCGCCTGCGACCTCGACAAGCGCGATACCGTCGTTCTGCTCCATGCCGGTCAGATCGCCGATGCCGTCAGCCCGCGAAAGGAAGATGGTGGTCGGCGTGCCGCTCACGTCGCCGCCGATCTCGAAGACGTCTGCGTCGGAGCCGTCTCCGCCCGCGAAGAAGTCCATCTCGATGTACGAGCCGACGGAGGCGTTGAAGTCGCCGTCGGTGATCAGCCGGTCCGAGGCGTGGCCGTCCAGGAAGTCGATCCGGCCCGAGTTGTTGAAGGTCTCGAGGTTCTCGAACTCGGTCGTCTGGTTGGCCGACCCGTTGCCGACGACGAGGGTCAGCAGGCTCCCGTTGTTCAGGAGGTCGTCGCCGCCGCCGAAGTCGCTGAGGCCGCCCGAGGTGTCCCAGAGGCCGAAGTTGTCGAAGGTATCGTTCTCGTCGGTCAGATCGACGGTGCCGTAGATCGACGCTCCGAACGCGTTGGTCAGCACCAGGCCTTCGCCGCCATCGGCTTCGGCATCGATCGCCAGGTGGGTCGTGTTGCCGCTCGCGTTCCTGACGGTGCCCGAGTTGGTGATCGTGAACTCGGCCTCCGAGCTGTGGCTCGCGTAGATGCCCGCGGTGCCGCCGCTCGCCACGCCGCCGGAGTTGACCACGATGGCTGTCGCCCCCTCGCCGAGGTTGCGCCCCACGATACCGTAGCTTTCCTCGCCGGTCACGGTACCGGACGCGGTGATCGAAAGACCGCCCGAGCCCCAGACGCGGGCCCATATGCCGTCCAGCGACCCGGTCGCGGTGCCGGCATTGATCGTCACGCTGCCCGTCTCGGTATCGTTCTCGGCCAGGATCGCCGAGCCGTCGCCGGCGAAGACCGTGCCACCCGTGGTGGTGATGGTGAGGTTGCTTGTCCCCTCCGCGCTCGAGGAGTCGTTGAATGCGTAGATGCCGTTACCGGTCTCGCTCACGATCAGGCCGTTCACCGCGTCGATGATGAGGTCGGTGCTGCCATAGGCCGCCGCAGAGTTGAAGGCATAGATCGCATCGCCATCGACGCTGTGGATGTAGCTGTCACCGGTCGTCACGCCGAGGGTGGCCGCGCCGACCTCGGACGTGCTGCTGTTGATGACCGAGATCGCGATGTAGGTGTTCTCGGACTCACCCTCGCCGCCGAGCAGCACGTCCCCCGTCCGCACCGTGATGTCGGTGTCGCCGACGGCGGTGCCGTCGTTCCGCGCGACGATGCCCGCCCCGTTCAGGCTGCTGACCGTGCCCTCCGTGGTGTCGATGGTCAGGCTGCTGCCGGCGTAGCCAAACTGTTCGAAATAGGTCTCTCCCGTATCGATGTACAAGGTGCTCGAGCCGATCTGCGCGTAGATCGCGGTACCGCTAACCGTCGTGACATCGGCGGTCGTGATCTCCACGTTTGACGTGCCGTCAGAGCTGTCGCCCGCATGCACTGCGCTGATGCCGCGGCCGTTGGAGTTGCTGACCGTCCCGCCGGTCGTGTTGATGACCGTGTTGCTGCCCGAACTCCCCTCCCCGGCGTTTACGGCGAAGATCCCGGCGATTCCGGTCCCGGTCACGTCGCCCGTCGTGATGGTCAGGTTCGTCGTCCCGTTCTCGCTCTGCGAGGCAAGGCCGGCGGCGATGCCCATGCGGCCGCCGGACACGGCGCCCTGCGTCGTGTTGACCGTCACATCCGCATTGCCGTTGAACGATTGGCCGAAGTTGGCCGCCTGCACACCGTCGGCGCCCCCGCTCACGTTGGCGGTGTCGATCGTGATCGAGACGTCGCCGTCATAGCTGTAGCCGAAATTGCTGGCCGCGATGCCGTGCCCGGCGGGCGCCGAGACAGTGCCGCCGGTCGTGTCGATGACGATGCTGTTTCCAGCGTGCGCGCCAAAGTCGATCGGGCCGATATGCCCGTAGTTCTGCACCGACTGGATGGTGTTCGGTACGGGACGCTCGCCGATCACGGCATTGATGCCGTACGCGCCGTCGACCGAGGTGACGTCGAGCGTGGTGATCGTCAGGTTCGCCGATCCCTCCGCCGAGAAGCCCTGCTGCTCGGCGTTGATGCCGTTCGCACCTGTCGCGAAGACCGCGCCGGTCGAGGTGATCGTGACATTGCTCCCGGTACGACCGTCCCCCTCGTTCCTCACGTCGATGCCGTATTCGCCACCGGTGACGACCCCGGTCAGGACCGTGATGTCCGTCGTGCCGCCCGCTGCGGTGCCGTAGTTCCGGACCGCGATGCCGGTGCCTTCGGTGCCGAGGACGACGCCAGCCTGCGTATCGACCAGGATGTTCGCCGATCCGCCCGCGAAGTGCCCTTCCGCGGCGTTGACAACGATGCCGGCCTGCCCGCCGGTCACGTTGCCGGTGGTGACGCTGAGGTTCGCGTCCCCGGACGTGGCGCTGGCAGACATGTCCGCGTTGATGCCGACAGCCCCGCCGCTGACCGCGCCGCCGGTCGAATCGATGACGACATTCGCATAGGTCTGGGCCGAAGCGTATTGCGCGACCGCGA
Source organism: Rhodobacterales bacterium HKCCSP123 (assembly GCA_015689745.1). Taxonomy (GTDB): domain Bacteria; phylum Pseudomonadota; class Alphaproteobacteria; order Rhodobacterales; family Rhodobacteraceae; genus Roseicyclus. The sequence continues at coordinate 5,473 of WVSO01000006.1, read as the reverse complement.
TCCCGGTGTGCGTGCCCGTGACGACCCCCGTCGTGATGCTGACATACGAGCCACCGCTGGCGGAAGTGCCCCTGTTTCTGACCTCGATGCCCATCCCGTCTTCACCGGTGGTCGCGACCGTGCCGGCCAGGGTGTTGATGATCACGTTCGTGTCGGCGTAGGAAATGCCCAGGTTATAGACCGAGATGCCGCTGTCATAGCCGGTGACGTTGCCGGTGGTGATCGACACCGTCGAGGTGGCGCCGTTTCCGGATGCCTCGCCGTAGTTGTCGACCTCGATACCGCTGCTGTCGCCCCCGAAGATGGCCCCCGCGGTCGTGGTGACGGTCACGTTGCTGCCATAGGTTCCTTCGCCGCCGTTCCGGATGTAGATACCGTCATCCCCGCCTGTCACGGCGGCCGTCGTAACGGTGATGTTCGTGGTTCCGCCCTCGGACCTGCCGTTGGCGTCGATATGGATCCCGTCCTCGTGCTGCCCCTGGACGGTGGCGCTGGTGGTCACGACGATATCGGCCCCGGCCTGGCCGTTCTGACCAACCTTTTGATCGTACCTCACGTCGATCTCGATGCCGCTTTCGTAGCCGGTCACGCTGCCGTTCGCGATGACCGTGACGTTGGCTGTGCCCTGCGCGGCGTCGGCGATGTGAAAGATGTCGATCCCGTCGTCGTCAAGGCCGCTCACCGCGCCGTTCGTCGTGACGAGGATGTTGCTGCCATAGGCTGCGGAGGCGGTGTTGTAGATCGAAATGCCGTCGTCCGCGCCGGTAACGATGTTCGTGGTGACGGTGATGTCCGACGTTCCACCGGCTGTTGCGTAGTTGTCGATGTCGATACCGTCATAGCGATCTTCGGCATCGGCGAAGATCGAGGTCACCGTGCCGGTGGTCGTGACCGTGATGTTCGAAGAGCCGGTGATCTCGGAACGGTTCGAGATGCCGATGCCGTCCCCGTCGATACCGGTCACATCCGTGGCCGTCACGGTGACGTTCGATGCGCTTTCGAGCCCGTAGGAGCGCCCGGCATTGTCGATGTAGATACCCTCGCCATCCTGACCGGTGACGGCGCCATTGGCCGTGAGCGTGACCGAGCTGCCGTTATAGGCGTAGCCGCGGTTGCCCAGGTCGATCCCCTGGTCACCGCCGGTCACGATCCCCGTGGTAAGGATGACGTCGGACGCGCCGTCACCGCCATGGCCGTAGTTCCCGACCCGGATGCCGTCATTCGAGCCCAAGATGACAACACCGGTGGTGGTGACCGTGACGTTCGAGCCGTACTCGCCGGAGCCGGAGTTCCGCACGCTGACGCCGTGGCCATCCTGCGCGGTGACATTCCCGGTTGTGGTGACCGAGATGTCGGCCACGCCGTAATGCGCGTAGGCTTCGCTGACCACGTCGATGCCCACCCCCCCGGCCAGGATCGGACCGTTCGCCTGGATCGTGATGTTCGCGTCGCCATCCCGGACATAGCCGGAGCTGTAGGCGTAGATGCCGCCACCGCCCGCGCCGATCTCGCCCGCCGTGATCGTCAGGTTGCTGTTGCCGCTCCCGTAGTGCTCTTCCTGTACGTCGTCGTAATACCCGACCTGCCCCCGGTTGATCACCGAGATGCCGGTGCCGCCACTGCTGATCGTGCCGCCGGTCGTGTCGATCTCGATATTCGTGTCACCCTCGTAGACATAGGCATCGTTGAAGACCTGGATGCCCGTGGCGCTGGCCGTGATATTGCCCGAGAGGATCGTGATGTTCGCATTGCCGGTTTCGACATCGACATTGCCGTTCCCCGCGACGATCCCGCTGGCGCCGCTGTCGATCGTGCCACCGGTCGTGTCGATCAGGATATCGGCGTTGCCGGTGGCGACGTCGGCGTTGCTGTAGACGTCGATGCCCGTGCCGCCCGTGGTCGTCACGTCACCCGTGATGACGGTCGTGATGACGTCGCCCTCGACTTCGCTTTCGCCGTTCTGCTGAACGGAAATACCCGCACCGCCAGCGGTGACGGCACCCGCCGTGGTGTCGATGGTGATGCTCGTGTCGTCTTCCGCGCGTGCGTTGTTGGCAACGCCGATGGCGACGTTGCCGCCGGTCACGTCGCCCGTGGTGATGGTGATCGTGCTTTCCGGGGTCAGGCTATCGGAGTTGTAGAGCCGGATACCGAAGTCTTGCGTGCCGGTCACGGCGCCGCCGGTCGTGGTGATCAGGATGTTGCCGCCACCGACGTTGACGGCGTAGATGCCGTAGAGGGAGCCGGTGATGTAGCCCACCCAGTCGTTCGGCGTGTCGAAGGTGATGCCGTTCCCGCCACTCAGGAAGAAAGCCGACCCCGAGACGTCGATCGCGAAGGTGTCGCTCGTCGTCACCGCCAGAGGGTCGCCGGAGAGGTTCTGGCCGGTGTCACCCGGCTGCACGACGCCCTGGCAGAGGAAGGTGCCGGAGCCCACGCCGACCTCCGCGCAGGTGCCGGCATAGGCGCCGCGCCCGTAGCTGAACATCGCCATGCCGCTGAGGGCCGTGGTCAGCGCCAGTTGGCTGAGGGTCTTCTTGCGCGTCAATCCGGTTGCCATGTCGTCTCTCCGTTACTCATGGTGCGTTTTTGCCCGCACCGACCAATTCCTGTTGTTCCCGCCTACTGGGTGACCAGCGGCATGTCCTTTCCCCCGAGCGCGCCCTGCTCCGCCGCTTGCGGCGGGGTCGTGCGCCCCTCGTAGGTGATCAATTGCGCGATATCCCCCGACATCGGGCTGACCGTCATCGGGCAGACCACGCCGCGCAGGACCTCGACGTCGTAAAGCTCGGCTACGTCGCCATCGATGCGGAACCAGTCCACGCAGGCCCCTGTGCTCAGGTCGATGACCTGCACGCCGCACCACGGCTCGCTGTCGGCGGCCTTCAGCCGCGCGTCGAGCGCCAGCCCCTCGAACCGCTTGTAGCGGGGCTTCGACAGGCCGACGAAAGCGAAGCCCTCGTGGAAGCACAGACCGCGCAGGAAGCCGGGGCAGAAGGCGCGCGGCTCGAAGCTGGCCTTCTTCTTGCCCTTGCCGTCGAGGCCCTTCACCACCCCAAGCTCGCCGGTGCCCGAGTTCAGGAGCCACAACTCGCCCCGGTGCAGCCGCGGCGAATGCGGCATCGAGAGCCCCTCGAGCACCACCGCGTTCTTCTTGACGTCGATCAGCACGCCGCCATCCGACCGCCGGTCGCGCCAGCCGTCGATCGTGTTCGACCGGCTCACTGCCGTCGAATAGGCCGGGGCCCCCTGCTCGTCGACGGCCATGCCGTTCAGGTGGCAGCGGTCCTCGTCCACCAGGTCGCCGACGAAGGGCGGCCGCCAGATCTCGCGGAAGCTGTGCTGGGCATCGACCGTTGCGATGCAGTTGAACCGCGTGTTGACGAAGATCGGCGCGCCATCGGGTCCGCGCGCCACGTCATGCGCATCCAGATGCCCGGTCATGTGCACCCGGCGCGGGACGTAGCAGTGATCGAACTGGTTGTTCACGCGCTCGTGCGACGCGAGGACGTTCGACAGCTCCATGATCTGGAAGCCGCCGGCCAGGATCAGCCCGCCCTGCCCGTCATGGGCCAGGCCCATGGGCTTCGGCATCGCCGACTGGTGCACGTGCGCGCCGCGCCCGGGCGTGCGCCCCAGCATGTAGAGGATACCGGATTGGTAGGAGGTGAAGGCGAGCGATACGCCCATGCGCGACAGGCGGGGCACGAGCCCGCCCGACATCGAGAAATCAACCTTCAGGGGTTTGCCGCGCTTGGCCGTCTGCCCCGCCGCCGGGGCAGCCTCGGCCACCGAAGTCGTCTCGTCTGGTCCCTTGAGAGAGGAATCCGTCACACCGTCTACTTTCTTTACCAACTACTCTTTCGGCCTTCTTTCGACGCGCCGCGCCCGAGGCCGAGAACATCCTCACGCCAGATCACTAGCATCGGGATGGGAAGGAACACAACCGTCATGCGCCCGCGACATGTCCGCGGGACAGAATATCACCTACCGTTGCGCGGCGGTCACAGTGAAGTCCGGGCCGGGCCGGGCCTCAGGCATTCGCCCCGCGTACCGCCTCGACGACCGCGTCGGTCACCTCCTGCGTGGTGGAAGTGCCGCCTACGTCGGGCGTCAGGATGCCCGCCGCGCAGACCTGTTCGACCGCCGCCATCAGCCGGGTCGCCGCCGCGGGCTGGCCGAGATGCTCCAGCATCTGCGCCGCGGTCCAGAAGCTTGCCACCGGGTTGGCGATGCCCTTGCCCACGATGTCGAAGGCCGATCCGTGGATCGGCTCGAACATCGAGGGGAAGCGCCGCTCGGGGTCGATGTTCGCCGTCGGCGCAACTCCCAGAGAGCCCGCCAGCGCGCCCGCAAGATCCGACAGGATGTCGGCATGCAGGTTCGTCGCCACGATCGTGTCGAGCGACTGCGGGTTCTTCACCATCCGCACCGTCATCGCGTCGACCAGCATCTTGTCCCAGGTGACATCCGGGAACTCCTTGGCGACCTCGGCCGCGATCTCGTCCCACATCACCATCCCGAACCGCTGCGCGTTCGACTTCGTGACCACCGTCAAGAGCTTCCTCGGCCGCGACTGCGCCAAAGCAAAGGCGTAGCGCATGATCCGCGTGACGCCCACGCGGGTGAAGATCGAGACCTCGGTCGCCACCTCCTCGGGCAGTCCCCGATGCGCGCGCCCGCCGTGGCCCGAATACTCGCCCTCGGAATTCTCGCGCACGATCACCCAGTCGAGATCCCCCGGCCCCACGCCCGCCAGCGGCGCCTTGATCCCCGGCAGGATGCGCGTGGGGCGCACGTTGGCGTATTGGTCGAAGCCCTGGCAGATCGGCAGGCGCAGGCCCCAGAGCGTGATGTGATCGGGCACGTCCGGCGCACCGACCGCGCCGAAATAGATCGCGTCATGACCCTTCAGATGCTCGGGACCATCGGCCGGCATCATCTCGCCATGCTGCTTGTAGTAGTCCGAACCCCAGTCGAACCGCGTGACCTCCAGCGCGAACCCCTCGCGCGCGGCTACGGCCTCGAGCACGGCGAGACCGGCGTCGATCACCTCGGGACCGATACCGTCGGCGGGAATGGCGGCGATCTTGTAGCTCTGCATGGCGGAAACCTCCGGCTCGGGTTGCGTCTGGCGGCGGGGTAACCGCGCATCCCCCCTCTCCTCAAGCTCCATAATATTATATACTATTCTGCAATGATGTGCGGCCCTCCATGACCCCCACCGATCTCGCCTGTTTCCTCGCCATCGCCGACGAGCTGCATTTCGGCCGCGCCGCGCGCCGGCTCGACATGCTTCCCGCGACGCTCGGCCGCCGACTGCGCGCGCTCGAGGATCACCTTGGCGCGACACTGGTGCAGCGCACCACGCGGCAGGTCAGCCTGACCCCCGCCGGGCAGGAGCTTCTGCCGGATGCCCGCCGCCTCCTCGCGGCGGCCGAGGCGTTCGAGACGCGCGCCCGCGGGCTTGGCC
>WVSO01000059.1 GCA_015689745.1 Rhodobacterales bacterium HKCCSP123 | reverse complement strand
CGGCAGGGGAACCGCTCCGGCGGCTGGCAGGGCAAGGCAGTCGGTGAACACCCGATTTACGACATGCGCGCAGAACGGACAAGCGACGGGCCGCGGAGGCCGTTGCGCCGGCGAGCCGATGCCCAGCTACGTGTCGAGGATTTGCCCCAGGAAGGACCTCTTGGGGATCATGCCGCCGTGCTCGCCCTTGATGATCTTATCGAGACGACTACCCCAAAGGTGAACCGCCCTTGTCCCTTGCGGCAGGTCTCCCGCGGTCAGGGCGTCCGGCGCGACAAGGCGTCCGGCATCGCCGAGGGGGACCGGGTAGTAGCACTCCACTGGCGCGGCCGAGGATATCTCGCCCGTCAGCTTGAGGGCATGCGTAAGCCCGACAGGTCCAAGGGACCCCCAGTTCCACCTGGTAATCGGCATGCCCCCCATCAACAGGCTCCGCAGCTGGTATTTCATCCGGCGCGCACCGGTCAGATGCGGCGGGACACCCCTGTAGTCCGGCCCGAACTGGAGAAGGAACCTCAGGGCCGGAGACTCGGCTGGAAGCCGGAGCACGCTGCTTCCGACCGACACCTCGTCCTGGAACCCGTATTGACGGGCTTCATCCCAACCGTTCGGCGATATCGCGATGATGTCGATGTCGCTCCAGGTCAGGTCGGTCTTGCTGAGCATCTGGTACCTGAACAGGTTCGAATGCAGGGATGCGCTGCCGGACTTGTGATACCTCACCACATGTCCGACATCGTAGACGGCCCTCGCATCCTCGAGCGCGATGCCGGCCGGGATGTTGCGGACCTTCTGGTAGGAGAAAACGGTGACCGGAATGGCAAGCCGCATGAAGGAGATGAGAGAGGCCAGTTCGATGGGACCGATCTCCTCTCCGTCCCAGAACATACCTATTCCCGGCATCCCCGCTCTCCGTGTCGATTGCAAGCCGCAACTGTATACGAGGCATATCGGCGGTCTTCCACCCGCGTTCTGCGGCAGCGAGGTCGCAACGGGGACCGAACCGGATCGCCGATCCACGGCCATCTGATCGTCCGGAGCCCGAAGACATGACGCGAATGCTTGTGCAGCGCGTCGAATGCCTGCAGGAGTGTAGGAATGCATATCGCGGTATTCCTGGATTTTCGCGTATTGAGCGGAGCCGAGAAACGCTCGGCCAAGATCGCGCGGGCCCTGATCGCCCGCGGGCATCGGGTGACGATGTTCATGACACGGCGCACGCACAAGGCGCTGGCGGCGTCGGACTATCGCTTCGACTGGCCGCCGATCGTCACCTGGTCCTATCCGCGCCGGTTCGATTGGCTGGCCTTCGGGCGGTCTCGTCTCACGTCGTTGCGACGGGACTGGTGGAGGCGGGTGCTCGGGGAGCATGGTGTCGATGTCGCACATGTGTACCTGCGGCCGTCGCTTTGCGCGCAACTGCCCGTGCCGCACCTGTTCGAGATCACGAGCCCGGACATGGCGCGGGACCTGATCAGGACCGATACCGCCTTCCCGCTCGAAACGATCCTCTACCCGAACAGCGAAACGGTCGATGCCGCGCTTGGAAAACATTTTGCGCAGAACCCGAGGTTCCACCCTCCGCACGCCTTCTTCGACCCCGCGGAACCCGAGGGCTTCGAGGAACCGCCGAAGGAGAACCTGGTCGTCTTCGCGCACCGGCTGATCGCCCGGAAGAACCCGGTGATCTTCGCGAAGGCGGCGGCGAGATTTCTGGCGGCGCGCCCCGGATGGCGGGTCGCCGTCCGGGGAAGTGGAGAACTGGAGGGCGAGGTCCGCTCCATCCTCTCGGACGCGCTGGCGGCGGGGCGTGCGACCCTCGGCTACGAGCCCAACCTCATGGATGAGTTGCACAGGTCGCGGATCTTCGTGTCGATCGAGAGCGAGGACAACTACTCCAACCAGAGCGTGCTGGAGGCGATGTGGTGCCGCAATGCCCTGGTGTTGTCGGACCGAGGACGGACGCGCGCGCGCTATTTCGCCGAGAACGGCGTTCTGTGTGAACCCGGGGAAGACAGCGTGCTCGAGGCCCTGCTCAGGCTGACCGAGGATCCGGACCAACTGCAGACCTTCGCCGAAAACGGCCGGCGGCACGTGGAGACCGCATTCCCGGGCGACGCCTATCTCGATGACCTGGAACGCGTTTACCGCTTCGCGTGTCAGGGCTCGGACACGGATCATCGCCCTTGAATGGGGCCGCACCTCTGATCCGCGATGGTGGCCCCGCACTCCCCGGGGGCCTGCAGCCGGAGCGGCAGGCGGCAGGCCCAACGCGGGGAGTGGAAACCGCCCGCTGCAGGAGATTTCGACCCGTCCGGTTCCGGCCGGCCCGGACGGAGAACGGTTTGACTCGCCCGCAATCCCGTCTATCAGGTCGAGAGTAGCGCAAAGTGCGATTTCGTGACCCGAGCGGGTCCCCGTCCGGTTACCTTGTTTCAAGCGCGCCCACAGGTTGCCGAGGCAACGAGACAAGCCGCAGCGCTGCAATGATTGAACGCATCGAGACCTATGACTTTCACCCCGGGCGGCTTGCGCCCGGCGACCGGTTGCCCGGGGTCTCGGCCTTCATGCGGATACGGAACGGGGCGGATTTTCTCGAGGCGACGATCCGAACCCATATCGACCTCTTCGACGAGATAGTCGCGGTCTTCAACCAGTGCACCGACGCCACGCCCGGTATCCTGTCCCGCCTCGCCGCGGAGTTCGGCCCAAAGCTGCGTGTCTACCACTATGCCCCCAGGGTGCACCCGATGGGCAGCCACGCGCACAGGGTCACGCCCGGCAGCGACCCGTCCTCGCTGGTCGCCTATTCCAACTTCGCCTTGGCCATGACCCGACATCAGTGGGCCGTGAAGCTCGACGATGATCATCTTGCCATCCGGAATGCGACCGGCGCCATGGTCGAGGCGATAAGGATGGGCAAAGCTCGGGACAACGTCCTGCATTGCTTCTCGGGCCCGAACCTGGTGCAAGATCGAGACGGACGCTTGATGATACCGGCGACGGACCCGGTCTCCGGGGGCGGGGACATCGGGTACTTCCGCGTGAGCGAAGGCACGCATTTCGCACATGACCGGCGGTTCGAGCGGTTTGAGCGCGGACGCCTCGAGCGCCGCTTCGCCGGCTGGTTCTACTGGCATCTGAAATTCCTGAAGTCCGGCGGCGGGTTTGCGAACTACGAGCTCGATGCAAACCCGGAGTCCCGCTATGCCCGCAAGCAGGAGCGCCTCGCGCACAGCGCGCTCTGGACGCTGCCGGAGGCACGCCGTGCGATCAAACCCTCGGCGACCCGTCGCATCAGGGCCCGGATTGACGAGAAGATCCGCCTGACGACCGAGCGCGACGCGACCTTCGAGGGGACCTTCACACAGGAGAGTGTCGAGGCGGCACTCGATGCGACGGCACCGGCATGGCGATCCTGGCTGGGGAGCGATCCATGAGCGCCTGGCCTGTCTTCGTGATCAACATGGACGAAAACACGGACCGCATGTCGCGCGTGACCGCGGAGCTCTCGGGGCTGGATATCCCCTTCACACGGTTCTCCGCCGTCAACGGCCGGGCGATCCCCGAAGACGAGTTGGCGCGCATCTACGACGCCCGTGCCAATGCCCGGCGCGCGCGGCATCCGATGATCGCTGCCGAGATCGGCTGCTACCTGAGCCACATCGCCCTGTGGCGGCGGATCGCCGCGGGCGACCATCAGGGAGGCATCGTGCTGGAGGACGATTTCACCGCGAGCGATGCCCTGCCCGCCGTGCTGGACGCGCTTGCCGGGGACGAAGGGGATTGGGAGATCGCCAAGCTCTTCACGCTCAACAAGGACCAGCGCCTGCTGGAGCGGCGTCCGCTTGTCGGCGGTTCGGAGATCGTTGTTCCCTACAAGGTGCCGACAACCACGCTCGGCTACGCGATCCGCAAGGGCGCCGCGACGCGCCTCGCCGGCGCGGCCTTGCCGGTCTCGAGGCCGATCGACGAGGATCACAAGCATTTCTGGGAACTCGGCCTGCGGGTCGCCTCGGTCATGCCGCCGCCGCTGCAATTCAGCGAAAGCTCGTTCGAGGACGGCAGCATCCAGAGCGCCCGGCGCCGAACCAGTCGCCTGCGCGGCGGGGCGAAACTGGCGCAGGCCTGGCGTACGTTCAGGTACCGGCTTCGCTACGTGGCCGGGCTGCACTGGCACCGGCTGGTAAAGCGAGCCCGCTAGAGAAGACCAGACCGGGGAAGATCGGTCAGCCGGTCGACGCGGTGCGACGCACCTGCTACGCCGCACCCCGACAAGACAGGAGGCCCGACATGCGCATCATGTTCACCGGAGGATCCGGCAAGGCGGGACGGCACGTCATCCCCTACCTGCTGCGGCACGGGCATCGCGTCCTCAACGTGGATCGCGTTCCGCTGGAGGTGGAGGGCGTCGACAACCGCATCGCCGATATCACCGACGCGGGACAGATGTTCGACGTGATGTCGAGCTATGCCGGTTTCGACGAGCTGGAGCCGGGCACCGGCGTACCACGCTTCGACGCGGTCGTGCATTTCGCCGCCGTGCCGCGGATCCTGATGACCAGCGACAACGAATGCTTCCGGGTCAACACGCTCGGGACTTACAACGTGATCGACGCGGCCCTGAAACTGGGCATCCGCAAGATCGTCTTCGCCTCCTCCGAAACGACCTATGGCGTCTGTTTCGCCGATGGCGAGCGCAAGCCCGAGTACCTTCCCGTCGACGAGGATCACCCCACCGTCCCCGAGGACAGCTACGCCATGTCCAAGGTGGTGAACGAGGCGACCGCGCGCAGCTTCCAGCGCCGCAGCGGGGCCGACATCTACGGGCTCAGGATCAACAACGTGGTCGAGCCGCACGAATACGCGCAGAATTTCCCGGCCTACATCGCCGACCCGGCGCTCAGGCGCCGCAACTTCTTCGCCTATATCGACGCGCGCGACCTGGGCCAGATGGTCGACCGTTGCCTGCATGTCGACGGCCTAGGCTACGAGGTCTTCAACGTCTCGAACGATGGCCATTCCGTCGACCGGACAACGGCGGAGCTGATCGGTGAGTTCTACGCCGGGGTTCCGCTGACGCGCGACATGGGAGAGCGCGAGACCTTCTTCGCCAACGCGAAGGCCAAGGCGATGCTGGGCTTCGCCCCGCGTCACGACTGGCGCGACGACCTGCTGGCAGGATAATGGCGGCGCAGGCGGCGCGGCATCAGCCCTGGCCGCGCAGCATCCCCTCGACAAGCTTCTGGACGCGCAGCGCCTCCTGCGCCGTGGCAAGCCTGTTCGGTTTGCCCTCGATGCACAGGAGCAGATCGTCGAGCTGGGCACGAAGGCTCACCGCGCGGGGGTCGGCGGGGCGTTCACCGATCTCGTCCCACGGGCCGCCGCGGGACCGCGCATCGACGTAGAAATCCGTGATCCGGCGGCTGGCCAGCGAGCCCTTGACCGTCAGTTCCTGCCGGTCAGGTTGCGCGCCGCCGACACTGGCCATGATCGTGACCGGCACCCCACGGGCGTTTTCCAGCCGGGCCAGCATGTGCGTCTCGCAGAGCTGCGCATCCTCCGGAAAGGACGGGCGCGCCCAGACCAGGGACAGCGGGCCGAGAATCCGCTCCGAGAAGAACAGGAAATGCGAGATCACCTCGCGCGTCATGCCGCCCTCGTCGCGGAAACGCAGCCAGTCGGCGGCCTTCTGCCAGCTTCTTGGCCAATCGGCATAGGTGACGACGATGTCGACGCCCAGAAGTTCGCCCAGTAGGCCGCCCCTCGCCGCCTCCGAAACACCGGTCAGCGCGGCGCCGGCGGCCTGGGTGAAATTCACCGCGACCGGAAGGCCGCTTTCGGTGCAGGCCGCCACCAGCGCCTCGCTCTCGGCGACATCCACGCCGAGCGGCTTTTCCAGGAAGACGGCCTTCCCGTCCCTCAGCGCCGCAAGCGCGTAGGCCTTTCGCGGGATCGGAGGACAAGCGAGATAGACGAGGTCGGCGGCCGCTATGGCGTCATCGGCAGTGGCCGCGACGGGCGCCCCCGGTGCCAGCGCGCGCGCCTCCTGGCAGGCTCGTGCATCCGGGTCCCAGATCGCGACCAGCTCGTAGCCGGGGTGCCGGAGCATGTGCTCCAGCATGCGGCGTCCCATGATGCCCAATCCGATGATGGCGGTCCTGACGGTCATTGCGGGGGCTCCTGTCTGCTGCACCGCCCTGCCGGGCGCGGTGCGGCAGGGATAGGAACACCCTTGGCCGGACGCAACCGTCCCGCGGTCGTGCGGCAGTCAGCGCTGGCTCGGGCGACAGGTATATCCGGATCGCAGCGAGGTCATCACGCGCTCAAGTGGCCCGAGGGCTGTATCGCAGAGGAGGGGAGTGGCGCACCGGGGAAACGCCATGCTGCCTTCCGACGCATTCCAACGATGTCTAAAACTGACTATATTTCACAGGCACATAGGCTCTATCTAAGTGCAATGAAGTCCGTCATAGTCCGATGCAGTCCACGTTTTGATGGGGGATGTCTCGGGGGATGTCATGACGCGTGCAGCCAGCAGAAGACCAGAAAAGGCGCTTTCGGCGCGTTTCGTCGAAACCGTCAGCGCCCCCGGCAAGTATTTTGATGGGCAGGGCCTCTTCCTGCGGGTCGCCAAGAACGGTGCAAAGCAATGGGTGCAGCGCATCACAATCCGAGGAAAGCGCTGTGAACTTGGTCTCGGCAGCCCGCCCGCCGTGCCGCTGTCCGAGGCGCGACGGGTAGCGCTGGAAAATCGCGGCAAGGCAATGCTCGGGGGCGATCCCTTGGCAGAGAAGCGCGCCGCCCTCGCGAGAATGACTTTCGCGGAGGCTGTCGAAAGCTACGCTGCTGTGCGGCTAAAGGAGATCCGAAACCCAAAGGATCGGAAGCGCTGGCGCACCTTGTTTGAGGTTTACGCCCTGCCCTCGCTCGGGCGCATCAACGTAGCGGACATCTCTGTGCAGGATGTTCTTCGCGTTCTCCAGCCGATCTGGCAGGACAAAACCGAAACCGCCAAACGGCTTCGAGCGCAGATCGAGAGTGTGCTTTCGTGGGCCACCGTCGCTGGCTATCGAACCGGCGACAACCCTGCTCGATGGAGCGGCAACCTGTCGGAGATCTTGCCCAAGCCCTCGAAAGTGGCGAAGTCCACCAATCAGCCAGCGCTAGCCCTTGCTGATGCCTCCAACTGGTGGAAGCGTCTCGCCGAACGCGACGGCATGGCCGCAAGAGCGCTTCAGTTTCTTACGATGACCGCCGCTCGTTCTGGCGAGGTGCGAGGCATGACTTGGGATGAAGTCGATCTGTCGGCCGGCACCTGGTCCATTCCAGCAGCGCGGATGAAGAACGGCCGCGAGCATCGCGTGCCACTCGCGCGTGATGCCATAGCCCTGCTCGACAACCTCCCCCGCATGAATAATAGCGCTCTGGTCTTCTTCGCTCCACGCGGCGGCAAGCTATCCGACATGAGCATTTCTGCCGTCATGCGGCGCATGCAGGAGGCGGAGGTCAAAGCGGGTGGACCGGGGTTCATCGACCCTCGTTCAAAGCGCCCTGCGGTGCCTCATGGTCTGCGCTCGACGTTTCGCCAATGGGCCGCTGAGCGGGGATACCCGCGTGACATGGCGGAGATCGCGTTGGCGCACTGGATGGGGTCCGAGGTGGAGCGCGCCTATCAGCGATCAGACATGCTCGAACGGCGGCGGGCCATGATGACCGGGTGGGTGGCGTTCCTTCGCGGCGAGGCGGCATCCAGCGGCAATGTCGTCAATTTCGAAGGAGCCGGGGGCATGGATAGGTCATGAAGCCCGAACACCTTGAGGTCTGGAGAAACGTAAAAAATGCTTATTGCCCGTATGGAGCGACGGACGAGCAACTTCGGAGTGCCCTGGCGTCAGCCCACACCCTGGCTCACCTTGTATCCCGATGGCTTGAAACCGAAGACACCACATTCATCGACGACGCCATCGAGGTTTGCTACGTGCATGGATTGCCGATCAAACACCCACTTCTTGAACAGGTTGTTGCAGCGGCCCGGCATCGTAACAGGGCAGATACCAAGCTTCTAAGCCGAGCCGATCGGGAGGCGATAAAGCGTGAGGCCTTTCGGCTGGTCGCCAATCTGAAAGTGGTCCTAGGTCTATCGTTGTCGCGCGCTTCAGAGATAGCCGCGGTATGGAGTTCAGGGACCAATCACCCGCTCAAGGCTAGCACCATCGAGAAGGAATACCCGCGCGTAGGGGCAGACCCATTAGAAGAACTCCTGAGCGAGCGCTGGCAGGACCATCCTGACGATGAGGTCTATCAAGAGTGGCAGGCCTTCGTTGACGCGGTCCGCCCACCAAGAAGCCACGAGAAAGGCGAGCGACGCTAAGCTTGTCGTCTCCTGGTGGAGTGAAGCCGGCCCAGCAGGGATAGCGGAGGAGCCAAAAGAAGAAATTCAGCCCACACCGGGGGAATATTAACCATTTGTTTTCAATAAGGGAATAAAAACAGAAAATTTCTTCCCGCCACAACAAGCATGTTCCTTCGTCAGGTTTGCGCCGTTCGCTCCCGAACCTGAAAGGAACCGATAATGACCGAAGTATTGCTGCGTCGCCCGGAAGTGGAAGCACGCACCGGCATCTGCCGTTCGACCCTCTACGACTGGATCAAGCAGGGGAGGTTCCCCCGCCCCGTGAAACTGGGTGAGCGCATCGTCGCGTGGCGCGAGAGCGACATCGACCGTTGGCTTGAGAGCCGCGTTTCGGAGGGCGACTGATATGGCCACCGATACGCCTGGCGGGCGCCAGTCCCAGCCTCACCACGAGACCGCTGACGACTACGACCGCGTCGTCGCAGTCCTGTCTGACCGCATCCGCGTCATCACCTGCAAGGATGGCCTGCAGTGGATCATCCAGCGTCGTGACGCTCAGAGGTCCGGCCAGAAGCGTTGGCGGGGTGTCAGCTACGTCACCAACCGGGGTATGCTGATCCGGCTCAGCCGGACCCTGTGCGCCACCATTGACCCCATGGCGCTGAGCCGCCTCAAGGCGTTGCCCGCCCGGATCGGGGGTGTGACTTGACCCACAAAAAGAAAATCCCCGGCGGCGCGTTGCAGCGCGCTACCGGGGCAGAACGGGATCACGAAGGGTTTCGAAACTCCCAAGCAGCAGCATACGCGGCCCGCGCCGGTCTGCAACTGCGCCATCTCATGCGGCGCTTCGGGACTGACCAGCGCGAGGTATCGATGGTCGCGGTCCTCCGCTTTGGAGGGAGGGCGCGCGGATGACCAAGCGAAACAGGAACCCTAAGCGCAAGGCGGGGCGTCACGTCCAGATTTCCGAACACCTGCAGGCAACAGCAGCATGGGCGACCCTCAAGCCCAGCCCGCGCGCGCTCTACATTGAGTTGAAGCGTCGCTTCAATGGGCACAACAATGGTCAGATCGTCCTCAGCCACCGGGATGCTGCCAAGGCGCTGAACGTCCATCGCAACACGGTCGGGCCGTGGTTCGCGGAGTTACAAGAGCGCGGGTTCATCGAAATGGTGGTCGCTCCGCACCTCGGGCCGGAAGGCGTTGGGAGGGCGACGGTGTGGGCGCTTCAAGAACAACCTACGGCCGATGGGAAACCCGCTAAGCGGGGGTTCGAGAAGTGGCGGGCGAAGTAAAATCCCCGCACAAAATCCCAGCATAGGCGTCACAAAAAACAGGACAATACGGCCGAATAGGCGGGAAAGAGGGCGCACAGTGGCACAAATACTGTGACGCCGAACCCGAAAGATCCTTTGTTTCTGATGCACAAAGAACCGGACATATATATACATCTAGCCATAGGCAGGAGGCCCCCTAGGCGACAGGTGGCTTCGCAATACGCGCGCGCATCATGCCAACGTTCCACGCGCGCGAGAGCGCCCTCCACGAGAACAGGCTGCCTGCTCACCAAAGACTTGACGCCCGTCCCAGTGATTTCGCCTAATATTCTGAGTTCATGAATTCGGATTTGGAGGCGGGGAAGGTTGGAAAATCTCGTGATCGAAGCGCGGCTTGTTTCGCCGATCATCATGCAGGGCCATCTCACCTTCGACAGCCTGCTCGGCGCGCTTGCTCACGAGAAGTTGGGGGATTGGAGCAAGATACCCGTCAAGCAGTCCGACGGGCTTTTTCACGCGTCGAGCGCCATCACAGATCCCTTTGCCAAGTCGTCTGTCGGTTGGGCTGCTAGCATGCGCTGGCAACATGACTGGCCCGTCGACCTGATGCCTCTGAACAGTCGAGGAACACCACAGGCGCTCAGTGCAAAGCGCAAGCGCGAGTTCGGACAGGTCTTGAGCGGCTACAAGGTGCTGCATACCGAGCGCATCCGCTGGAACGTCTGTGGAGACCGTGAGCGCATAAGTGCGCTCATCAGGGACGTGAAGGCCATCGGAAAGAAGCGCGCTCAAGGCTACGGCCATGTCGAGGGTTGGGTGTACAGACTCGCATCCGAAGACCACAGCATTGTCGGACCCGAGGGCCAGCCAATGCGCCCCGTCCCCCACGACATGTTCGACGGCGACAAATCCTTGCCGATGACAGAAGCGGCATGGCGTCCCGCCTATCACGACCCAAGAAATCGGGCCGCCTGCTACGCACCTCGTCTGCATTGAGGACAGATGGATGAAGACATCGTTCGAGATCATCTCGACAGGTTTTGCCAGGCACATACTGGGCAATGCCATGAGCGGTGATCCCGTCCGAGATGCCTTGAGGGCGCTCACAATGAACCACGAAACTAAGGCGGGCAGCAGCACGCGTCTCAAGAAGTGGGCCATCTTCCGCGAGAGCGGATCAACGCTCGCCTCCGATCTCGTCGGGTATCCCGGAGGGGACGAGCGGAAGGCAAGCGAGGCGTTCGCGACCGAGATCGCCAACCTCAAGGAACCCGTCGTTCTGGTGACCTTCACCAATGCGCTGATCGCGGCAGAGACGCTGCGAGCGACTTATGACCCCAGGATCGTTTCGATCTGCGCACCTGACGGCATCGACACGATCGATACGACTGACCCCGAGACAAGGCACTGGCTGACAAACACCATGAAGAAGATGGGACTTACGCATGATGCATGACCACGTCATTCCGAAGCCTGAAAGCATCGACGTCTACATGGCCCACCAGCTGATCGAGGACCTGACCGAGGGCGCACGTCCGCCTTTCGCCGACATGGGGGATCACCTGCTGGTGCGTGGACCGGCAGACCTGACTGATCGCGGCAGGGCCGTTCCAGAGGTCAAGAAGGGTGATGTCTTCGCGTTCGAGTTGATCGCGTCCTGCGGCACCAAGACCAAGGGCAAGATCCGCTACTTCCCACGCCATGACTGGCGATCTCGGCGAGCGTGGTTAGAGACGCGTGCGATCGATGCCGGCTTCGAGGTTCGTGCCTTGAGTGTGCGCGCGAGGAGTGAGCAGATCGCTCGCAGGGCGCGGGTCATCCACATCGACCGCACGCAGTTTACTGGCATTCTGAAGGTGACGGATGCCAGCGCGTTCAGGCTTGCGCTGGAAGTGGGCTTTCCTGGCCCCGGTCGGGCCTTTGGCCGGGGCATGATCCGAATTCAGTAGAGAGAAGATGATATGGCAAACCTCGTTATCGAACTCACGATCACTCCAAAAGCGCCGATTTCCATCGCCATGCCCGTCGCGCGAGGAGGTCACGAAAATCGTTGGGGCAACTTCCCTGTCATGCCCGTCGGCATGGATGACGATGGCCAACTGGTCGAAAGCGCTTTTCTCCCTGCATCAACCGTGCGCGGAGCGCTGCGCCGAGGCGCGGCGATGTCGATCATCGGGAAGCGTGGGGGAGTTACCGCAGCAACGGCCTACGAGATGATCGTGGGGCAGACAGCGGACGCCGAAAAGGAACAGGAGAAGATCGATCTGCAGGCAATCGCCGACGAACGCGAGGCCAAGCCCGTGGTTGATCTCTTCGGGTCGGGCCTTGGCATCAAGTCACGCCTCGACATCGTTGGTCACTTCATGCCACCGAAACCCGTCCTGCCCTTTCCGATCACCTCGGTGCGCAAGGATCTCGACACGACGGAGGGGGCGCTCGAAGCCCTAACGGATGAAGAGCGCGAGACATCGATCCTCCGCGTAGAACTGAATGGACGAAGAGCGGCGGCGGAAGGCTTGGTTGAACAGCTAGAGCGTAAGTTGAATAGCCGCAGGAACCCTTTGCCCGTGGAAGACAAGCCGGCCGTAGAGGCAGATCTGAAGGAGGCGAAGGCACTGCTGAAATCGGTTAACGATGAAATCAAGGCCAAGCTGGGCGAGGATGCCATGAAGGTGTCGACCCGCGCGATCTTTCAGCATTTCGCACTTCCTCCGAATATTCCGCTCAGTGGGACGATGATCGTCCGCAACTACCGTGAGCGCGACATGGATCTGCTGATGGCGGGCTTCGATGCGCTGTCGCGCCATCCTGTTCTGGGCGCGCATTCTGCACGGGGCGCAGGTGGCAACATCGGCTTCAAGGCCGACATGCGACTGGAGGGCAAGCTGCTGCGAACAGTGACGTCGGGCGGTATTTCAGAACCGGCGAAGATCGTCGATTTCGATGAATCCTGATGGCATTTTTTTCGAGCGCGAGGAACCGACTTCAAAGGTTGGTCAAAGTGTTACGGAATATCAGGTGCAACCACCCTCGAAATGGGTGGTTACTGAAGGGTCACGCTCCTCGACAGCAAGCAGATCCACGGTGCAACCACCCTCGAAATGGGTGGTTACTGAAGGTGCGCGATGGCGGTCTGGACGTTCTGAGCCGGTGCAACCACCCTCGAAATGGGTGGTTACTGAAGGTACGACGAGGACATGGCGAACAGGTTCCGCGGTCCAACCACCCTCGAAATGGGTGGTTACTGAAGGTAGCACATCGTCCACACGTGAGGCTCTGCGGGTTCAACCACCCTCAAAGTGGGTGGTTACTGAAGGAGTACGATCAGCTTCTCTTCGTGGCGCTCGGGTCCAACCACCCTCGAAATGGGTGGTTACTGAAGGATCATGACGCACCAGCGTCCGGACTTCGCCGGTCCAACCACCCTCGAAATGGGTGGTTACTGAAGCGCGTAATAATCGCCGCCCGGTCCTATCATGGTCCAACCTACCCCGAAATGGGTGGTTACTGAAGGTATGCGCGGGTCAGTGCAGGGTCGATCAGCGATCCAGCCACCTGCAAAAATGGGTGGTTACTGAGGGTTGTCTTTCATAACGGCCAGAAGGACGTTCGACACAACCACTTTCGATAAGGGTGGTTACTGTAGGTAGATCATGTTGGTGGCAACGAAGTTGTTGGTTCCAACCACCCCCGATATGGGTGGTTACTATGATATGCGGGGCAACGTGTTTAGATCGAACGAGCAGGCCGAATTCGCGCAACGGGTGAAGACGCACATCGCTGCGCCCGATGCGCCCTTGCTCATCGAAGGCGGTACGGGTCTGGGCAAGACCCGCGCCTACCTTCACTCGCTCTTCGAAAGCGGAAAACGGGCTGCTATCTGTCTCGCGACAAACGAACTCGTCAACCAACTCGAAAGCAGTTCGGACATCCAGTGGGTGCGGTCGCTGTTTCCTGAGCGAACCGTCGCCATCTTCCGATCCAAGCGATACTTCGAGGATGAGGCCTCCTACCAGATCCAGAAAGCAGAGGCGCTGGCTGCCGACATTATGCTCTGCACGGCGTCGTCTGTGATCTACGACCAGAGGCTGGGAGGCGGCTACAACGGCGTGACGGAACGCGACCTGATCCTGTTTGACGAGGCAGACCAGATCCCGGGTCTCGCCGCTTTGGCGTCTGACCTCAGCATCGACAAACGCACTCTGCGCGATCTCGGCGTGGCTGGCAGCACACCACTAGAGGTTTCAGAAACCCTTCTGGACGGACGCAACATCGATAGTGAACAGCGTGCCAAGGCTCGCATCATCCGCGAAGTCGCGACCGAACCCGAGGTCTGGTATCGCCGCACGGGAATGACCGATGATGGCGGCGTCGCAGTCGTTCACCGTCTTCCTGGTCGCCTGCTCAAGAAGATCGCCAACCGCCCTACCACCGTCTTCGTCTCTGCGACACTGAGCGTGAACGGTCGCTTCGACGACTTCGTTCGGTCGATGGGCCTTCAAAGCCAGTCCGCACTCAGTGCCAAGATCGAACCCGAGAAGCATGGCGAGGTTTATTGGTCATTCGCCGTCGATCATGCCGTGGACAGTGACGAGTGGCTGCAAGCTGTCGCCGATGAGATCAATACCTCCGATGGGCTAACGCTTGTCGTGACGGGCAGTCATGTCTTGGCTCAAAAGCTTGGAGACCTCGCGGAAGATGCCGTTGTCCGAACACGCGAAGAAACCACGCGACAGGCCTATGACCGAATGGGCGAGACCAAATGCCTGATCGCCGCAGGCGCGTGGGCCGGACTGGACGTCCCACGTCAATGGGACACGATTATCGTGCCTCGCATACCCTACCTCGCGCCACGCGAGTTGTTCGACGCCTGGGACGAGGAACTAGAAGACCACCTGCGCGTCGGCGATCCCATGATCAGCTACTTAGACAGCCGCAACACGGCGATCCGCCGGATGCGGCAGGTTCTCGGGCGCGGTCTGCGCAACCCCGAAGCCAGGCTGAACTTCGTCGTGTGTGACCAGCGTATCGCCAATCTCGGGGATTGGGTTCCCGGCAGGTTCCACACGGGGTTCCACGAAGGGCGTTCCATCGAACGGACGGTATCCGCTTCCGAGCGCAATCCAGCGGTTCGGCGAGAGGCGCTGCGTGTTAGAGGCATCGACTGCGAGGCATGCGGACACCATCCAACGGTCACACTTAAGGAGGTCGAGGTCCATCACCGTTTCCCCCTCGCTGATCACGGACCGACACGGACCGACGTCAGGACGGACGTTTATGTTCTTTGCCGCATCTGCCATGCGAGAGCGCATCACGATGGCAACAGGAACGTCATGGAACTCGACGAATTGAAGTCGTGGGCGGCGAAGAGCGCATCAGAGAACTTCCAGCCATTGTAGGGCGCGCATGGGCTGCGGATCCCCCAAGAAGGTCTTCTTTCAGATGTGACGGGTCGCACGGCGACCCTGCTGCGCCCGGAACCCCCGCCGAGACCGAAGTCTGCCTCAAGCCAACGATTGCCTATTCCAACGTGTCGATACGGCCTCGCCGCCCCCTCTGGGCGCCGTGCAGCTGCCCCTCTCCACGGATTGCAAGTCACTTATCACAGCGCTATCATTCAACCTGCATCAAGAGTGGGGCTTAGCCTCCGCCAACCTGCCCAACCCGGCAAGGTGGTCGCCCGCAAGGGGATGTGGCCAGTTCGGCAACGAAGGGGTTCATCATCCACGTAGCGATCATCGCGCCGGTCTCAGTCGAGGAGACCGACATGATTACGCGAAGAAGCTTCCTGCAAACCGCAGCCGTCGGCGCAGTCGCCACGCCGATGTCCAGCGAGGCTACCACCACCAAGGAGACGGCCACTGGAGAGGGCCTCCAGCGCCCGCTCAGGGCCGAACCGCGGAGGCGCATTATACACGCGAGGCGCGGCCCCAGCGGAGGTCTACGCCTCTACAGCGACGGCTCACCTGACTCACGTCCGCTGGTCCGCCAGGAGGTCTTGGAGCGAGCCTTCGGCAGAGGTGTCAGCCAGTCACTCGAACAACCGGACCACTGGCGCATGATCGATGAGGGCTGGTTCGAGGGTGACGACCTCTACGACCTGACCGATCTCGGTTCGTGGGATTACGCGGTGTGGCAGGCCAACTACCACCCCGAATGCGAGGCTCACGACCTGCTCTACCAGTTCTTCGGGACAGAACTAATGCCCGGCGGTGGGGTCAACGAGGAAGTCGGCCTCGCGTTCTCTGAACATCCCTGCACGCCCAGGCTCGCCACCGTGACGCTACTGGACCCGGACCGTCTGCCCGACCTAGCGACACGCGTCGCCGACCTGACGGAGTGGGTCGACATTCACAATGATCGAGGACTGATGTGATGGCGGACATGCAGCAACAGCAGTGGGGACCTTGGATACGGCACCGCGGAGGCGGGATGCCGGTCCCAGCAGGCACACTCGTCGACGTTTATACTCTGGCACCCTTGCGCTCCAGCAGGGACGGTCCGCGCCGGAAGGTCGGCATCGCAGGTGTCGACCTGGTCAAATCATGGAACTGGACACCAGAAAACCGTGCAACCTTTCGGTCGCTGCCAATAGACTTCTACCGCATTGGCCGCCCAAAGGGTCTCGCGTTTCTAGAAGGCCTGCTGGAGCAGGAAAAAGTGTTGGAAGATGCGTAATGTACCGAAATCAAGGAAGGGCACAGAATTGGAATACACGACTGAGCGCATTGCGCGGGCAGCGAAGCTGGCAGAGGAACGGCATCGTGGACAGGTCAGAAAAGGACCGGAGGCATTGCCATACGTGACACATTGCGAAGAGGTGGCTCGGCTGGTCGAGACCCATGGCGGCGATGAAGACGCGATTGCTGCTGCTTGGTTGCATGACATCGTCGAAGACACCGACACGACGCTTGAAGAAGTCGAAGCCCTGTTCGGGAGATCTGTCGCTGACATCGTTGCCGAGGTGACCGACGATCCGGCCCTCGACAAACAGGCCGCCCGGGCCGAACAGGTTCGCTCTGCCCCAACGAAGTCCCCGTCTGCCGCGCTGGTCAAAGCAGCGGATCAGACGTCGAACATGCTCTCCATCATTACCACGCCGCCGTATTGGTCGCGGCAGCGGGCATATGACTACATTGCAAAGGCGCGCGCAGTGGTCGCTGGCCTGTGGGCACCAATGTCCCTCAAGGAAAAGTTTGCCATTGCGGCAGCAACGGCAGAGTAGAAGGCACGTTCATTTCGAGAGCGTTCGTGTAGACGGACATGAGGGCCATAGATACGGCCCGGCGCCGGCAAGTTGGGCGGAAGCATGTGCTTCACGCGCTGAGAGGTCCGGCTGACGGCGATGGCGGGTCAGGCGGTTGCAATCCACCAAACAGGTGTAGATGAGTGCTGGCCGGGCTTCTCAGCGCCTGAACAGTCGGCACTCTACAAGGATCCCGGTTGGCCCTCGTCCTCAAGACGTAGTGTTCTTTGGGACTTCGTAACGAAACTGCGTCGCTTCCAGATCCTCGTCTCTCGGTGACCAACGCTGTTTCTCCAAAGGCGCACCGTCACCGACCACAAGATATGACTATATAGGCGGGGCGAGCATTAATAGGATTGGCGCGTGATGGAGACATCATTGCCTTCTTTTGGTCGCTTCTCCCAAGTATTGACATGCATGAGGACGCGAGGCAGCCTTTCTTAGTCAAGAGGTGCCACCGACTTCGGCTTGGTAGAGGAAGAATGAAGGATATTAGAAGGGACTAATTGTTATGGTTTCGAAAACCCCAAGAAAGTCAATAGTATTCGCCTGCATCGCTGCTACTGTTACTGGCTGCGTTACCGCTCCTACTGACACGAGTCTTGCCTTCTTGGCGGGCAACTGTTCGGGCGCCCAAGATTATGAAAGCGGCTCAAATTATGATGTAGAGATCGATATCAGCCCGAATGGGCGATATAGCTTAAACAGGTCCGATGGGTTTTCGACAAATGGGAGAATATACTCGCGGGGTAATGGTCTTCGATACAATGCTGCCGCAGGATCATTTGGTGATGTGACATATGACGGCGGCAACTTACGATTGATTTCGGGGCGGGGTGACTACGTTGCGTCCTTCTCTTGCACCCCCGCAACTATTGGTTCCCCAACTCTTGATTCACGCGCATTTTCACGAAATTTGGCCGCAAATCTTGCAGCATTTGAATTAGCTTCATCTAGTGGTAGTAGGCTAGCGGTCGACGCTTTAATAGAGAAATTTCAAGCCGGAGAATTAACCTCTGACTCTGTTGAGTATTTCCTGAGCGCCATACTAAGCGGGAGTTCGGCTACCGGACCGCAGGGATTTGAACGTCTGGATACCTTTCTTGAAAGTCTTCAGGATCCGCGATTTGCAAGTGAGTTCTCGCGCGAACTTGGCGTTGAATTGGGTCAAAGTCTATTTGAGGGAGCAATGACGGCGGTGGTGACAACCGCTATCAGTGAAACGCTCGCTGATATGGTATCACCTCAGTTGGCGCAGTATTTTGATGCACTTTCGCCCTCCGTCTCGCTGATTTCGGCTCTCAATTCTGGGAGCGCTGGCGGCGTTGCTGGTGTAGCCACATCAATTTGGATTGATAATGTGGTTGATTTTACGCGCTTCGGGGTTGAACTGGCCGAAGCGGAGCGAAGTGGGCGATCATTCGATCAAGATCTAGCAACAATGTCTATTTATGAGATGAGTTACATTGAGTCGCTTGCGACCGGAACAATTAGCGGCCCAGCCTTCCCGGCTGAACGGCAGGGTGATCCCATACCTCCAAGTCTTGAAGCCGCAATGTTGGATGGTCTGAGCCAGATGCCGCGAAACCGCGAGAGCATTGTTGTCTCGCAGGAGTATCTTGCCGGCCTGCAGTCTGTGGCTCGTTCAGTAGGAGAAACTCTATCAAGCGGAACTTCGTTTAGCACCGTTCCCATAATGGCCCTGGAATAACTAACTGGGTCAAGCGTTCGCACATCAAAAAAGGCACACAGGTCCCGGGGATAAAGTCTATGGCAACGCCTGGCGGCTGTCGTATCACTAGTGTGTGACGGGAGATCCAATATTACAGGCCATGACCTGAAGAAGCTTCGCCAGAAAGCCGGTCTCACTCAGGCCGAACTCGCCTCCCAGGCTGGCGTCAGTCGGCACGCGGTCATCTACTGGGAGAAGAAGGCATGGCTGAAGCCGCGGGCTGCTGTGCTGCGCATGTCGGCCGTGCTTGAGTTTGCGACCGACGAATGGATGAAGCCGCAGCGACAGCGCGATAGCTGGCTCGATGAGTTCACGGAGCGGAGGCTGGCAGCTGAGATGGCGCGCATCGCCGCCAAACGCCGTGAGCAGGCCCTCGGAAGGTGCGTTAGGTGCTGCGCCAAGACCCGGCGAGGAACCTCCTGCAGGCGCCTCTCCGAGCCGGGGAGACGCCGCTGCAAGTTCCACGGTGGCCTGTCGACGGGACCCAAGTCGCCCGAAGGTAAGGCGCGGATTGCGGCGGCAAACAGACGGCGTTGGGCGGAACGAAGAAACGATCAAGCCAGCCAAGCTAAAGGCTGAACTCTAGGACAAGTATCGCGCGCGCACATTGGTAGGGTCTGACGGATGTCATAAATCTCCGTTTAGAACTGGCGACCCATAGGCGCCAGCATCGAGGAGGCGCTATGGGGTCCGGCTGCGGGCTAAAAAAGGTCGGCGGCCGGGATGCTCCAACCAGATAGCGGACACTGCCTCAGGCCGGGCCTGTAGAGCAGTTGACGGTGCCTACTGACTTCCTTCCTGAAGATAGCTTCGGCTCTTGGTGTGGACATTGATCCTTGAGCAGCCGGTCTTCTTGAAGTTGCTTGATGCGACAATCCCCCGCGCGCGCACTAGTAGGGTTTGATCGAGGTAGAAGAACCGGTGCGTCGGTCTCCAGCATAGGAGCACCGGTCCCGCAATCGTTCTCCATGCTGCCGGCGACTTTATGGTCGTCCAAAGCGGCCTCTCATCTAGACGAGATCTTTGTGATTTAGCCGCCACTATCCTGACAGGATCCCGCTAGTCGCCATGACGCAAGGGCCGCTGGCAGCGGCGTATGAAGCGAAGCAAGGCTGGCCCATGGTTTACTCGGCCAACCCACAATCAAGCCGACGACCGGAGCAGCCACCTGCATAGCGGGGGATCTTATGGGGGATGTGGCAGATACACCCCGCCGATTGATTATTTTTATCAATCATTTGCGGGGGAAGAGTGGCGCACCGGGGAGGATTCGAACCCCCGACCCCTTGATTCGTAGTCAAGTACTCTATCCAACTGAGCTACCGGTGCGTGAGGGCGGGGTTTAGCGCCGCCTCCCGGGGCTTGCAAGGGAAAAACCCGGGCGATCAGGCGGCGATGCCGCCGGGCAGGGTGATGCGGAAGGTGGTGCCCTCGGGGCCGGTCCCGGCAAGCTCCAGCCGCCCGCCGTGACCGCGCACCAGTTCCGCGCAGATGGCAAGGCCAAGGCCCGTCCCCCCTTTGCGCGCGCCGCCGTGAAACGGCTTGAACAGGTGGTCGAGCGCCTTTTTCGGAAGGCCGGGGCCGGTGTCGCAGACCTCGATGGTCCAGCCCTCGGCCGTATCCCGGCCCTTGATCCGGATCGTGCCCGCGCCGCCCGACGACGTGATCGCCTGCCGGGCATTTCGCACGAGGTTCGACAGGACACGGTGCAGCTGCTCGGGATCGGCGCGCAGGATGATGTCCGCGGGCACGTCGCAATCATAGTCGATCTCCGCGCCGTCGCTCGCCAACTGGTCGTTCTCGACCACGTCCAGTACCAACGCCCGCAGCCCGATCCGGTCGAGCTTCGGCGCGGGCTCCTCCGCGCGGCCGAAGGCCAGCGTCGCCTCGGTCAGGTTGATCGCCCGGTTCAGCGAGTTCAGGAGCTTCGGCGCGATGCGCTGAACGGTCGGATCCTCGGAAGTCTCCAGCCGGTCCGCGACCAGCGTCGCGACCGACAGCATGTTACGCAGGTCATGGCTGATCTTGGCCACCGCCTCGCCAAGTTGAGCGAGACGCTCGCGTTGTTTCAGCGCACCCGTCAGCTCGGTCTGGAGCCCGTGCAGTGCATCCTCGGCATCGCGCAGTTCCTTCACGCGGCCCTGCGGCGAGATGATGCGCGCCGCATCCTGCGGCGCCTCGGCGTAATCGGTCATGCTGCGCACGACGCGCTGGATCGGCTGCACCATCAGCCGCCGGACGGCCACGAAGAGCAGCACCGCGGTGAAGATCGAGATGACTGCCGACAGGGCGAGGATACGCAGCCCGTAGTCGATCATCGCCATGCGCAAGGGCTCGGTCGGCATGGTGACCTCGATCAGCAGTCCGGCCTCGCGCACCGGCTCTCCGATGACGCGGATGACCTCGGGCGCGGGATTCGAGAGCCGCGCCAGCGCGTCGCGCATCAGCACCCAGGCCGAGGCATCTCGCAGGTCGAAACTCGCCGCGACCGAGGGCATCCCGTCCGTCGACAGGATCAGCTGCCGCACCGCGTCGCGCCGGAGCACGACGTTCAGCACCTCCGCGTTCTCGAGGAGTTCCAACTCAAGCGCATCGTCGATCATCCCGTCCGTCGCCAGAAGCGCAAGCGAGGCGATCTGCGCGCGTTCCAGACGCGCGAGCAGGTAATCCTCGCGGAAGCGGGCGATCGAGGGCACGAAGATGAACACCTCTGCCAGCATCACGAAGATGATGGTGAGGATGAGGAAGCGCCCTGAGAGTGTGTTCGCCACGCGGTCTCTGCCTGCCCGGATCGTTACGGCAACCGCTGCACGAAACGCACGATCCTTTTCACCAGCGCGCTTTCGAACAGCTTCGGAGAGAAATAAGCCCCCGCGGCCCGTTTGTTAATCTCTCCCAGCGTCGGGTACGGCGAAATCATGCCGGCGACGGCCGACATCTTGAGAGTGTTGGCGATGGCCAGCGCCCAGACCTGGATCAGCTCGCCCGCCTGTGGACCGACGATCGTCGCGCCCACCGGCCGCCCCTTGACCACCATCACCTTGGCGAAGCCGCGGTCCTGGCCCGTGGCGATGGCGCGGTCGTTGTGCTCGAACCCCGCCCGCGCGACGAAGAGCCTGTCACCGTGGATCTTGCGCGCCTCGGCCTCGGTCAGGCCGACCTGTGCAAGCTCGGGGTCGGTGTAGGTCGCCCGGGGCACGTGATCGGTGCGAATCCTGGCGGGCAGGCCGAAGAGCATCGGGCGGATGATGACGCCCGCCTGGTAGCCCGCGACATGGGTGAACTGCAGCCCGCCCGCGACATCGCCGATGGCGTAGACACGCCTGTTGGTGGTGCGCATCCCCTTGTCGATGGTCACGCCCTTGCGGTCGTAGCCGACATGCGCCGCCTCGAGGTTCAGGGTATCGACATTGGGCTGCCGCCCCACGGCGACCAGAAGATGCGTGCCCTCGAAAGACGCGCCGTCCCCGGTCTCGACCCGGATGGCGCCCTCGGTCCCCGACACGGCAGAGACCTGCGCGCCCTCGACGATCTCGATCCCTTCGCCCCGCAGCCGGTCCAGCACCAGCGCTGCGGCCTCGGGGTCGTCGCGGCCCAGCGCCTTCGCCCCCTCCAGCACAGTCACGCGACAGCCGAGGCGGCGATGCGCCTGCGCCATCTCCATGCCGATCGGTCCGCCGCCGATGATCAGCAGGTGATCGGGCCGCGCGCGCAGGTCGAAGATCGTCTCGTTGGTGTGATGCGGCACCGCCTCGAGCCCCGGGATCGGCGGCACGAAGGGGCGCGAGCCGGTGGCGATGACGAAGCGGCGCGCCGTGATGCGATGCGGCCCCGCCTCGAGTTCGGTTTCCGAGACGAAACGGGCGGTCTCGCGGAGGACGCGCACGCCCAGCCCCTCGAATCGCTCCTGGCTGTCGACGGGCGCGATATGGTCGATCACGGCGCGCACATGGTCCTTGGCCGCGGCGAAATCGGGGGCGGGGTCATGGCCCGCGGTGCCGAAGGCGCCCTGCCCCGTCTCATGCGCCTTGTGGCCCGCGGCCAGAAGCGCCTTCGACGGCACGCAGCCGTAGTTCAGGCAGTCGCCACCCATCTCGTGCGCCTCGATCAGGACGACGCGCGCGCCCATCTGGACAGCGCCCGCCGCCACCGACAAACCTGCGGACCCTGCGCCGATCACACAGATGTCCGTCTCGATCCGCTCCATCACAGCCCCCTCTTCCCCCGTGTGGCCCGCAGAATGACAGGCAGCAGCGCCAGGGCGCAAAGGCCGAGCAGCGGCAAGAGAACCTTCGGCTCGAAGATGATCCCGAGGTTCGGCGTCTCGCCACGGGCGAAGACCTCTCCCAGGCCCGCTCCGACCGAGGTGTAGACCACTGCCCCGGGCATGATGCCGAAGAAGGTGGAGATCACGAAACGGCGCAGCGGCACCTCGAGGAAGGCGGGCACGAGGTTGGCGACGAAGAAGGGGACCACCGGGATCAGGCGGATGAGGAACAGCATCGACCACTGGTTCTCGTCGATCCCGTCCTTGATCCGCTTCACCAGCCCTTCGGACCCTTCCAGCCGCGCCCCCAGACGTGCGCCGATGCTGGTTTGGGCCGCAAGGAAGATCGCGCTCGCACCCAGCGTCGCCGCCGTGATGTTGAAGAGCGCGCCGGGGAAGGTCGAGAAGAGGAACCCGCCGGTCAGCGTGGCGATGGTCGCGCCCGGCAGCGAGAAGGCGACGATCAGCATGTAGGCGGCGATGAAGACGGCGACCGTGGCGAGGTAGTTGGCATCCCGGAAGGCCAGAAGCGCCTCGCGGTTCTCGGCGAGCGCCTGGAAGCTCAGGTCGTCGCGGAACAGCCACCAGCCCAGACCCGCGCCCAGCGCGATCACGACTAGCGGGGCATATCTGCCGGGGGAAGAGGGTGTCGTCCGGGTCACGGTCTCGGTCATGGCTGTTGTCTCTCATTGGCACGTGTCCGCTACATGCGCCAGCCGCGCGCCCGGGGATATCCCGCATCACGGGCGCTTGATGCGCCGTGACGGGGCGGCGCGGTTTCGTGACCGGCGCGGCCCGGTCGTGTAACACTCGGGGCAGATGTGTTGCAGAAAAGGGCCCGCCGTGCAGCGAATCCTCGTGAGCGCCTGCCTGATCGGCCGCCCGGTTCGGTACGACGGGCGGGCGAAGGACCCCGGCACCGACCTGCTGGCCCGCTGGCAGGCCGAGGGGCGGCTCGTGCCGCTTTGCCCCGAGATGGCGGGCGGCACCGGACTGGACCGGATCGCGCAGCATGTCGCCCGCGGGGCTGGCGGCAAAGGCCTGC
>WVSO01000058.1 GCA_015689745.1 Rhodobacterales bacterium HKCCSP123 | reverse complement strand
CGCGCCGCGCGCGCGGCGCGCCCCCGGCGACGCCGCGGGCGGCGCAATCCCGACAACACCCGACGCCCCAACCAGCTCACCCCTGCCCGGGGCTCAGAACGGGCCGTCCTCCAGCACGCCATCGGCCGACATCTGCGCGTAGAGCAGCCCCTCGCGCAGCCCCCGGTCGGCCACGCTCAGCCGGTCCGTGGGCCAGGCCCGCAGTAGCGCCTGCAGGATCGCCGCCCCCGACATGATCAGCGTCTGCCGGTCCCGCCCGATCCGCGGGTCGCGCCGCCGCCCCTCGGGGCCGAGCGCGAGATACTGCTGGATCACGCTGTCGATCTGGTCCGAGGTCATGCGCAACCCGTCGACCTTGTTCCTGTCATAGCGGCGCAGCCCGAGATGCGAGGCCGCCACCGTCGTCACCGTGCCGCTCGTGCCGATGATCTGGAACCCCTCGCGCGCCTGGTCGGCGGCGTCGTCATAGGGCGAGAAGGCCGCGAGCTGCTCCTCGAAATACCAGCTCATCAGCGCGAAGCGCGCGCCGTCGTCGGCCACGTCGGAATACATGTCCTTCAGCGTCGCCACCCCCAGCGGGATCGAGATCCAGTCGACCACCTTGGCGCGCGGAAAGACCGTCTCCTCGTGGTCGAAGCCCTGGTGCAGCCGCATGATCGCGCGGGGCCGTTCGACCCTGGGCACGCGGCTGAGGTCGATCCAGACCAGTTCCGTCGAGCCGCCGCCGATATCGACGACGAGAAGCTGCTCGGTCTTCATCGACACCAGCGGCGCGCAGGAGACGACGGCGAGGCGCGCCTCCTCCTCGGGCTCGATGATCTCGAGCGCGAGCCCCGTCTCGCGCTGAACCACCGCGATGAACTCGGCGGCATTGGTGGCGCGGCGGCAGGCCTCGGTCGCGACCAGCCGCATCCGGCTGACCTGGTGCTTGGCAAGCTTCTTCTGGCAGATCTTCAACGCACCCACGGTGCGCGCCATGGAGGCCCGGCTGAGCCGCCCCGAGGCCTCGAGCCCCTGGCCCAGCTGCACGCTCTTCGAGAAGGAATCGACGACATGCAGCTGGTTGCCCTTGGGCTGGGCGATCAGCATGCGGCAGGAATTCGTGCCGAGATCGAGCGCGGCATAGAGATCGGCCGGGTCGGGCCGGGATGATGGCGCAAGGCGCCGTTCGACAGTCGGCTCCGCGACGGGGGTGAGCGGCACCACCGGGGCCACGGATCTGGGGAACGGACCGGCGCCGCCTTTGCGCTTGCGCGACATGCGGGCCTCCGATTTTCGTGTTGGGGATCAATGTAGCAACTGCCACGCTCCGTCACAATGGTGTCGTGCCGGGCGAACCAAGGACGACTCAACATCATCATGAGAATTTTGGGCCGCCCGCCGTCTCGCCCCGGCGGCCTGCTCCGGCTATCTCTGCACCATGCCGGTGGTCGCTCCCGCCCCGGCTTGTGTCGAAATTGGAGCGTGTCGGCCGTCGCAGCTCGCCTATGGTGCGCCAACCGCAGCCCCCGGCCCCTGGAAAGGACCAACCCGATGCCCGCAGTCACCCATGTCTTCTGGCGCGACATCCCCGCCCAGGTCATCGTGGGCAAGGGCCGGCGCGGGTCCAAGGCCGTGCTACCCGAGCGCTTCGAGCAGGCGATCGACCGCTGCGCCATGAAGATCGGCGCGAAGGACGAGGACGCCTACCTCGCCGAATGGCGCCGCGTGGACGCCGGCGAGATCGAGGGCGACCCCGACCAGGTCGCCGCCGCCGAGGCCGCGCGCCTCGACGCCGCCTACGACACCGACCGCATCAAGCGCCTGATCGAGGCCGACGGCTTCGACCGACATGACACCGATGCCGCCTGAGGCCATGGCCTCGTTCTGGGAGAAAGCGATGGCACTTCTGAAATTCCGCAGCCGCGAGGCGGCCCCCGCAGCCCCGGCCAACCCCGGCGTCGAAACCCTGCTTCAGGACTACTCGATCGAGGTCATGCCGCGCACCGCCGAGAAGGTCGAGGATTTCCGCGAGCTCCTGCCCGCGGGCACCCGCGTCTACATCGCCCATATCGACGGCACCCCCTTCGAGGACATGCTCGCCACGGCCAGGCGCCTGCGCGAGGAAGGCTACGAGCCCATGCCGCATTTCCCCGCCCGCTCGATCGAGGGCGCGGCGACGCTGGCCGACATGATCGACCGCTACAAGGGCGAGGCCGGCGTCAGGCAGGGCCTGATCCTGGCAGGCGGCGTCCCCGCACCGCGCGGCCTCTTTCATTCCTCAATGCAGATGCTCGAGACCGGCCTTTTCGACGGGTTCGAGCGCCTGCACGTGGCAGGCCACCCCGAGGGCAACCGCGACATCGACCCGAAAGGCGGCGAGGCCGAGGTGATGGCGGCCCTCCGGTGGAAGCAGGATTTCGCGAACCGCTCGGACGCGGAGTTCGCCATCGCCACCCAGTTCGCCTTCGAGGCCGGTCCTGTGCTCGACTGGGCCGACCGTCTGCAGGCCAACGGCATCGCCATGCCCGTTCACCTGGGCATCGCGGGCCCCGCGAAGCTGCAGACGCTGATCAAGTTCGCCATCGCCTGCGGCGTCGGCCCCTCGCTCTCTGTGCTGCAGAAGCGGGCCAAGGATGTCTCCAAGCTCCTCCTGCCCTTCGAGCCGACCGAGATCCTGACAGCCCTTGCCAAGGCCAAGGCCGAGGGCCGCGGCGCGAATATCGAGCGTATCCACTTCTTCCCGCTGGGCGGCATCAAGACGAACGCCACCTGGGCCATCGAGAACGGCGGCGCGGCAGCGCGCCCGGCCTCCCACTCCTGAGAAAGAGCAGAGCAGACATGACCCGCACCGTTATCGAGTCGCAAACGAAGACCACCGTGATCGGCTTCGATCAGCCGTTCTGCGTGATCGGCGAGCGGATCAACCCCACCGGCCGCAAGATCCTGAACGAAGAGCTCGAGCGCGGCGATTTCTCCCGCGTGGAGGCCGACGCCATCGCCCAGGTCGAGGCCGGCGCGACGGTGCTCGACATCAACTCGGGCGCGGTCTTCTCCAACAAGATGGGCGAGGATGCCCGCTACGCCGACAACAATTTCGTCGAGCCGATGCTGATGCCCGAGCTGATCCGCGTGGTCCAGGGCGTCACCGATTGCCCGCTCTGCATCGACAGCTCGGTCCCCGGCGCGCTGGAAGCCGGGCTCGAGGCGGCGAAGGGCCGCCCCCTTCTGAACTCGGTCACGGGCGAGGAAGAGCGGCTGGAACTCGTCCTGCCGCTGGTCAAGAAATACAACGTGCCGGTCGTGGCGATCTCGAACGACGACACCGGCATTTCGGAAGACCCCGAGGTCCGCTTCGCCGTGGCGAAAAAGATCGTGGAGCGCGCCGCCGATTTCGGCATCCCCGCCCATGACATCGTGGTCGACCCGCTGGTCATGCCCATCGGCGCGATGGCGACGGCGGGCCACCAGGTCTTCACCCTCGTGCGGCGCCTGCGCGAGGAACTGGGCGTGAACACGACCTGCGGGGCCTCGAACATCTCCTTCGGGCTGCCGAACCGGCACGGGATCAACAACGCCTTCCTGCCCATGGCCTTCGGCGCGGGCATGACCAGCGCGATCATGAACCCGGTCGCCCTGCCGGTCGGCCCCAAGGCCATCGCCGAGAAGAAGGCCGCGGTCGAGGCGGCGGGCGTGATCCTGCCGCCCGACATGGATGACGAGACCTTCGTCAAACTCTTCGGCATGGGCTCCACCAGGCCGCGCCCCGGCAAGGATATGGAGGCGATCCGCGCCGCCAACTTCCTTCTGAACCACGACGATGGCGGGGCAGCCTGGATCAGGTTCAACCAGGACCCCGACGCCGCCCTGCGCGGCGGGCGCGCGGGCGGGCGTCGCCGTCGCGCAGGCTGATCCACGGGCCCATCAACGGATGCCGTCCCGAGGGGCGGCATCTTGCTGTCTGACACAACCGAACCAGATACCGGCGCATGAGCGAAAACCCCCTTGTGATCTTCACCCCCTCGGGCAAGCGCGACCGCTTTCCCGTCGGCACGCCCATCCTGACCGCCGCGCGCCAGCTTGGCGTCGATCTCGACTCTGTCTGCGGCGGGCGCGGCATCTGTTCGAAATGCCAGGTCGCCCCCTCCTACGGCGATTTCCCCAAGCATGGCGTCACCGTCCGCGACGGCGCGCTGTCGGAATGGAACGAGGTCGAGGCGCGCTATGACCGCGTCCGGGGGTTGAAGGAGGGCCGCCGCCTCGGCTGCCAGGCCACCGTGCAGGGCGACATCGTCGTTGACGTGCCCCCCGAGTCACAGGTTCACCGGCAGGTGGTGCGCAAGGCCGCTTCCGCAAAGCCCATCGTCATGGACCCGGCCACAAGGCTGGTGCTGGTCGAGGTGCAGGAACCCGACATGCACGAACCCTCGGGCGATTTCGAACGCCTGCAGGCGGCGCTGAAGGAGCAATGGCAGATCGAGGGCGTGACCGCGCCCCTCTCGGTCCTGCAAAAGCTGCAACCGGCCCTGCGCAAGGGCCAGTGGCAGGTGAGCGTGGCCCTGCATCACCCTGCGAACGCTCAGGATTTCCGCGTTCTGGACGTCTGGCCCGGCCTGCACGAGGGCGGGCTTTACGGCCTTGCCATCGATCTCGGCTCCACCACCATCGCGGCGCATCTGTGCGACCTGACCGACGGGCGCGTTCTCGCCTCCTCGGGGCTGATGAACCCGCAGATCCGCTTCGGCGAAGACCTGATGAGCCGCGTCAGCTACGCGATGATGAACCCCGGCGGCGACGCCGAGATGACCCGCGCCGTGCAACAGGCCATAGCAACCCTCGCCACCGAGATCGCCGCCGAGGGCGGGATCGACCCCTCCCTGATCTTCGAGACGGTCATCGTCTGCAACCCGGTGATGCACCACCTGCTCCTGGGGATCAACCCGGTCGAGCTGGGCCAGGCCCCCTTCGCGCTCGCCACCTCGGGCAGCCTCACCCTGCCCGCCCGCGACATCGGCCTGTCCACCATCGCGACGGCGGCGCAGGTCTACCTCTTGCCCTGCATCGCGGGCCATGTCGGGGCGGATGCCGCCGCCGTTGCCCTCAGCGAAGAACCCGATAAGGCCGAGGCGCTGACCCTCATCGTCGATGTCGGCACCAATGCCGAGATCCTTCTGGGCGACCGCTCGGGCGTGCTCGCCTGTTCCTCGCCCACCGGCCCGGCCTTCGAGGGCGCGCAGATCAGCGCGGGCCAGCGCGCCGCCCCCGGCGCCATCGAACGGATCGAGATCGACCCGGTGACGAAGGAGCCGCGCTTCCGCGTCATCGGATGCGACCTCTGGTCCGACGATCCCGGCTTTGCCGAGGCGACGAAGGACACCGGCGTCACCGGCATCTGCGGCTCGGGCATCATCGAGGCCGTGGCCGAGATGCGCATGGCGGGCCTGCTCGACGCTTCCGGCCTGATCGGCAGCGCCGAGGCGACGGGCACGGCGCGCTGCGAGCCCACGGGGCGGACGCATGCCTACCTCGTCCATGACGCGACCGACACGGGCGGCCCGCGCATCACCGTCACCCAGGGCGACATCCGCGCGATCCAGCTGGCGAAATCGGCGCTCTACGCCGGGGCGCGCCTGCTGATGGACAAGCGGGGCGTCGACAAGGTCGACAAGGTCGTTCTGGCCGGGGCCTTCGGCGCACATATCAGTCCCAAGCACGCCATGGTGCTGGGCATGATCCCCGACGCGACGCTGGAGAACGTGACCAGCGCGGGCAACGCGGCGGGCCACGGCGCGCGCATCGCGCTCTGCAACCGCGAGGCCCGGCAGAGGATCGAGCAGACCGTGCGCCGGATCGAGAAGGTCGAGACCGCGATCGAGCCGCGCTTCCAGGAGCATTTCGTCAACGCAAACGCCATCCCGCACGCGACCGACCCCTTCCCGGAACTGGCGCGGGTCACCACCCTGCCCGCGGTTCATTTCGGCCAGGGGGCGGCCCCCGGCGGGGGCGGCGGGCCACGTCGGCGCAGGCGGGGCTGACGAGGACGAGTGCTGCCCGGGCGATTCCGGGCTGGACATCGGGCGCGGAGCGGTCAGGATCGCCCAAGTGTCAGTGAATGGTGTGGTCAGTCATGTATCTCCGGTCGATATCCGCCCTCGCAATCTCCCTCGGTCTCGCGGTGATGGGGGCGTCGGCCGCCTCCGCTCAATCGTCGCCGGATGCCGCATGGTCGGGCCTCTACGCCGGCGGCGGCCTCGGACTTGCCTCCTTCGACGACCTGCTCGAGGAGGAAATCGCGATCGTCGCTGGCGTGCCCGTCCCCGGCGGGGAGCCGACGGATCTCGCCGCCACCCTCCTGGCCGGCTACCGCCACGGCATCGGGTCCTTCGTCCTCGGGGCCGAGGCCAGCGCGCTGGTCGGACCGGGACGGTTCGATGACCGGACCTGCCGGACCATCGCCGATTCGCCCTGCGCGAATGCGGGGATCGTGGGGACCATGGGCCCGATCCTGCACCTGAGCGCCATCGCCGGCGTCGCCGTCTCCGATCGCACCCTGCTGCTCATCGGGGCCGGGCCGAGCCGAACCCGCGCGGAGGTGGAGTTCCTGCATACGGCGGCCTTCGATGGCCTGGACGGGTACTCGTTCGAACAGGATATCTTTCCCGACCCGCTCAGCCTCGATGGACGGCACCTGACCATCGCCATCGAACATGCGGCGGAACGGGGGCCGTCCCTGCGCGTCGGCCTGACAGTGGATCGCTTCGACGTCGCGCAGGAGATCACGTACCAGACGGCTGTCGGCCTCGGATCGACGCGCGCATCTTCCTACACCGACGAGGGTCTGCGCCTTGAAGCCGTTTCGATCGGTGCGTCCCTGATCTGGCGTTTCTGACACCGGGCACGGGCCTGTGAGGACAGGATTGACGCCCCACGCGCCGAGGTCTATCTGGGTCCGCGTGGCGGGTATGATGTAATGGTAGCCTGTCAGCTTCCCAAGCTGAACGCGCGGGTTCGATTCCCGCTACCCGCTCCAGACCTCCTGAAAAATCCCGACGAGACGCGGACCCCGCGCCTTGAAATCTTGCGCGAAATTCCCTGAAATCGTGTCCGGGTCGCCGCATTCCTGCCCCATGCCGGGGGCATCGTCATGGTCATGGAAACGCCGGGTCTCCTCCCTTCCCGCGCGCGTCCTCCCTCCCTGACCCGACTTCGGGCCGCGTTCCTTTCCCCGGGGTGCGGCCCTTCTTCCTCTCAGGCGCGCCTGAGGCGCAGGATCAGCACCGGAACGATCACCGTCAGCACGACCAGGCGAAAGACGTGATGGGCCGCGACGAAGGCTGGCTCGAGCCCGGTTTCGATCGCGATGGCCGCCATCACCTCGACCCCGCCCGGCGCGAAAGCGAGGAGTAGGGCCGCGGGCGGAAGGCCCACGATCCCCGCCGCGAACCAGGCGCCCGCGGCCGCCAGCGCGCAGGCGATCAGGGTCGAGACCACCCCGGCGAGAAAGGCACCGGCCAGCCCGCGCCGGTCGAGCCCCGAGAACCGCGTGCCGATGAGCGTGCCCATGCAGACGAAGGCCGTGATCGTCATCCAGTCGGGCATCGTGCCCGGCGTCAGGTCCGATCCCTGCCCCAGTGCCGAGACCGCCATCGCCCCGAGCAGAAGCGGCGCCGGAACGGCGAGGCGCTTGAACACAAGCCCCAGCGCCAGCGAGAGCGGAAAGATCAGCGCGAGCGACAGCACCGAAATCGGTCCGCGGTCGGCCAGCGAGGCCGTGCCCTCTACCCCCCAGAGCGCCATCAGCACCGGCACGATCAGCGTCAGCATGAGCACCCGGACCGACTGCACCAGCGCAACGCGCGGCACGTCGGCGGCAAGGTCCGTCGAGAGGCCGAGAACATAGCTCAGGTGCCCCGGCGTCGCGGCCAGCGTCGCCGTCATCCGGTCATAACGGAAGAACCGCGTCAGGACGCCCTTGACCACGAGCAACACCAGAACGAGCGTCACGGTCAGCACCGCCAGCGAGAGGGGCCAGGTCAGGGCCGTGCCGATCACCTCGGGCGTCACCGTGCTGCCGATCTGCACCCCGATCACCAGGAAGACGGCATCGCGCAACGGGTCCGGCACGGCCGTGCGCATCCCCATGAGCGTGGCGGCCGAGACCGCCGCCGCGGGTCCCGTCAGCACCGCCGCGGGAAAGCCGACAAGCCAGAACAGCAGCGCGCCCCCCGCGCCGATCAGCAGGGTCAGCGGAACCGCGCGCCAGAGCGGATCACTCCCCGTCATAGGTCCACCGGTATCCCGGCGGCGTCGGCCCCTTGTTGCGACCGCCCTGTTCCGTCTGTTCCCAGGCATGGGCCAGAAGGCCCACCGACCGCGACAGGCCGAAGAACCCGCGCGCCAGCGGCGGCGGGCAGCCCAGTTCGGCGTAGATCACCGCCGTCGCCCCGTCGATGTTCATCGGAACGGGCTTGCCCCGCTCGGCGAGGAGGTGACGCTCGATCGCGCGGCCGATCTCGGCATAGGCGCCGGGAACGGCCCCCGCCCGCGCCGCCTCGTCGACCAGCGCGAGCAGGCGCGGGCTGCGCGGATCGACGGGCTTGTGGAACCTGTGGCCGAAGCCGGGAAGGAAGCGGCCATGCGCCGCCCGCCACGCATCCAGCGCGCCTGCCAGCCCGTCGGGCCCCGCGCGCTGTACCGCGTGGTAGAGCTCGATCGCCTGCTCGCCCGCGCCGCCGTGGACGTCGCCCAGCATGTTGAGCCCGGTCGCCATCGCCGATTGCAGCCCCACGCCGCAGGTCGCGGCCATGCGCGCGGCGGCGATCGAGGGCGCCTGCGGCCCGTGATCGACGGCGGCCACCAGCGCGGCCTCGAAAAGGGCGGCGCGGGGGCCCGTGATCTCCTCGCCCATGACCATGAGCCAGATCATCTGCGCGAAACCCGTGGTCCCGATCAGCTCCTGCACGGGGCGGCCGCGCAGGTGGATGCGGCCCGGTTCCATGTCGATGATCTTCGTGCGCCACCAGTCCGGCACATCGCGTCCGTCGCTCACGTCACGCCCTCCGCGCGCATGGTCTCGATCTCCTGCTCGCTGTAGCCCAGATCGGAGAGAATCTCCGCGCTGTCCTGCCCCAGGACCGGCGGCGGGGCCGCGACCGACGGGCGCTTCCCGTCGATCATCGCGCCGATGCGGACAAGGTCGATGGGCCGCCCAACGCCCGGCACATCCTCGAACCGGGCGAGGAAATCGCGATCCCTGACCTGCGGATGGGCCAGCACCTCGGGCACGGTCAGCACCTCGCCCGCGGGCACGCCGAGGGCATTCAACGCCTCGGCCCAGTCGCGCGCGGGACGCGCGGTCAGCACCGTCTCCAGCTCGGCGCGCAGCGCGTGGCGGTTGGCCTTGCGGTCCTCGCGCGTGGCGAAGCGCGGGTCCGCGATCAGGTCGTCGCGCTCCAGCAGCCTCGCCAGTGCGAGCCACTGTTCATCCTTGTTCGCCGCGATGTTGATCGGTGCATCGGCGCATTGAAACGTGCCCGAGGGGGCGCTGGTCGGGTTCTCGTTGCCGTTGGGCACGGGGGCTGTCCCGCCGACCAGGTGGTTCGACACCACCCAGCCCATCGTCGCCAGCACCGCCTCGAGCATCGAGACGTCGATGAAGGCGCCGCGCGGGGTCGCGTTCAGCGCCGCCGAGATCGCCATCGCCGCCGTCAGCCCGCCCACCGTGTCGGCCAGCGGGTAGCCCACCCGCAGGGGCGCGCTCTCGGCGTCGCCGGTGATCGACATGACGCCCGAAGCGCCCTGGACGATCTGGTCATAGGCCGGCCTGTCGGCCCATGGCCCGCCCTGCCCGAAGCCCGAGATCGCGCAGTAGATCAGCCGCGGGTTCACGGCCCTGAGCGTCTCGTAGCCGAGCCCGAGGCGCTCCATCACGCCGGGGCGGAAGTT
Source organism: Rhodobacterales bacterium HKCCSP123 (assembly GCA_015689745.1). Lineage (GTDB taxonomy): Bacteria > Pseudomonadota > Alphaproteobacteria > Rhodobacterales > Rhodobacteraceae > Roseicyclus. The sequence goes on along the minus strand of WVSO01000058.1, from coordinate 14,019 downwards.
CTCGACCAGCACGTCGGCGCGGGCGGCGAGACGCCTCAGCGCCTCTGCCCCGCGCGGGTCCTTGAGGTTCAGCGTGAGCGATGCCTTCCCGGCGTTCTGCGCGAGGAAACTGATCCCCATGCCGCGCGCCGACAGGTCCGCATCGGCGCCGAGGTTGCGGGCAAGATCGCCCCTGCCCACGGCCTCGACCTTGATCACCTCGGCGCCAAGGTGGGCAAGCTGGTGGCAGGCGAAGGGCCCTGCCAGGACATTCGTCAGATCGAGAACCCGCACCCCCGCAAGGGGTGCGGGCGGCCCCGCATCAGTCGCCATCCGCGACCCCTTCGGCGCGCTTGCGCGCCCGCCGCGCCCGGTAGCTCGGCAAGAGCACCAGGAGCGCCGCCGTCACCAGGAGCGCCAGGGTCATCGGGCGCTCGAGGATGAAACCGACCCCCTGATACAGCTGCATGGCGCGGGCGAAGTTGTCTTCCAGCATGGTGCCCAGAATGAACCCGATCAGCAGCGGCGCAAGCGGATAATCGGCAAAGCGCAACAATGTCGCCACCACCCCGAAGCCCACGAGGATCAGAAGCTCGGTCGCGTTGTTCTGCCCGATGTAACTGCCCATCAGCGTGAAGAAGAGGATGAAGGGGATCAGGTAGTTGCGCGGGATCGCCAGGATCTTGGCGATGTAGGGAATGAGCGGCAGGTTCAGCACCAGGAGCACCAGGTTCCCGATATACATCGAGATGATGACGGCCCAGAACACGTCGGGCTCGTCCGTCATCAGGCGCGGCCCCGGTGTCACGTTCAGCGCGATCAGCGCGCCGAGCAGGATGGCCGTGGTCCCCGAGCCGGGGATGCCCAGCGTCAGGAGCGGCACGAAAGAGCCGGTGCAGGCGGCGTTGTTCGCCGTCTCGGGGGCGGCAAGGCCCTTGATCGAGCCCTTGCCGAACTCCTCCTGCTCGGCGCCCTTGGCGATGTTGCGCTCCACCGCGTAGCCGAGGAAGGAGGCGATGGTCGCCCCCGCCCCCGGCAGGACGCCGATGAAGAAGCCCTGCAGCGATTGCCGCCCGATGACGGGGGCGATGGCCCTGGCCTCGTCCCGCGAGATGCGCAGGCCGGTGATCTTGCCGCTGTCGCCCTGCGCGGCGCGGGCGGGGTTCATCACGAGAAACAGCGCCTCGGGCAGGGCGAACATCGCCATGGCCAGCGTGATGAAGGAAAAGCCCGACTGGAGCTCCATGATGCCGAAGGTGAAGCGCGGCATGTTCGACAGCGCGCCCTCGCCCACGGTGCCCATCATCAGGCCGAGGATCGTCATCATCAGCGCCTTGCCGACCTGCCCCGTCCCCGCGAAGGCCGCGATGGCCGAGAGGCCGACGACCATCAGGGCGAAATATTCCGCCGAGTGGAAGAGAAGCGCCACGGTCGAGAGCGCGGGCGCGAAGATCATCAACAGGATCGCGCCGATCGTGCCGCCCGCGAAGCTTGCGATGGCGGCGATGGTCAGCGCCTTGCCCGCCTGCCCCTTTCGCGCCATCGGGTAGCCGTCGAAACTGGTGGCGACGGTGCCCGCGACCCCCGGCGCGTTCAAGAGGATGGAGGAGGTCGAGCCTCCGAAGATGGCGCCGTAATAGACGCCCGACAACAGGATCAGCGCCGCGGTCGGGTCGCCCAGCCCGATGGCGACCGGGATCATGATGGCGATGATCGACATCGGCCCGAGGCCGGGCAGCATGCCGATCAGCGTGCCGATGACGCAGCCCAGCACCACCATGACAAGGTTGAACGGCGTGACCGCCGCGGCGAGGCCGATGAGAAGTCCTTCGAGCATCGCGGTATCTCCTCAGACCAGGAAGGTGGGCCAGGGGCGCAGGAAGATGCCCAGCACCTCCTGCACGAGGTACCAGATCGACCCCGCGGCCAGCGCCGCGACGGGGATCAGGATGTGCAGCTTGCGCTCGCCCAGGATCACCGCGCCGAGCACGAGGAACAGCACGGTCGAGCCGAGAAAGCCGAGCGGCCTGAGCGTGAGCGCATAGCCAAGCATCAGGCCGATCAGTGCAAGCGCCTGGCCGACGTGGTAGTCGCCGAGGCGCGACAGGTCGATCACGCCGTCCGCCTTTGCCGGGTCCGCCTTGGCGGCGCTCTTTGGCGAGAACAGCACGACCATGCCGACGATGATGCCCGCGATGGTCAGCATCTTGGGAAAGGTCGACGGCCAGATCGGGTTGCGCCGCAGGATCGGCGGCAGGCTGTCGTCCATGGTGAAGAAGGCGGCGTAGCCATATACGCAGCACAGCGCGATGAAGGCCAGCGCGATCCAGCGATCGAGCGCCATCGGGCGTCCCTCCCGTTCTCGGGCCAAGTCAGGTCGGTGAAAGCGGGACGGCCCCTTTCCCTGTCGGGAAGGCCGCCCCGGCGTTTGCCATGCCCGCCGGATCGGGCGGACATGGCAGGTGATGGCCTCAGAGGAAGCCCAGCTCGCGCATCAGGTCGCCGATCTGCTGCTCCTGCGCCTCGAGGAAGGCCTCGAACTCGTCGCCGGGGCGGAAGATGTTCACAAGGCCCATGCGGCCGCGCACCGCTTCCCACTCCGGGGTTTCCAGCATCGCGCCCAGCATCTCCTGGTAGGCGGCGACCTGCTCGTCCGGCATGCCCGGCGCGCCGAAGAAGCCACGCCAGTTCACGAATTGCGCGTCGATCCCCTGCTCGGCGAAGGTAGGGGCGTCGGCATAGGCCGGCACGCGCTCGGGCGCGGTCACGCCGAGGATGCGAACCTCGCCCTGCTCGGCCAGCGCCACCGCTTCGGAGAAGCCGGTCGACAGCGCGTCGATCTCGCCCGACAGGAGGCCGGCCATGGCCTCGCCGCCCGCGTCGTAGCCGATGTAGTTGAAGGCGGTCGGGTCTTCGCCCGCGGCCTGCATCACGATCGCCGCGACGAGGTGGTCCATGCCGCCCGGAACCGAGCCACCGCCGATGGCGAAGCCCATGCCGTCCTCGCGGTACATCGCCAGCGCGTCTTCCATCGACTGCAGCGGGCTGTCGGTGGTCACGACGAGGGCCGCGTAATCGCCCACGGTGCCCGCGATGAGCGTCAGGTCACGGAAGCTCTGCGCGATCTCGCCGGTCAGCGCGCGGATCACGATGGGGGTGGAGTTCACCATCAGCGTGCCGTGGCTGGAGGCCGCGTTCTCGATCAGGTGCGCGATGGCAACGCCGCCGCCGCCACCCGACATGTTCTCGAAGGTCGCGTTGCCCACGAGGCCCGCGTTGGTCAGCGCCTCGCCGGTGCCCCGCGCCGTGCCGTCCCAGCCGCCACCGGCACCGCCGGGGATCAGGAAGTGGACGCTGTCCATCATCTGATGGCCATCGGCCTGTGCCATGCCCGAGAAGGCCAGCGTTGCGGTTGCCGCGGCGATCAGCGCGCGACGGGTCCACCCATAGGTGTTCATTTGGTCATCCTCCCATTTGACAGGCGGTCCTCCGCCGCCCATTCTTCGCTTCCATCACAAAAAGCTGACACCGGCCTGACACGGCGCGGCGCAAGGCGGGGACAGGGTGCGATATCTTCTCGTCGAGGATAACCGGGAACTCGCCGAGGCGATCATCGGCCGGCTCGCGCTGGACGGTCACGCCGTCGATCACGCCGCCAGCCTGTCCGAGGCCGAGGACTGGCTGGCCACCGCGGGCTATGACCTGATCCTGCTCGACGTGATGCTGCCCGACGGCGACGGGCGCGATTTCCTCGCGCGGAGCCGCGCGCATCTCGAAACGCCGGTCATCGTGCTGACCGCGCGCTCGCAGGTCAGCGACCGGGTCGGCGCGCTCGACATGGGGGCCGACGACTACATCACCAAGCCCTTCGACTTCTCCGAGCTGGAAGCGCGCTGCCGGGCCGTCCTGCGCCGCCGCGGCGGGGCGGCGCGCAACCAGGTCGCCCTTGGCGAGGCGCTGTTCGACCCGCTGGCCGGCACGCTCAGCCACGGGGGCGTGACCATCGAGCTCAGGAACCGCGAGATCCGCCTGCTCGAGGTCTTCACGCGCAACCCCGGGCACATCCTGTCGAAATCCCAGCTGATGGACCGGCTCTTCGCACAGGATGCCGACGTGACCGAGAACGCCATCGAGGTCTATGTCGGACGCCTGCGCCGCCGCATCGACGGGATGGGCGTGCGGATCGAGACGGTGCGCGGCCTCGGCTACCGGATGGAGATGGGCGGGCCGTGATGCGAAGCTGGTCGATCGGGCGTCGGCTGACGCTGCTGCTGGCCGGCGTGGCGGCGCTCCTGTCGGTGCTGAGCTGGGGGATGGTCACGAGCCTCGCCCAGCAGGCCGCCGAGCGCACCCAGGACAATGTGCTCGCCGCCTCGGCCACGACCATCGCCGAGACCCTGCGCAGCGAACAGGGCGAGGTGCGGCTGGAACTGCCCTATTCCGCCTTCTCGATGCTGGGGGCAATCGGGCAGGACCGCGTGTTCTACCGGGTCGCCGCCGGCCCCGACCTGCTGACCGGCTACGAGGACCTGCCCGCGCCCGCCGGTCTCGCGACGCCCGGTGCCGTCAGTTTCGACACCGACACCTATGGCGGAGAGGAAATCCGCATGGCCACGATCACGCGGCTGGTGCTGGCCGGACCCGGCCCGGTGCCGGTGACCGTCAGCGTGGCGCAGACCCGCAACGGCGTGGCACGGATCTCGGCCGAGCTGTCGCGCACGGCGGCGCTGCTGTCGGTGGCCTTCTTCGTCGTGGCGGTCGGTCTTTCGGCCTTTGCGGCGCGCGCCTCGCTCCGGCCCCTGAACGAGATCGCCGCTGCCGTCTCGCGGCGCGGCCCCTCCGACCTGCGCCCGCTGCGCCGCCCGGCACCGCAGGAGCTCGAGCCGCTGCTGTCGTCGCTGAACCGGCTGATGGACCGGCTCGGCCAGTCGATCCGCCGCTCCGAGGATTTCATCGCGGAAGCCGCGCATCGCGTCCGCACACCGCTCGCCACCGTGCGTACCCAGGCCGAGATCGCGCTGCGCACCGTCGGGGACGAGACCGAGAAGCACCGCCTGCGCGGCATCATCCGCGCGGTCGACGAAAGCTCGCGCTCGGCGGGGCAGCTCCTGGACCACGCCACGGTCGCCTTCCGCGCCGAGGACCTGTCGCGCGACCCCGTGGACCTCGCCGACCTGGCCGTCCAGACCGCCGCCGCGCTGGAACCCACGGCCGCGATGAAGGACATCCGCCTGCGGGTCGAGGCCGAACCGGCGCAGGTCATGGGCGATGCCGTCCTGCTCGACAATGCGCTCAGGAACGTCCTGGACAACGCGATCAAGTATTCGCCCGAGGACACCACCGTCGTCCTGCGGGTCGACACGCAGGGCCGCGAGGCGCGGCTGACCATCCGAGACGAGGGGCCGGGCCTGGGCGACGGCCCGGTCGAGGCGCTGACGGAGCGCTTCCGGCGGGGCGCCAACACCGGCGGCATCGTCGGCTCGGGCCTTGGCCTGACCATCGCGCGGGATGTCCTGCAGGCCCATGGCGGCCGGCTTCATCTCCAGACAGCCGAAGAGGGAAAGGGAACATGCGTCACGCTTGCCTTGCCTTTGTCCTGACACTCTGGGCCGCGCTGGCGGCGGCCTACGAGGTCGAGGATCACCGCCTCTATCCCGGCACGGGAGAGGCGGTGCTGCGCATCGTCTCGACCGCCGATCTCGAGGTGTTCGAGCCCTACCTGCTGGCCTACCAGGCGTCGCGCCCGGCGCTGTCGATCGACTACACGGTGGTGTCCTCGGCCGATCTCTATCGCGCGCTGCGCGGCGGAGCGGCGTTCGACCTCGCGCTCTCTTCCGCGATGGACCTGCAATTCCGCCTTGCCAATGACGGGTTCGCGCGGCCCCACCGGTCCGACGCCACCGCCGCCCTGCCCGACTGGGCCCGCTGGCGCGACCTGATCTTCGCCTTCACCGCCGAGCCGGCCGTGGTCGTGCTCTCGACCGAGCGTTTCGCGGGCCTGACCGTGCCGGAAACCCGTCAGGACCTCATCACGCTGCTGCGCGACCATCCCGACAGGTTCCGGGGGGCCGTCGGAACCTATGATGTCCGCGACAGCGGCCTCGGCTATCTCTTCGCCACGCAGGAGGCCCGCTCGACCGATGCCTATTGGCGGCTGTCCGAGGTGATGGGCCGCCTCGATCCGCAGCTCTATTGCTGCTCGGGGCAGATGATCGACGACGTGACCGAGGGGCGGCTGGCGCTCGCCTACAACGTGCTGGGCAGCTACGCCGCCGAGCGGCTGGCGCGCGATTCGGGTGGGCGGGTGCAGATCCTGCGCATGCAGGACTACGCCAATGTCATGCTGCGCACCGCGATCATTCCCGCAACGGCGCAGCAGGTCGAGGCCGCGGGCGGCCTGATCGACATGCTCGCCCGTCTGGGCTTGCGCGATGCGCCCGACGACTGGCCGCTGCCGCCGCTGGGCCAAGGCGGCGACGCCCCCTTCACCGGCTTCGGTCCGATCCGCCTCGGCCCCGCGCTGATGGTCTATCTCGACCCGCTGAACCGCCGCGCCTTCCTGACCGAGTGGGAGAACGCGATGGAGCAGCGATAGGGGTTGCGGCCCGCCCGGCGGCGCGGCAAGCCTCGGGGCATGGAGCTGCGCTATCACACCCCGCTCGACGCGCCTGGCCTGCGCGCGCTCGGCATCCCCGCGCCCTGGGGGTTCGGCCTGGCCGACCGGGTGCGCTTCGGCGAGATCGACGCGCTGGGACATGTGAACAACACCGCCTACCTGCGCTGGTTCGAAAGCTTCCGCCTGCCCTACCTGCAGGCGCGGGGCGTCACGGATTATGGCCCTGAAAGCCCCCGGCTTGTCCTGAAACGCGCCAGTTGCGACTACATGGCCGAGATGCTGAACGGCATGGATTACGTGGTGACGGGCCGCACGCGGGCCTTCCGCCGGACCTCCTTCACGATGGAGTTCGCGGTCTGGCTGCCCGATCCTTCGGGGGCGCGCCAGACCGCGGCCGGGGAAGCGATCATCGTGCTCCTGAACCGCGACGGTCCGGGGCGTTACCCGATTCCCGAGGCCGGACGCCGGGCCTTCGACGAGATCGACGACGCGGTGGCCGAGGGCGCCTAGCCCGCCGCCCTGCCGCGGACGTACTCGACCAACGCCAGCGTCGAGCCATCCTTGCCGGCGCCATCGGCCGCGCCCGTCAGGACCGGCTCCAGCGCCTTGGCCAGTTCCTTGCCCAGCTCGACGCCCCATTGGTCGAAGCTGTTGATCCCGAGGATCACACCCTCCACGAAGACGCGGTGTTCATAGAGCGCGATGACCTGGCCCAGCACGAAGGGCGTGAGCGTCGGATAGATCAGCGTGGTCGAGGGGCGGTTGCCGGGGAAGACGCGGTGACGCGCCTGGCGCTCCAGTTCGGCCCCCTCGAGGCCCGCCTTCGCCATGATCGCCCGCGCCTCCTCGAGGCTGCGGCCGCGCATCAGCGCCTCGGACTGCGCAAGGCAGTTGGCCACCAGCAGCCGGTGATGATGGGCAAGCCCGGGCTCGTGCCCCTCGGCCGCGACAAGGAATTCGCAGGGGATCACCCGCGTGCCCTGGTGGATCAGCTGGTAGAAGGCGTGCTGCCCGTTTGTACCGGGCTCGCCCCAGACCACGGGGCCGGAGTGCATCGCAAGCTCGCTGCCATCCATCGCGACGCGCTTGCCGTTGCTTTCCATCTCGAGCTGCTGGAGATAGGCGGGCAGCCGCGCAAGCCTTTGATCGTAGGGCAGAACCGCACGCGTCGCATGGCCCTGCACCTGGTTGTGCCAGATGCCCACCAGCGCCAGCAGGACAGGAAGGTTGTCGGCCAGGTCCGCCTCGCGGAAATGCGTGTCCATCGCGCGCCCACCGGCAAGGAACTCCTCGAACCGCGCAGGACCCACGGCCAGCATCAGGCCAAGGCCGATCGGCCCCCACATCGAGTAGCGCCCGCCGACCCAATCCTCGAAGCCGAAAACCCGTTCCGGGTCGATGCCATAGGCGGCGGTCTTGTCGCCGGCGCTGGACAGGGCCACGAATTGCGACGCGGGGTCCTCGACCGTTTCGGCCATCCAGACCTTTGCAGTGTCGGCATTGGTCATGGTCTCGATCGTGGTGAAGGTCTTGGAGGCGACGATCACCAAAGTCGTTTTTGGATCAAGACCTTGAAGGGTGTCATTGATGTGCGCACCATCGACGTTCGACACGTAATGCAGGCGCGGCCCGTCATGGTAGGGCGCCAGCGCCAGCGTCGCCATCGCGGGCCCAAGGTCGGAGCCGCCGATGCCGATGTTGACGACGTCCGTATAACGCCCGCCCGCGCCCGCGATCTCGCCCGACCGGATCCTGTCGGCGAAACCCGCCATCCGCGCGCGTGTCTCCAGCACCCCCGGCACCACGTCCTGCCCGTCCACCCGGATCGGGCCCGCATCCGCGCGCAGGGCCGTGTGCAGCACCGCCCGCCCCTCGGTCTCGTTGATCTTCTCGCCGCCGAACATCGCGTCGCGCCGCGCCTCGACGCCCGCGCGGCGGGCAAGTTCGACCAGCAGCGACAGGCCCGCGTCGTCGATCTGGGTCTTGGAGAAATCGAAGAGCATGTCGCCCAGGCGCCGCGAGAACCGTGTCGCGCGCGCGGGGTCCTCATCGAACAGCGACAGCAGGCCGCGGCCCTCGGTCGCTGCGCCGTGGCGTTTCAGATCGTCCCAGATATCGCTCATGCCATCACTCCGCCCAATGGATCTTGGCGCCGCTCAGAACCGTGCGGACCGGCGCCTCGCTCGACGGCAGATGCGCCGCCCGCTCCAGCGCCGCGCGCTTCTCGGCGCCGGTGATCACGATATGCGTGCTCATCGCGCCCTTCAGGACGGGCGCGGTCAGGGTGATGCGCGGCTCGCCCGCGCCCTCGGCGCGCATCGCCATCAGGGGCGGCGCGTGATCGTCCAGCGCCGCCTCGAGGTTGTCGGCACCGGGAAACAGGCTTGCCGTGTGCATGTCCGCGCCCATGCCGAGCAGCAGGACCGACAGGGGCAGATGCCCCTCCAACCCCTCCGACAGTTCCCCGAGCTTGTCCTCGGGCATCGGCGCATCGGCGTAGAGAGGGATCAACCTCGCCGCGGAAGCCTTTGACACAAGAAGGCGTTTCTTCAGAAGCGCCGTGTTCGATCGGGGGCTGTCCTCGGGCACCCAGCGTTCGTCGTTCAGCACCACCCAAACCCGGTCCCAATCGAGCGCCTGTTCCGAAAGCACGTCGAAGATCGGCCCGGGAGTCGTGCCGCCGGGGACCGAGAAACTGACCCTGTCGTTGTGGCGAAGGGCTTCGGCCAGCTCGCTGGTCAGCTGGTCCGCCAGGTCCAGCATCATCAGGTCGCGGTCCGGGTACTCCAGCAGTTGCATCTCAGATCTCCCGCCATCTCCTGTCGTCGCGGTGCATGAGGATGGCGGCCTCCTCCGGGCCCGAATTGCCGGGCGCGTAGGGCACCGGCCGGTCGGCGCGGCGCTGCCAGTCCTCGATGATCGGATCGGTCCAGGCCCAGGCGGCCTCGACCTCGTCCCCGCGCATGAAGAGCGTCTGGTTGCCCCGGATCACGTCCATGATGAGACGCTCGTAGGCGTCGGGCACATCCGTCGCCTCGGGCCCCAGGGCATCGGCGAAACTCATGTCGAGCGGCACGTCGATCAGGCGCATGCCGCCCGGTCCCGGCTCCTTGATCGTCACGCGCAGGTCGATCCCCTCGTCGGGTTGCAGGCGGATCGACAGCACGTTGGACCGGCTGCCCGCATCCGCGTCGAAGATCGAATGCGGCGTTTTCTTGAAATGCACCACGATCTCGGACTTCCGCGATTTGAGGCGCTTTCCCGTCCGCAGGTAGAAGGGCGTGCCGTTCCACCGCCAGTTGGCGATGTGCAGCTTCATCGCGATGAAGCTTTCGGTCAGGCTGTCGGGGTTCTCGGCATCCTCGGTGTAGGAGGGATGTTCGCCCGCGCGGTATTGCCCGCGCACGATATGCTCGGGCTCGACCGGATCGAGGGCGCGGATCACCTTGAGCTTCTCGTCCCGCACGGCGTTCGGCTCGAAATGCGAGGGCGGCTCCATCGCGGTCAGGCAGAGGAGCTGCATCAGGTGATTCTGCACCATGTCCCGCATCGCCCCGGACTTGTCGTAATAGGCCCCGCGCCCGCCCACGCCCACCTCTTCGGCGACGGTGATCTGCACGTGATCGACATATTGCGCATTCCACAGCGGCTCGAAGAGCGTGTTGCCGAAGCGGACCGCCATGAGGTTCTGGACCGTCTCCTTCCCGAGGTAATGGTCGATCCGGTAGATCTGCGTCTCGTCGAAATGCGTGGCCAGCGTCGCATTCAGCTCCCGGGCCGACTTCAGATCACGGCCAAACGGCTTTTCAACAACGATCCTCGCATCTTGCCGGGCGATGTTGAAGTGATGGAGCCGCTCGGCCAGCGCCCCGAACAGGCTGGGCGCCACCGAGAAGTAGAAGGCCTGCACCACGTCGTCGCGCATCATCTCCCGCAGGTCGGACCAGCCGGCATCCCCGGTCGCATCGACCGCGACATAGCTCAGCCGGTCGCAGAAGGCCTTGAGGCTCTCGGCATCCCGTTTTTCGGCCGGCAGGAATGTCTCGATGGCCTCGGCCACCTGCTCGGCCCATGCGGCGCCGTCCTGATCGGTCCGCGCTGCGCCGATCACCCGGGCAACGGCGGGCATCTGCCCGTCGCAGAAGCGGCGATAGAGCCCCGGCAGGATCTTGCGCCGGGCGAGATCGCCGGTGGCGCCGAAGATGACGAGGTCGAACGGGTCGACCGGAATGACGCGCGATACCATTGTGAATGTCCCGTTTCGCTGGCCGCGCCGTTAGCGCTAACGGCGCCTGTCGATCCGGCATCTACACCTGCCAAGGCCCCGAGTCTAGCAAATCGCGACAGGGCGACACCAGTCCGGTCCTCAGGGTTGCATCGCGCACAGAAGCTCGAACATCACCGATGCGCCCAGCCAGGCCGTGATCCCGCCGGTGTCGAAGGGGGGCGAGACCTCGACCAGGTCCGCGCCGATCACGTCAAGCCCGCGCAGGGCGCGCACGCACCCGATCGCCTCGTGGGAATTCGGCCCGCCCACCTCGGGCGTGCCGGTGCCCGGCGCATAGGCCGGATCGACGAAGTCGATGTCGAAGCTGACATAGGTCGGCCCCTCGCCCACCACCTCGCGCGCGATCTTCATGACCTGCGCCCAGCCGAGCGCGAAACACTCCTCGATGGGCACGATCCTGACCCCCCGGTCCCAGCCGTACTGGAAATCCTCGTTGTTGTAGGAGGTGCCGCGCATGCCGATCATCACGGTCCGGGCCGGGTCGAGGCAGCCTTCCTCGATCGCCTGCCGGAACGGGTTGCCGTGGGTCAGCGTCTCGCCGCCGAAATAGGGCGGGTAAAGGTCGGTGTGGCTGTCGAGCAGCACAAGGCCAAAGGCCTCGCCCCGCGCTGCCCGCAGCTCTCGCAGGACGGTCAGCGTGCACAGGTGATCCCCCCCCACCATGAAGGGCCGGATCCCCTGCCCCAGCACGCCCCTGATGAAGCCCTGGGCATGTCCCAGGGCCTCGTCCTGGTCCACCGGGCTCATGGCGACGTCGCCGAGGTCTGCGATCTTCGCCGACCTGAACGGCTCCTGCCCCGTGGCGCGGTTCCTTTCGCGGATCATGGTCGAGGCGTCGCGCAGCGCGCGCGGCCCGTGGCGCGCACCGGGCCGGTTCGACGTGGCGCCGTCCCAGGGCAGGCCGAAAAGGCCGATATCGACCTCGCCCCGGCGCGGATGATCGGGCGGCAGGTAGGGCAGGCGCATGAAGCTCGGCACCCCTGCATAGCGCGGCAGGTCGGTGCCCGACGGCGGCTGGAAGAACGGGTCAGACATCGGGCACACTCCTGGATCCGGGCCTCGGTTCGGGACCGACGCTAGCGGTCCCCGCGCCCCGTGTCACGCCGCCCCGAGGCCTTCATCTTTCCAAAAATACGCAAACGCGACACCGGCCACGGGCGCACCGTCCGACGCAGGGCGCGACGGGGCCGGGCGAACGGGCCGGTCGCCCGGCCCCGTCCTCACGCCTCCAGCTCGCTGTCCCAGTAGAGGAAGTCAAGCCAGCTGTCGTGCAGGTGGTTCGGCGGGAACTTGCGGCCCATGTTCCGCAGCTCCTCGGCGCCCGGCTGGCGGGGCGGCTTGCGCAGGCTCAGCCCCGACTGTCGCAGGCTCTTGGAGCCCTTGCGCAGGTTGCAGCCGGAACAGGCGGCGACGACATTCTCCCAGCTCGTCACCCCGCCGCGCGCGCGCGGCACGACATGGTCGAAGGTCAGGTCGCCCTTGCCGCCGCAATACTGGCAGGAAAACTCGTCCCTCAGGAAAAGATTGAAGCGCGTGAAGGCCACGCGCTTCTGCGGTTTGACGAAATCCTTCAGCACCACCACCGAGGGTATTCGGATCTCGGTCGAGGGAGAGCGGACGACCTCGTCGTATTCCGCCACGATCTGCACCCGGTCGAGCCAGGCCGCCTTGACCGCCTCCTGCCAGGGCCAGAGCGACAGCGGGTAGTAGCTCAAGGGGCGGTAATCGGCGTTCAGGACCAGCGCGGGATGGCTCTTCAGCGCCCCCGGCTCGCGCACGAAATGGGTCCTGAACTCGGTTTCTGTCGCGGCCTGCATGCGTGACTCCGTCCCTGCCCTGTCTGCCCGATACCCGAGCACCAGAGCGGGAGCCCCGCTCCAGCACTGCATCCACTATATCTAGGCTTTTCGATCCGGCAAGCCTTACAAGATGCTGTGGATGCCGGGTTCAGGGATAGGCGATCACCTTGACAGATTCGTGACGTTATCCACAGCACCCCGCCCGCGAATTCAGCAGGCCCGGGATGCCACCGGCGGTCAGTCCTCCTCCGCGGGGGCGCGCCGTTCCTGCCCCAGCACCTGCCGCAGGAAGGCCAGCGCGACAGAAAGCCCGTCGGGCGCGATCCCGTGGGCCGTGCCCTGCATGATATGGGCGTAGACCTCGGTGAAGCCCGCGCGCTCCAGCGCCTCGGCGGCCTCGGGCAGGCTTTGCGGCGGCACCACGTCGTCGCGGTCCCCGTGGACCAGCAGGATCGGCGGGCGCACGACGACCTCCTCGGCGAGCGCCTCGGGGTTCACGAGCCGGCCCGAGAAACCGACCACGCCCGCCACGGGATCCTCGCGCCGGGGCGCGACATGCAGGCTCATCATCGTGCCTTGCGAAAAGCCCACCAGCGCGACCTGTTCGGGCAGCATGTCCTCGTCGATCATCATCCGGTCGAGAAAGGCGTTCAGGTCCTCGGCCGCCCGCGCCATGCCGGCGGCGGCCTCCTCCTCCGAAGAGCCGTCGATCCAGGGGATCGGGAACCACTGGAACCCCATCGGGTTCATCACAGAACGCTCGGGCGCATTGGGCGCGACGAAGACGGTGTCGGGCAGATGCGGGGCCAGCGGCTCGGCGAGGCCCAGGAGGTCGTTGCCATCCGCCCCGTAGCCGTGCAGGAAGATCACCATGCTTTCGGCCTGCCCCGAGGCGGCCCCTACCTTGCCGAAATCCAGAACCCGCGTCACAGCACGCCCTCTCGCTGAGTGTCCAGTCGGTAGTAGGCCCAAAGCGCGCGGGCGGCAACCGCGCGCACGGGCGCCCAGGCCTCGGCCATCGCGCGCATCTCGCGCTCGCCGGGACGGCCGGGCAGCCCGAAGGCGCGCGCGGCGGCGACCTGAAGGGCGAGATCGCCCGCCGCGAAGACATCCGCGTGGCCGAGGGCGAACTTGGCGTAGATCTCCGCCGTCCAGCGGCCGATGCCGGGCTGGGCGGTCAGGGTCTTCACCACCGCCTCCGCCGGCGCATCACGCAATGCGCCGTAATCGAGCCGCGCCTCGGCCAGCGCGCGCAGGTAGCGCATCTTGGGCCGCGACAGGCCGCAGGCGCGCAGCGCCTCGTCCGGGGCCGCCGCCAGGGCCTCCTCCCCGGTCAG
>WVSO01000057.1 GCA_015689745.1 Rhodobacterales bacterium HKCCSP123 | reverse complement strand
CGCCCTCGTAGAGTTCGAGTTCTCGCAACAGCCGATGCCGCACCAGTTCCCATTCGACACGCGCGAGGCTTTCCAGAATGGTGATCTCGGCCGAGGTTTCCGGGTTGAAATCCCGCACGAAGGCTGCGCGCATCGCCTCGTACCCCTGCACGGTCTCGCCCGGGAGCTGGATCTTGTGGCGCAGAGCCGCGCCAAAGGGGAACTCTCCCAAGGCGCCATTCCCGAAATGCAGGAGATTCGCGAGCCCGGTCGCCTCCTCGGCTTCCCTGCGCGCCTCCCTTTGGGCTCGTCGCGCCTCCCGGGCGCGCTCCTCGAGCTCTTCCTGGGACTTGATCCCTTCACTCTCCGCGGCCTCCGCGGCTTCCTTGCCGTCCTCCACCGCCGATGCGGTCTCGGCGGCCGCTGGTGCGGTCGCCTCAGCCGAAATCTTCCTGTCCATCTTCGTCATTCTGCTCATCTCCCGAAGGATGCCTGTTGATCGAGGCGTGCCCGCTTGGCCGCACCCCCGGGGCCATTTTGCCGGCGTCAGACTCACTGTACCACGCGTTGCGATTCTCTTCTATGTCATTGTTAAAAAAGGGATTTGTGGCCGATTTGCCACCTTTGAATTGCGAGTGATTTCAGCACCATGGACGCCGGGGTCAACGCGTGGCGGCCAGCTCTGACAGGTCCTCGACGCATGACGTCAACTTCAGGCCAGCCCGGACGTGAGCGTGTGGGTAAAGCCTCCCAACCGCCAGGAGCGGCCAGGGAGGATGCTGCCGGTTCACCCTTGGGGCGAGGCAAGCCGGACGCGGCTCTTGTTGGGGTGACCCCAACTGTCACTGCAAGTCCTGTCGGATAGACAGGTTTCGGTCGGTGCTGATCGATGACGCCCCCCAATGGCACATCATGCCCTGTGGGTCGTGGCACCGTCCGGCTTGCCCTGACGCGACGTGCTGGAATGCCTCCACTGACGTGGTCCGCCAACTTGGGGTGGATTTGCCCCGCAGATCGCTTGCCATTGTTATTGGGTGCCTTCCACCGGCGCGAGGAAGCCTTGCAATGACGTGGGTTGGGTCCCGGGCAATTTACGGCGGGACACTCACCTGCAACGCGACAACGCCTTCGCGACGCTCATCCCCTGGTGGGTAGAGCTGCGCCGCGGTATCGAAAGACCATCGCGTCGCTTCAACGCTGCACATTTGGTAGGTGTTGACCGAGTTTGGCGTCAGACTGCACTGAAACTCGCATGCGCGCCGCCGCTCCAGGAGCGTGTCGCCACCGCAACGCAGCAGTTGATGATCACCATAGTCTGACCAAAACTCGGTTGCCGCTTCCGCCCACGCGCTCATTGACTGCGGCTGAACGAAAGGCGTTGGATCCGGCAAAGGAGGCCGGCCCGCAATCAGATCTCGAATTGCCCTCTGGACTTCTTCCAGTGCGGCTTGATCGTCCTCGGTCAGCGTTCCAATTCGGCGGGTCACGAAGACCGCGCCGGGGGTCGAGGGCGTCGTGCCCCCTGTCACCGAGACCAGCGCATCCGTCAGCGGATCATGATAGAAATCAACGAAGCGGCGCGCGATATCGGCCCGCGTCGCATCATATCGGTCAAGCTGCGTTTCCAGGAATGGATCTTCGGCGCCCCCTTGCCCCGCGAGACGTGTCTGTGCTGCTGCGTCCACTCTCGCCACATGGAGGATCGCCAGCTCGCGAAAGCGATCCAAGGCGGTATCGATGCTGGACTGAACACCGCACAGCGACACGCAGAGATCACCCATCCACCCCTCGAAGGCTGGCGTTCCCGGTTGCAGTGCAGCGCCACGCAATCCGATGGCAGAAACCTCGGCATTTCTTGCCCGGATTGCTGCAAATGATGCGAAGCAGCTTTCTCTGAGCTCAGGAAGCAGGTTTTGACATCCATGCGCCGCGCGCTCAGCAGGCGAGAAAGCAAACGCATCCAGAGCTGGAGGGCCCGCAGGTTCAAGGTCAGCGTCGCCATCCGGGCCCACGAGTTCAAGACCCTGATCCGGCCGTTCGCACACGGGACGGACCCACTCCGTTCGAATGGTATCAGCCAGCCGGATGATACGGCCCACCGTAAACTCCATCTGGGCCATATCAATGCGTGGCCGGCGCACGGGATCCTCCGGCGGGGGCATGACGAGAATATCGGGAACCTCAGGCAAATTGAGCAACGCGATTGGGCAGGTTGCCTCAACGCACCGATCCAAAGCCGTGAAGGCCTCAAGCGACTGACGCGTCAACTGGTGAACAAGCTCGGCCTGGACGCCCAAACCCAAGACAGCCTTTGCGAAGTTCGTGGCCTCCATTCGCTCGCGATAAGCATCTGTGTTTAAGCGGGCCACCTCTGCTTGGCGGCGGGCAACCTCCGCCTGACCAAAGTCTCGCACAACCCGGCCGGCAAGGGCGACGAGGTTCGCTCGTGTCACCTCGCGCAGCCTCGTGCGCTCATCGGCCAAGATCGCCAGCTCTGCCGGAGAGGCTGCCCTCGCACGTTGCAGGTAGAGTTGATGCTGGGCTGAAAACCCATCCAGGATGTTCGCGGCATTGGATTTGTGAGTGAGCGCCGTGTTGACCGCAGCGGCGAGCGCCGCGTCATCAGTCGCCTCGCGAAACTCCGGGCTGGCGGAAGCCTGCAAAGCTTGGCTATCTTGCATGACCCCGACCAGATCGCGCATGATCTCGTCGGCGAGGTGGATGCGTGACAATAGCGATGCGTCATCCAGTTCCTGCAGGCCATCCAAGTCTCCGAAGAGCAGCCCGACCTGGATCATCAGCGAGCTTATTCGAATGACGCTGGTCTGCCAGAACAAGATCTCGGCGGCGCTTGCGGCTTCCTCTTCCGCAAGAAGTGCCTCGTTATGAAGGTTCTGCAGATGCGCGACATGCAACTCGTGCTGATGGTCAAGCGCAGCTCCCAACACGCCAAGATACATGTGAAGGCTGCCCATAGCGGTCAGCGTTTCCTGTGCGGCCGCACAATCGAACTCCGGACACACTCCGGAATAGCATGTATCAGCAGCCCGACGAGTGGCCTCAATTTGCCCTCGCACGGCCCGTAGATCGGAAAGATCCATGAACCGGAATGCCGCTCGGTTCTCCTCGAGCCGCTCTTCGAAGCGCTCTTCTGGATTTGCGACTTGTCCGACAGCCCATCCCGGCACGGATATCCACGACAGAAGAACCAGCCAATGCACCAGAAGGCGGCACAGGCGACCACGGCCCCAAATCCTTCTCAAGACCAATGACGGCTTAAAAAAATCTTTCACGGTCAATCCCCCGTTTGCACCAACCTTATCCTGTGAAGGGCATTCGGCCAACCTTGGCAGGCGGGTCAGCTGAGCCAACGATCCGCGACGACCCGCAATTTGGTCGTGTTGGTCCGCCGTGAGCATCTCGCTGCATGCGTCCTGACGCCAGAGTATGGCCTTTGGGTGTGCCGAGCGGCTCGAATGCCCCCGTGGACATTGCCAGGATGCCCGCCTCAAGGGCCCTTCGATGAGCCGGGATCATGCGGGTGTTGTGCCCAGAGCCGCAGAGGACGGCGTGGCGCGCATCGACCAGCTTACCCCTGAGGGCGCATCGAGCCAGGCCGCCGTCCAGTTTCCATGTAGCCGATGACTTATTCAATCGCGCTGCGTCATCGCAGATCCCGCCGTAGGATCTCTGTCTTCCCTCGCGGTTGGCAGAGAGCCGTCCCTACTTGTGAAACCGCGGCATGCGCGTCCAGGCCGTCTGAAGTATGCCTCCGCCGATCCTTGTTTTCGGAACCGTTGTGTAAGTCTCAAAAACTGGATCGATCGGCGCTGAGTCTGGCGGTGTACCCCCGTTGTCCATCCCGGCCAGGTTCCAGATATCGTCTCGCAACACGCCCTGGCCAAAGGCAAGTCGATTGTTGACGATGCGCGCCCCCACGGCGCTGGCGACGCTTGTGCCGTTCATGGCGCGTGTACTTCCGCTGAAGTACCCGCTGGCAAGGACGCCCCGGTGCACGCGGCTATCCTCACAAATGGCAGCAGCCGTTGGCACAAGCAATTTCGGCTCTGCGCGACCCTCACTGGAATACCCGGGCACTTGCAGATCTTTTCGAAAGGCGCCGGAAAAGACGAGGCTGGCGCTGCCGGTGGCGATGTCCGAAAGGGTATTCTCGTTTGTCACCGGCAGATCTTCCGGCAACGGCTCGGGCCAGACCGCGCGGTAAGTTTGAAAGTATGACTGCCTTGCCCCGTTGCGCGCCAAACCCAGCTGGTCGTCCCGCTCGATCCAGAACTCCACCGATCTTTCGGCTTCAAGACCGGTTCGAAAGACCTCGATGGTCCAGTCGCCGGCGAGACTGGCCAGGCCTCCGTGATGCTGGAAGTAGTCTCGGTCGATGGCCGTGTGCCGGCCAATGATCGTAATTCTTGTTCTCGCTTCCAATCCAAACGTCGTCACTCGTTGGACATAAACCCGCGCTTGAACTTCAGCGCCGTCTGAAAGTTCCCAAATCCCAAAATCGATGTCCGAGAAGCGGCGCGCCGGTCCCGACGGTGGCGTGATCTGCACCTCGACCAATGACTTGTCCGGAGCGTCAGGAGGCAACCAGATCTCGACAATGTTCGAAGAGCCGTCATCTGGTTGAACAACCCATTTCAGCACCCCAGGCTTTGCAAGGTCCTCCCCTGACAGGGACGCATGGGTCTGGCTGTCATAGAAGTTCCCAGCGGGGAGACTTACGGCCGAGACCAGATCAGATGTGACGAGGGCGTCAAACACCCTCTCGATCAGGCTTTTGCCGTCATGTCGGCCAGCAATGCCGCCAAAGCTGAAATTCACATGCGCCTTCGGCGTGCCGCGCGTGGTTGCGGACAGTTTCAGAATCCAAAGGAGTGCAAGGATTAGCCATGGAAACAGAAGCATTCCATGCGTCGCATCCACGGCGCGGCTGCGAAGGTTGACACCAAGTATCGGCGGCCCGTCCGGTTCTCCGCCTGTGACAACATCGAGGACATGCGTCCCGTGTCCGAGGCTCACGGGTAGACGCGGAAAGGACTCCTGCGAATACGCATCCGCATAGTACTGATTGTAGAGCGCGGCTTCATCGACATTTCCGTTCTGGTTGAAACGTGCCAGCAGCGCGTCGATGTCATTGGTGTAGAGCGCACGGCCAAGGAACAAGCCCAGCTGGTTACCGGCTTCACCGTTCTGATCCCAAAACGCAGCAAAGCGTGTTCGGGTCGCATCCCGGCGAAAGCGTGCGTTGGCAAACGCGATATCCGTATCGATCACCGCCACGAAGCGGTTCTGGTCAACGGGATCCAACTCAGGCAAAGGCGCGGAAAGATTCCTGACGTTCTCCACCTCGATCCCGGTCAGAAAGACCTCTCCAAGTTCGCGTTCCTGGATGTACTCGAAGATGAGATCGAAATTCCCAAGGCGGGAGAAGCCGACGGTCATGAGCGTTGGGTCACCCAAGATGGTCTGCGCATCGATCCCTTTGGGGAAGAAGACCTGCGCGCCTCCGGGCGCGCCTTCGGTCGGGTCAAATTGCGCCCGGAACCGTCTGAGCGAAGCCTCGTCTGCGAAATTGAACACATAGGCAACGGTCAGGTCCGCCTGCTGTTTTTTGCGTGCGTCACTCTCTGCTGGCGAAGGCACCAGTAGCCAATGCTGCAACGGATCCTGATGGCTCACGCTATCGGCGATATCGCCAAAGCTTCTCCAGGAGGCGGGCACGCTCTAGCTCCATTCCTCGAGGGCATCTGACCATAGCTTGCCGATCTCGGCAGACCCGTCGCCATGGATGGTCAGTTCCGGGCCGCGGACATAGGCCGGGTTCTTTGCGTTGGGGCCGTTGTTGGGGCTGTCGACAGTCCGCAGCGCAAGATCGGGAATGAAGTCTGGAGACACGCCAGGTTGTTCGGTCGACGCATAGGCGGGACCGTCGAACTGGCACCCGTAAACCGGCCAGGGCGCCACGACTTCTGGTCCACTGGGTGCTGCCTGCAGCCGTGCCACGAAATACCGCCCGAGGGCCAAACCCAAGAACGCGCCAGCCGCGGAATCGATCGGGAAATGCACGCCGGCGACGGTGCGATTGACGGCGATGCGGTATGCTTGGCGGAACAACTGCGTCTGCGTTGCTTCGGCATCCGGTCCCCCGGCCCCGGCGCCCGAAGCGCGGTATTCCGCCAAGGCCCCCATCACGACGGCCATGGCATAGGATTCGGTCGCATGACCACTTGGCAACGAGCCATGACCGGGCGTCTGGATCATTGGCTGATCCTGCGGCGTGAATTCCGAAGGGCGGCGCACCGAGAGAGCGTCCTTGAACCGCATTTCGATGGCGACGACGGCCGACTGGATCGCATTCAGCAATTCGAATGTCTTGCGCTTTTGCGGCAATGTCATCGTCATAATGGACGTGAAGAAAGTCATGATGTCAGCGATCTGCGCCATGATCTCCACAGCCCGGTCCGACCGGAGATCGGCGTACCGATTGATCCATTCAGTCTGGGCCTGCAGGATCTGGTTCGAGGGGCGCCGCATGCTGAACAGGAGCTGCGGCGCTGCCATCTCCGCAGGGGGGCCTGGCATATTGCTCAGGTTCGTTTCCCTAATCGGGCTTCGAAGCCAGAGCGTTGCCCAAGACCCGGTGTCCGCATTGGTTCCCGCTTCTCGACTGAGCGCGAATTCCAGAGGCTGCAGAAATTGCTGCACGAAGACGATTTGCCGGATGCGCTCGGACCATAGATCGGTGTTCTCAGGGTCGCCGAAGACATGCGGGTCGGGAGGATTTGTTACCGGCTGCCAGTTGCCGACGATCCCATCACGATTGAGAAGCAGTGCGCCGGATGTATATGGTGAAACGATTTCGCCCCCGGCATTGCCGGCATTGCCCGCGTTACCAGCGTTTCCGGCATTGCCAGCGTTTCCGGCATTTCCTGCGTTCCCGGCGTTTCCCGCATTGAGTGGGCCGGAGCCCGAAGCGTAAACGCCGGCATTCCTGATCCCGTACATGTCAACTCCCCTAAAGCTTTGATTGTGATAGTATTCACTTGTCCCTATTGTTCAAAACGGGTGCCGGTCGCACGTGAGAATACGGCACGATCGCTGCAAAGGACCAATCGGCCGATGCCGCAATCAGAGAGTAACACGAACACCCACTCCATGGGAGAGCAGCGCCTGAACTTCCGCTGTTTCGGAATGTTTCGTGTCACGACGGAAAGCGGCCTCGACGTCACCCCCTCTTCCCAGAAATCACAGGCGCTCCTGGCAATTCTCCTGACATCTCAAGACTTTGCCCGCCCCAGGGTCAAATTACAGGATTTGCTGTGGAGCGATCGAGAACCAGAGCAGGGTGCTGCAAGTCTGCGGCAGGAGCTCTCGAGCCTCAAACGCAGCCTGGGCCCGCACGCAGATATTCTTCATGCCGACAGAACCGTCATACGACTTGACGGAAGCCGCCTCGAATCGGACTGTGACGCCCGCGGCCCAAAACCCGGGGCAGGCCCAGAACAGCAAGAATTTCTCGAAGGCATCGGGGTGCGAGACCCCGAGTTCTCAGACTGGCTGCGCGACAGGCGCGCCGAGTACCAAGACGCGCAACCTGCCGCTCCGTCACAGATGGTTTCTGCGGACCGTCCTGCCCTCTTCCTTTCGATCAGCGAAGGCTCCGGCGCCGTCTCCCGGCATGTCGCGAACGCAATCTCTGCCGGCGTCCTCGACTGGACGGCGATTGATCTCCGCCAGGGCACACCCGATGTCACGTCGGACGGCATGTTCCAGATCGAGGCCGGCGACCTTCGACTTGGGGACGATGTCTTTGTTCAAGTCGCGCTCAAGAACCTGCGCAACAACAGGATCGAATGGAGCAGTACGCTCGAACTGAACGTCGACCCGTCGGCCGGTGTGCAAGCGAACCTCTCGCGCGTGATCAACGAAGGCATCCAGCGCACGCTCGACACGCTGTTTGCCGACCGTGGGAGATTCACCGCCAGCAACCCCAATGCCGCGATACAGACGATCGAGTACATGTTCCGAAATTTCGGCGACTCCTATGAGCGGATCGCGCAGGTGTTCCAGGACGAGTACGAGGCGACGGGCCAGGGCGTGTACCTTGCCTGGCGGGCATTCCTTTCAACCTATGCCATTGGCGGACGACGAGCGCGGGACCTTCAGGAATTGCGCGAGGAAACAGGAGAGCTTGTTCGGCGCGCGCTTCTAGCCGAGCCGCATAACGCCTTGTCGCTTGCCCTTTGTGCTCATGCCAGCGCCTTCACGTTGGGAGATCACGAGACGGCCTTTGAACTGGCTGACCGCAGCGTCAGACTGCAATCGAACAACCCGCTCGGCTGGTTGTTTCGAGGGGTCGCGTTGCTCAATCTCGGCAGGCTCGAAGAGGGACGCGAAAGCATCCTTCACGCGCAAAAGACATCGGGCGAGGCGCCCTATCGCTACCTCATTGATTGCTACACATGCATCGCTGAAATGCTGAGCGGTGATTTCATGAATGCCATCGGGTCCGGCAAGACCGCGCTTGCCTACGCACCCGAGTTCACGCCAACGCTACGATATCTCCTGGTGAACTATCTTTCGCTAGGAGACTATGAAGCCGCGCGAAAGGCTGTCGAGCGGCTCAGGAAGCTGGAACCGGATTTCGACGTCAGGATGCTGTCCGAGCCTGACTACCCAACGCCTCTGATGCGGAAATACGAGATCCTCGATCTGAGCAAACTCCCCAAACTGTTAAGCCCGTAATAGGTCCGCATGTGGTGTTTCCAGTGCGAGTTATGGGAATCCACGGGGCTCGACTCCACATTTTTTTGGAATTTTATTGAGAAATTGTGCGCCTTTGACGGTGCTCTCACGCTGTGATTGCGGGGGGTCCCTAGAGTTGGGTCATCGGTCCTGCAACGGGGTCGACCAATTCACAGAGGAGACACAAAATGTTTACGAAAACAAACACCTACATTGCCGCATTTGCAATCGTTCTTGGCGTCACTGGCCCGGTCGCTGCCGACCCCGCGCAGGTTGCCTATAACCACTTCAATGAAAGTGCGGACAATGCTGGGGACCTGCGGCACTACTCGGGTCCCACGGGCCTGCATGTGACCGCCTCCGCCATGGAGCGGAGTGCGCTTGGGAGGGCAATCGAGATCCTGAATTGCTGCACCGATAGCGCAACCGATCGGATCGGGCGCAATGGCGTCACCGTCGTGAACGGTACGCCCGCACGGGCCGCCGAGATCTTCGAGCAGATGCGTCTCGAGAGCCGCGGTGACAATTGACCGGTACGAGACGCTGCGGTGCGGCTCCACCTCCACAGCCGCACCGCTCTTGGGCAGCTCCTTCATACAAGACGGAGCTGCCCTGCTCATATCGCAGGCACATCGGTGGACACCTGGGGACGCTTGTTGCTTCGTGAAGTGGTCTCAGGGAATCCGACAGCGAGCGACAGTCAATCCAGAACCTTTCAGAATAGAGTGTGTAAGCCCCGCGAAACGCTGAGACACACGCAAGTCAGCGACGCCCTCGGAGAAGGGATGATCGTTCGATTGTAGACCCACGGATCATCGAGATGGACTCGAAAAACCCTCCTGATCAAGGTCGCCATCCTTGTGAAGAACGCACCGGCCGTGGGAGGCGCGGGCGGCCTTCGGTGGTGGCGCTTGGTCACCCGGCCCCGCTCGGCGCGTCGTCGCGGCGCCTGGTTTTTGCAAGCCGCGCCGTCACGCTGATGATGAGCGGTGCGAAGGGCAGGATGAGGAAGATCCTGACGAGGTGGAAGGCCGTGACGACAGCGATACCTTCTTGCAGGATCTTCGCCGTCAGCGCCATTTCCGTGACGCTGCCCGGCGCCATGGCCAGAACCATGACCTGCCACGCCTCGCCCGTGATCCAGGCCAGTCCCAACGCCATGGCGATGCACAGACTGATGAGCAGGAGCGAGGACACTACCGCTGCCCAGATGAAGCCGCCCGCGTTGCGCAGAAGCGCCCGGTCAAAGACTGCGCCCAACCAAACGCCCAGAAAGACCTGCGCCGCGACCAGCACCGGGTAGGGGTAGGCACTGACCGGCATGCTGAGCGCTCCGGCCAGGGCTGCGCCGCCGATCGAACCGACGAAGAACGGATTGCCGAGCCGCACCGCACGCGCGATGACCGCGCCCACGACGCCGAAGACAGCCAGGAGCAAGGCGCCCGTCGGCGTCCAGGGGATCGCGCGCAGGACGTCATTGGCGGCTTCGGTGTTGCCCGAGAGCGCGACGAGGGCGGGCGGGATGAAGACCACCAGCATCATGATGCGAAGCGTCTGGGCGAAGACCACGGGGCCGGGCGCGACGCCGTGCCGGCCGGCGAGGTTCGCGCTTTCCACAGGTCCCATCGGGATCGAGGACAACGCCGCTGTGACAACGTCCACACGGGCCATGCGCATGAGGCAGGCTGCAACCAGAAAGCCTGCGGCGATGGTCAGGAGCGCGCCGCCCACCATCGGCACGAAAAGCACGGAGAGTGCTGCCACCGCGGCAGGTGTGAAAGAGATGCCGACCGAGGAGGCAACGATCATCTGCCCGATCGGCCGCGTCACAGGCGGTACCCGGACCTCGCGATTCGACAGGCGCAGAACCGTGGCGAAAGCCATCGCCCCGATCATCCAGGGCAGCGGCAATTTGATCAGGGTTCCGATCGCGCCGCAGACCAGGGCACCCGCATAAATCAGAACGACATGCCTCAGTCGCGCAACTCTGGCCCAGTCGGACTTCATCGCCACTCCGCAGGCAACCGGCCTGACGCGACGATTGCCTCAAGGGTTTTTTCCGTAAGGGATGGAACCATGGGCCTCGCGCGAAGCGTCCTCGCCACAAGTTTCGGTTCCAAACAGACACGCTCCAGGATGGGCAGAGTCAAGCGTCGTTGGGCATCCGGCCGGAGCAGCAGCGTGAGTTACACCGGATCAGGTTGTCGGGAACCGGGTCAGCCCTTTCGATCGCGATGTATCCGGATGCCGGGTGCATCGTCGGGTGAGCCGATGAACTCGATGCCGGCGGCTTCTAGGGTGCTCCTGATCGCATCCAGATTTGGTTTTGTGCTGCTTGGAGCCCCATCTTCAGCCTCCATGCGCATTATCGTTCGGAGGCTCACGCCTGATACTTGCGCCAAGTCTTGTGCGCTCATCCGCAACGCTGCTCGAGCAGACCGGATTTGGAGTCCTGTCAAAATTGACATCTTAGCGAGATGGCATTATTTATGTCATGTGGCATATATTTTTACAAAAGCCGCCGACTGGCGCTCCCACTTCCAACGCCTGGAAGGCGCCTATGCGCCGTCAACGATGCGGGCATACCGCAATGATGTCGAGGCCTTCGTGAAATGGTGTGCGGACGTCGGGATCGAAGCCCCCTTCCCTGCCAGCGTCGAGACGGTGTGCAGGTTTCTGGAAGACCAGGGGGAAACCAAATGCACCTCAACGGTGAAACGCCGCCTCTATGCCATCCGAAAGGTGCACCGGCTCCTCGATCTGCCCGACCCGACTTATGCCGAGGACATCAATCTCACCCTCCGGCGTGTGCGTCGGAGCAAGCGCTCCCGCCCGAAACAGGCCAAGGGTCTGACCAGGGGCTATCTGGAGGCCTTCCTCGCGAGCGAGCCTGACACACCGATGGGGCTGCGCAACCGGGCCATGATGTCCCTCGGCTACGACCTCCTCACGCGGCGATCTGAGCTCGTGGCCCTCCGCGACGACGACTTCGAACCAGCCCACAACGGGACATACCGCTTCCTCATCCGCCGCTCGAAATCCGATCCCTTTGGGTTCGGGCGACTCGCCTTCTGTTCCACGCGGTCGGCCGACCTGTTGGAGGCGTGGCTCGACTGGCGCGGATCGAAGACGTCCTGGCTCTTCTGTCCGATCTACCAGAACGTCCCCATCGACCGGAGTCTCAGCACGACCACCGTGAAGCGCGTCATCAAGTCAGCCGCAGCGCGGTGTGGCGAGCCGCCGGAGGTCGTGAAGACCTTCAGCGGTCACAGCATGCGCATCGGAGCGGCACAGGATCTGCTTTGCAGAGGCCTCGACACCGTTGGCATCATGCGGGCAGGTGGCTGGAAGTCGGTCAACGTCCTCGCGCGCTACCTCGAACAGGCCGATCACAATCCGTGGGTGTAGGCCTTCAACCCCGCGGATCACCCGCTCACCCTTGCGCATGACCCTTCCCCATGAGGGACACTCACAAGACCCGTGCTGGGATTATCACGTGGGTCGCAGCAGAGAGCTGCGTCGGACAGGGAGAGGGATCAAATCACTGATAAGACTGCCGAAAGGCCAAAAAAATCGACCTGTCAAGTCTGGACAGAGCCTGGGTGGCATGTAGCATCCAAAGTTCTCACAAAATGGAGGACAGTATGAAATTCGTCACGTTTTCTCTTATTGCCGGTTCCGTTGTTGCCTTGAGCGCCTGCATGCCCTCCGGGAGCATGGTGGACGCAGACCCGATTACATCCGCCGTATCCGGACGCACCCTGGTCGCGGGAGATGCTGTCATCAATGCAGGCGCCGACGGCAGCCTGAGCGGCACTCTGCCAAATGGTAGCGAGCTTGCAGGAGCCTGGACGGTTCGTGACGGGCAGTGGTGCCGCACACTGACGTCACCAGAAGCGCTCGCGGGGACCGCCTGCCAGGCCGCAGAGCTTGGGGACGGCACGCTGACCCTGACCAATGGCGACGGGTCGACCACCACCTGGATGATCCAGTAAGGGTTTGGTCGCCGTCTGGCGTATCAATATTCATGGAAGGGTCGGTAGCAGCTCTTGCTACCGGCCCTTTCAATGTCGCCGCGGCAGCGAGCTACTCGCTGATGCCTGGCAAGCACACCGGGTGATTTGAGAAACTCTTCGCGCCCACTGTTCGATCTCATTGCGATTGGACGGGTCCAGGGCGGGCAGTCAAATTGAAGCTGTTTCGATTTGCTGGACAGGTAAGCGACTGGGATTGTTTGGTATTCGAGCTCCCTCGCGTGCCGCCCCTTACAATGCAAGCCAGGCAACACAAATCGCAGCGACGCAGAGGATGTAGGTGGTGAGTGAGTTCTTCCAGCCAGAATGGGACCCGCAGTTCCCACAACGACGCGCATTGAAGCGCATCCTGTGCCCGCATGTTGAGCAGGTGAAAAGTCTCAACGCCTTGCGCTTGCTTCGTGATGATCTTCGAGCAGCATTCATGCCATGCGTTCCAACCGATTGGTTTGTGCTTCTCGCGATCCCCTAAGAGGGCAACAAAAACGACATCTGCTTAGCATGACCGGATCTTCGACAACAGTATGCCATGGGCTCGAATGCGGGCCATGCCCCCCCAACAGGTCTCGGTCGGTGGCCTGCACGTGGGCAGCCGGCGACGGATCCCGCACCACCGGCCAAAAGACGCGCAATTCCTGTAAGACGGAGCAGAGAGGCCGACGCTTGGGTGGTATAGGATGAGATCTTCACCCCTCGCGGGCTTTGCGCAAGCATTGCTCCCGGCGGGCGTGCCTTCCTCGGAAGCACGGCCGAAAGTGCTACCCTGGCGGGTAAGCTTCAACCGATTAGAGAAGGACCAGACCGAGTCAGAGTTAACTTCGGATCAATGGCAATTAGGGGAGCGGGTTAGCGCCTTGTCACAATGTGATCATTATGAAGGGAAAGCCTGCCTGTCGATCATGTCCATCTCCCGAAGACCGCCGGCGACCCATCTGAGCAATGCAGCTCCATCGCCATCGAATTTCTCACCAACCTTCCTGAGCTCGGAATGCGTGTGACGCGCAACAGGGTCGATGATCCGCGTCGGCTGCAGCAGGAGATCGATCTCGCCTCCAGACACGCCGAGGTCATGAAGTTGCGACCGCATATCAGAGATCGGATTGAAGACGTTTCGCATCGGCTCACGACTGTCCCAGTTGAAATTCTTCAGCACGTCTTCGAATTCGGTCGCGACGGCGTCCAAATTGTCCGCAAGGGCTCGAGCGACCCTCGCCTTGCTGTTCTGAACAGCCCAGAGGTCGCGCATGTGCGTCTCGTACCAGGCTTGATCCTTCTTCTCCGCCGCGGCGCGGGCAAGGTCGTAGAGTTGCACCTCTCCCTGGCTCAAGTGGCGGAATTCATGGCCTGTCAGCAACAAGTTCACCAGCGGAGTAGGCGTATCGGCGGGGATTTTCAGCGAGACACGCGGAGGCTGCGTTGCACGCCAGTCGTATCGCAGCACCACGGGATCAACGGCCGAGTTCATTGCGCCAACACCGCCCAAAGCGAGCGCTGCGCCGAATGCGACCAAAATGCCCCCAAGTGTGACTGCCACAACCGCAATGCCGACCGGCCCACCGGCGATAGCGACCGCGACCCCATACGCCGCCAAAGCGGCACCAGCAGCAAGCGACGACAGGCCCATCAAGACGAAGGTGAAGCCATCGTTATAGCGATCCCGGTCGAAACCAACGCTGCCCTCCAGCCATTCCGGAGGAATCTCCGGCGGATCAACTAAGGGTTTCGACCCTCCGGAGCTCCCTCCCCCGGCGCAACTTGCCCAAGGGTTGTTCGTATCGGGGGTTTTCTCAAGTGGCGTCGAAAATGGATCGTCCCAATGGGGTCCGCCGGGCTCGCTGCGCATTGCGCTCTCCTTTCAAATGAATTCAACAATAGGTTGAATCTGACGATACCCGCAGACGTGTCTTGTGCCAATGGGCTCGACGATCCTCGACATTGAGACGACTGCGCGACCTTCACCTGAGGAGGCTCGCTGTGGTCGAAACGCGCGTTTTGCGGGTGATGTTGGTCGGGGATCAGCGACCTGCCATTTCGCCACCGACGGTCAGCACGGCAGAAGGCTACTGTCACTGGCTGCGCATCATGCTAGGTCAGGACGCATGGGCGTTTGCTGCGCCTCACAAAGCACAACGATTGTCGCCGAGGTCCGACATGAAGCCTGTACTGCTCACCACCGCCCTTGCCCTTGCACCGATGATCGCCGCGGCTGACAGCGGGATCTCCCTGTCCTTCGCGGCTGGCGTCGGCGGCACCGTCGCGCCGGAGTATTTTGGGTCGGACAGTTACGGCGCTGGCGTCACAGGTGGGTTCGACTTTGGGCATCTGCGCATCGGCGGGATTGAGATCGGCGACCCCGATCCGGATGCCGTAGCAATGGGTCTGCGGCCACGCGGGTCGTTCCGCCTCATTGGGGCACGGAACACGGCAGACTATCCCGAACTGGCCGGGCTGGACGATATTGACCTGAGTGTCGAGTTGGGTGGTGGTCTCAGCTACCGAACCGACGGTTTCCTCGCGTTCGCGGATGTCCGATATGGTGTCATCGGGCACGAAAGCTGGGTGGCAGAGCTGGGCGCTGACTTCATCTTCCGCCCTGGCCCTGACTGGACCGTCACGGCCGGCCCGCGCGCCCTCTGGGGATCGGAGCGCTACACCTCGACATATTTCGGCGTCACGTCGGCGGAGGCTGCAAACTCGGCTTTCACTGAATATGCAGCTGGCGACGGCTTCGTCTCCGCAGGTCTGGAGATCGGTGCGACCTACCAGATCTCGCCGGACTGGAGCCTCGACAGCACTCTTGCTTGGGAGCGGCTGACTGGAGATGCAGCGGCCTCCCCCATCGTGCAGGAGGACGACGGCGTCACCTTTTCACTCGTGCTGTTGAGGCGGTTCACGTTCGGGTATTGATGCGACGCTCACACCCGTCCTGGCGATCCTTGTAGACATGATCGTCGCTGAGCAGGTGCGCGCCTTCGTTGACATCTGGACGACGGCAAGACGGTTTATCGATAGCGACCTGAATTCAGCGCTGGGGAGTTCTGGGAACCCTCAGTCTCCGGCAATTGGTTTGCCATGGCCGTCGATGACCGCACCAAGTTCTACCGACAGGTCGCCATACTCAAAGTCGGCTGTTACACGAGCGTCCTTTCTCACCAGCAGTTTGTCAGCGGCCAAGGAGCCATTCAGGTGGCCATCAATGGTTAGCTCGCGAGCCTTCACTTTCCCCTGCACACGCGACGTAGAAGTCAGGGTCACGGCATCACCGGAGATGTCGCCTGTGATCTTGCCTGCGAACTCAAGGGCGCCCTTTGTGCTGACGTCTCCATCGATCTCAAGGTCCTCCGCCAGATACGAGCCGTCCTGCTCTTGATTGCTCGACGCCTTGGAAGATACCTGTTTGTTGGAAGCTGCCACGATCTTGTCCTTTACTGATGTTGCGCTGATCAAGGCGTGATCACGCGACGGCGTCAACCAACGCGGGATGTTTCTCCAAAATCTTGGCATAAATGCGCTCTCGCGGTCTCAGCATTGATGAACGGTCGGACCAGCATGACTTGCGGAAGCGAATGCTACGAGAGCGGCTCGGCTGACGTGAAGGCGCTCACTGCGAATGCTTGGCATCCCTGCATGAGTGCGCATCGTCCAGCTTCTTGATCTTGCGGCTGACCACTGATGCACGCAAATTCTGTTCGCCCCATGTAGCGCACCCGCTTCACGGGCACCGTCACTGAACGCCGTCCCGTACCAGTGTCAGTCGACCAACCCCTCGCTGCGAAAGACCTGGAGCATGCGCTGGCGCCGGAGGAGCCAATCTTCCTGCTGCTCTTCGCGGCTGGTCAGCAGGAAGTACAACTGCGTCAGCCCATTGCATGAGAGAGCCCGCACATCCACCGGCTGACCCAGATCCGGGAGACGGTCCTCCACCGTGCGTGTCAGCTGGGACCCGCATCGGGGTTCTGGACGGCCGGGCGCCTCGTCATTAGGCGCTGGCATGCAGGAGGCCAGGGCAAAACCGGCCATCAATGCGATCAAATGAGTGTTCGCCATCTACCTGTCCGTTGCGAGCGGTGCCCGTGATGGGTGCGACTTGTCACACCAAAGTGCCATAACGCGAGAGGCACGCCAACGACCGATGCCGCCCTACTGCCGCGACGCGAACCCAAGCGGCCGGGGTATCGACCTGATCCGCAAGCAGCTTGACAAAGCCATTACATGATACTGATATCAGAT
The DNA here is from genome assembly GCA_015689745.1 of Rhodobacterales bacterium HKCCSP123. Lineage (GTDB taxonomy): Bacteria > Pseudomonadota > Alphaproteobacteria > Rhodobacterales > Rhodobacteraceae > Roseicyclus. The sequence goes on along the minus strand of WVSO01000057.1, from coordinate 7,219 downwards.
TCATTAAATGAGGTGAAAATGACGCTGCCGGAAACAGTACGCGGTTGGGAACTCGAGGACTTTCCGGACTGGTTGGGCCAAGGTCGCGACGGCTTGCGCAAGGGTGAACGAACCCGCCTCGACCTCTTGCTCGCAGGCGCGCATTTCCTGGGCGATCACTGCCTCGATACGCTGACCGTCGCAGCGATCTGCCAGCATGCCGGCGTCGCCCACGGTACGTTCTACCTGTATTTCAAGGATCGAAACGACCTGGCCGGCACGCTTCTCGGCAGGTTCGTCGATTTCCTGCAGATCCAGATGAGATCGGCCGCGCGGCACGGCAGCGACCCGCTCCGCGATACCACGGCGGCGTATTATGCCCTGTTCAGCGCAAATGCCGGTCTGATGAAGTGCCTCGTGATGGGTGTCGACGCCTTTCCCGAGGCACGAGAGGCGTTTCAGCGGTTCAACCAAGAATGGGCGAGAACCGTTGTACGCGCCATGAACAGAACGCCCCGGCAAGCGCAGGCCCCGGACGACGAATTGATGCGTCGGGCCTATGCGCTTGGCGGCATGGTTGATCAGTATCTCACCGCCCTCTTTGTCACGAAAGACCCGTGGCTGGTCGCGATCTCTCGGGAGCCCGAAGCGGTGATTGCCACCCTTGCAGACATCTGGATGAAAGGCATGCAGACATGAGCTTGCTCCAAGACGGGCACCTCATTGCACTCGACGACATCACGCGGCACCGACAGCAGGCCTGGGAGCGTCAAAGCGTTTATGTCGCGGAAAACTCAGCCTTTTACCAAAGGCTCTGGGATGGGCAGACACCGCCCAGACGGTTGGAGGATATTGCCGAACTGCCGTTCTCGGACAAGGCCGGTTTGCGACTGGCGCAGCCTGCGTCACCACCCTTCGGTGACTACCTTGCGGCGGCGCCCGAAAAAGTACGCCGGCTACACCGCACATCCGGAACAACGGGACAGGCGATGAATCTTGCGATGAGCGCGAGCGATTGCGAGATCACGGAAATCGTCGGCGGTCGGGCGCAGTCGCTTGCGGGGCTGAAGGCGGGCACGATGGTGGTTCATTGCCTGAACTACCAGATGTGGATGGGCGGGCTGACCGACCACCTGACGCTAGAGCGCACTGGAGCCACGGTCGTACCCTTCGGTGTCGGGTCGACCGAGTTGCTGATCAACACGATCCTGGACACGGGCATCACGGCGATCTCCTGCACACCCTCCTACCCTGCCGTTCTGGAACGGGTCATTGCCGAGAAATTCCCCAACCTGAGGCCCCGTGACCTTGGGCTGAAGCTGGGTCTGTTCGGAGGCGAGCCTGGTATCGACGATCCGGCCTTCCGCAAACGTCTGAGCGAGACCTGGGGCCTGCAGCCGCGCAATGCGAATTACGGGGTTTCGGACGTCTTCTGCAATTTCGCGTCCGAATGTGCGCATGATACGGCCCTGCATTTCGTGGCCCATGACGTGCTGCATGTGGAGCTGATCGACCCCGACTGCGGAACACCCATGGCGGTCTCCGCCGGGAACGAGGGAGAGTTGGTCCTGACGCATCTCGACCGCGAATGTCAGCCACTGGTCAGGTTCCGCACGGGCGATATCATCAGGATCGAGAACACGGACATCTGCGCCTGTGGCTGCGCCGGCTTTCGGTTCCGGGTGATCGGAAGATCGGACGACATGGTGGTCGTGCGCGGGTTGAACATGTTCCCGACCATGGTGGCCGCCGTGGTGACCAGCTTTGACGAACTGTCGGGCGACTACCGGATCGTTCTGGATGCGCCGCCACCCTATGACGTGCTGCCCGTGCATGCGGAACTGGCCGCAGATGCACGGGACGACGGTACGCTGACCCGGCGGCTGGAAGACCGGTTCAAGCAAAAACTGGGCGCGACGATCCGTGTGAAGATCGTGCCTCAAGGGACATTCCCCAGAACCGAAGGCAAGACGAAGCGCGTGATCAGGAGCTATGAATGACCACCTTCAGCTATGACACCATCCGCTCGGAAATGACGTCCGAAGGCGTCAGGACGATTTCGCTGAACCGGCCAAATGCGATGAACGCGATGAACCGCCGCCTGATCGACGAAATCTCCGTGGCGTTCGACGACGCCAACCGCGACCCCGGCACGCGGGCCATCATCCTGACAGGCGAGGGGCGGGCCTTCTGCGCGGGCGATGACCGGCACGAGCATGTCCATCCCGAAACCGAAGAGGAAGCCCGCGCGGTCGTCGACGCAATCCAGCGGGCCACGATTGCCATCGTGATGGGAGCAAAGCCCGTTGTCGGTGCGATCAACGGCTGGGCGGTCGGCGGCGGGTTCGAATGGGCGATCAATTGCGACTTTCCGATCTGGGCGGAGAGCGCCAAGGGCTTTTTCCCGGAAGTTTCCCTGAACCTGTTTGTGACAGGCGCCGTAACCTCGATCCTTCCCGGCATCGTCGGCCTGGTGAAGGCGCGCGAGATGCTCTTCCTGGGGCAGCGGTATTCGGCGGCAGAGTTGAAGGAGATCGGCGTCGCGTGGAAGGTGGTTTCGGATGATGCCCTGCTGCCCGAGGCGGAAGCGGTGGCATCCCAGCTCGCCGCGCTGCCGACGCTCTCCACCCGTGCAATGAAACGGGTGTTGAACCAGGCGATGGCCGGTGGACTATACCAGGCGCTGCAACTTGAAACCGAGGCGACAGTGGCGGGGTTCCTCGACCCCGAGACGACCCGGCTTCTGAAGGATTTCTGACCAGACCGGGATCGATGCGGATCTTGAACGGTGCTGCAGCTGCGTGGACTGCGTCAGCCGGTTCGGCCGAACCTCCGCAGCAACCGGCGGCGCGCCAAGGCCGCTTGCCTCATGGCATTATCGAACCGCACAGGCCAGTTGGGCGCGGAGGCGCTGCGAAATTGATAATGCCTGAAGTGGAGGCCAGGCGCCTCCTGTTATCGCTGTATGAGCTGAAGATACTCGTTCAGGGCCACCAGGTCGGCCGGAACTGGCGTTCCAATTCCGTCTTCAATCTCAACGACCACCATCGGTCCAAGATCGCCCATTCCGAAGCGAGGCATATAGGTTCCCCGGCTCTCGTGGTAGGCTGGTCCGTATACGGTCGCCATGGCGTCGATCGTCGGGAAGGTGCCGCCGTTGCGCTGGGACAGCAGCGTCAGGTCCGGAGGACGAATACCGCTTGGATGGCCCACGTCGGTGCCACGCGCATCAGCGCCATGGCACACGGCACAGTTGTCGGAAAAGAACTGTGCCCCACGCGTCGCTGAGACACGATCTTCAAGGCTGGGTGTGCATCCGGCGATGGCAACTGTCGCCCAAAGAACAATCGATACCGGGTATCTCATCAAATGGCCCTTTCATCCCTGTGTTGATGGGCGATTACAGACCTAGCTTGGCACATTGATCGCTTCTATGGACAGGCACAAATCGAAATTTTCTATGCCAGTTCGGGCTGTGTCGGACACTGCAGCACTGGCGGGCGAACCGGAGACTGGTTGCATTCGCGATCCTTGTATTGCAGCTGCTTCCAATGAAAGTCATCCAATGTAAATCGAGGCAAGACAAAGGGTGTAGGTTCGAGCACCTCTGCCAAACCAGCCTAAACACCGGAGTTACGACACCGACACGCATCAAAATGCATTTTGTACCCGTACGCTGAAAAATAAGAAAATTTCGACATTTTAGGTTCACCTTGTAATGATTCTCAGGCAATGTTCATCACAATGCCTCCGCGCCGTTGGTATTGGTTATTTCGCGCTCCATAAATATGGCGAAAAACGATAGGACCATAATACGATCGGACTTTTTAACCACGGCATCCGCTGGTTTCCATTGCGGACCTAACGAATCCCACATGTTGACCTGTCGCAAATTTGTGACGATCTCGTTGCGCACGCCCTACTAGTGAAGCATTTCTTCTTCCTCCGCCTGACCCGAAGACCCACGTCCGGGAAGCCACTTCTCAGGAGGGACCACTGTCGATCAGTGCTGCAGATTTGCTGACACCGTCCTTGCAACCATCCTGGGTTCACAAGATGAACTCCTCGCAGAATTGGCATACCAGAGCCCGATCGCGGTTTTGGCGAACGCGCGATCGAAAAAAGCTTGATTCCGCAAGCCTTATTGCGCGACCATTCTATGCCTTAGAGTTCGACGGAGGATGGAGGACGGAAGAATGAACTTTCGGCGACATGCAGTGGCTGGAATCAGTTTCATTGTTGCGCTTGGGCTGGGTTTTCTGATAGCGCAAGAGGCAGTGGCGGATGAAGCCGTGCGTGATACGCAGCAAATCCTACGCAATTTGGGTTATGATCCCGGTCCGATTGATGGCGCGTGGGGTAGCCGCACAGCATCGGCGCTGCGGGCTTTCTCCGTTGATTCAGGAATTGAGTTTAATGGAACTCTGACGACAGACCTTTATGAAATTATCAGTGTTGAATATGCTGATATGCTCACGAACAGGCGCAGTTTGGAGGCGGCGCTAAGTTCACTACCGGTTTCCCTTTTTCCGATTGAGAACGAAGCCTGCTTCGGAGGAGGATTCCGCACAAACGAGACACCTGTTTACTACGAAACCGTCGATCGTAATGTTCATGGAACTTTAAGAATTGGCGGCTTCATCCAATCAATGGGACAAGCCTTGGCAGCACATATTGGGGATAGATCAAGAAATAACCATATTTATCAGACTGGTGGGTCGGATGAGAGGTTTCAACGATTTCTATCTCACCTTGAACAGGCTGCAGAAGAAAACGCGTTTACTCGTCTTTACTTCACGCCTGGCGGCGGCCCTAACCCGGCGCATTGGGTTTCGGCGCTGATGAACAACCTATCCTACCTCGTAAACTACGCCGATCGAGTTCAACTATGGCGTGACGAGGATCAAAGAGAAGAAATTGTGTCATGGGGCAACCGTTTGTACGACACGTCACATCTTGTGTCAGGGCCGGGCTCGGGGCGAGCGATTGAGTCGGTACGTTGGCCGGATACAGTCGGAATGCAGGCGCTTGGATATGTGAATTGGGGTCTCGCGACTGGGAACTTGGACGCGCTAAGCGAAGGTATAGAAGACTGGTTTTTTCTTTTCGAGCTCCTGGAGTCTGACGGAGCGATGCGCACCTTTCTCAACGGTGGGCAGTGGCAAAATGTGGGTGGTCGTGCAAATAATGATTTCTACTATGACAATGCCCTTGGGTTCATGGTCATGGCTGCGGTCAGTGCACGTTCAGCGGGCATCGATCTTTTTCAGCAAATCAATGAGGGGGCAAACCTGCACGATGCTGTGCGCTGGAGGTTTCAATACGTAACGGACTGGGAGTCGCTGGATCGTCTGACATCGGAGCCAGTTTACGACGCCTATGAGGGACGCCGCCGCTACTGGCAGGCGGATTCATTTGGCGGCAATTGGGGTTGGACAGAGGCCTATATCTATGCGTTCAGCGAAAGCGACCTCGCTTCCGATCTAAGAGAGCAAAACGCGCTACTGTTGTCGCGTCGCCCATATGTATCGGTCACAATGGGACCATCATCTTGCCTATATGGGTTGAACAGATGATTTATTTTCAATTCTCTTTCGGCTTGCAACTAAAAAACAGCCGAACGCAAACAAACAAAATATCGCCTTAAGGAAAGTGGGTGCATTAATCTCCGGAACAACTACAGCGTAGGCAAAGAAATAAAGTGACTGGTCTCTTTGTGCAGTTGCAGGGTCGGTATTTACACCAGGGATGGCTTCATCAACCGGCTCGACGAGCACAGAGGCTCCTATAGGTCCATATGCGAAGAGGAGCCTTTGATTTCCGGGCTCGGTGAATGGTGCATTGGTGACGCCGTGCGTATCGAAGTAAGCTGATGCAAACAAGTTTGCCAGCGTGTCATTGGAACCACCCGACCACCATGGCGCGCATGGCTGCCCGACGGTACAGCTGGGGGTAGTGAGTACGGTTTGATTTTGGGTGAAGGTTTCAGAGTCATCGAAGAACAAGATGTCGTATGTCGTGGGGCCGCCACCAGTATCAACAGTAATCTGCAAAGCCAGCGCCTTATCACTGATTGTAAAAAATGCAAGAAAAGCAACGATCCGGCCGAGAAGTACCTGCTGGAGCAACAGCCGCATAATACGTTCAAGTCCCTTGTGTGCCATATGCGGTTCCCACCAATTGCGTTAGGAAATTTCAATATCGAAGGGAATACCACAACAGGGGGTTCTTTTGAAGCTGGCGTGCCTTCACTGAACTGTCCCATTCTTGCAGGCTCGCCACGATGCCTCCTAAGTCAGCTATGTTGAGCAAAGGGTGGGCAGGTCATAGGCCCGCGCACGGTTGCGTCAGCAGCTGCGCTTGCCGGTGGCGGCTTGGCCAAGCCGGTCGAATTGGCCAAGCTCATTCAGTAGAGATGGACGACGCCACGCAGGCGGCGCGCTTCCTGGGTTCGAGAGCGCCGCGCGCCCGCCTGCTTGGAACCGGGCGAGCCGCTTGCGAACCGTTCAAACCGACACACCGAAGGCAGAGGCCACGTCACCAGCCTTCTGACACGAAGCAATTCCGGCGACGACGATCTGCTCACGCTTGAGATCCGTGAGCCCGACACCTTTGTCTGGGTCTTTCGCCCTTCGTGATCATCGGTTGGAATTTGGGTATTTCGGCCTATCCCCGAACCGGATGAACAACCTTCTGAGAGTTCATAGCTGAGTGTTGAGAGCAGGCGCCGAAAAGGTCTAATCTTCAATCCCAAAGATGCGCAAATACGTCCCTCGCGCGTCCAGTGTGCTTTGTCCTTCAGGCGAATAGAGCCAGTCCATCGACCAGCCAAGCGTGTAGGGGACCCACTCATTCGAGTGGCCTGCAAAGTTCAGCCAGACGAATTGCACCAGCGCGTAGTACGCGAGGATGCAGATCACGATCGAGCTGTTCTTGCCATTGGGCCGCCCCAGTGCGTCGGGAAGGTTGGCAAAGACGGCAAGCTGCAGCGGAATGATATAGAGGGCCAGACGGTCTAGCGCCGTCGTGAACCCCGTGGTGAGCAGCACGGCGAACATGATCAGGGCGAGCCATGACATCACGCGCCAGAGGCGCACCTCCTTCGGCGCCATGACAAAACGTCGTCGGTACCACAGGAACAGCACTGCCGGCACGGCGTTCATCGCAAGCCGGATGAAAGCGCCCTGGGACTCGGCCAGTTCCTGCTCGATGTAGACATCGACAAGACGGTCCGCGTGGT
>WVSO01000056.1 GCA_015689745.1 Rhodobacterales bacterium HKCCSP123 | reverse complement strand
CCCCCGCGCGCCGAAGGTCAGCCGCGCCTCGGTCAGGGCGCGGATCTCGGCGCGGGTGATGCCGGGGCCCTCGGTCATGCGGCGGGCAGCCTGAGCTGCGACAGGGCGGCCTCGAGCGAGGGCAGCGCGGTGTCGGTCTCGCCGATCCCGTTCGCGGCCATCCACGCGGCGAACTCCGGGGCAGGGGGCTTGCCCAGCGTGTCGCGGATGAACTGCGCGTCATGGAAGGCGAGCGACTGGTAATTCAGCATGATGTCATCGGCCCCCGGCACGGTGATGACGAAATTCACCCCCGCCGCGGCCAGCGCGGTCAGCAGGATGTCCATGTCCTCCTGGTCGGCGTAGGAATGGTTGGTGTAGCAGATATCCACCCCCATCGGCAGGCCGAGGAGCTTGCCGCAGAAGTGATCCTCCAGCCCCGCGCGGATGATCTGCTTGCCATCGGCAAGGTATTCCGGCCCGATGAATCCCACCACGGTGTTCACCAAAAGGGGCCGGTAGCGCCGGGCGACGGCATAGGCGCGCGCCTCCATCGTCTGCTGGTCCATGCCGTGATGCGCGTCGGCAGACAGGGCCGCGCCCTGTCCGGTCTCGAAATACATCAGGTTCGCGCCCTCGGGCGCGCGGCCGAGCGCGCGGATGGCATCCTGCGCCTCGTCCAGCAGGGAGAGCGTGACACCAAAGCCCGCGTTGGCCTTGTCCGAGCCCGCGACGGACTGGAACACCAGGTCGACCGGCGCGCGCGCCTCGATCGCGGCGAGCGCGGTGGTGACATGGCCGAGGCAGCAGTGCTGCGTGGGGATGTCGAGCTGGGTGCGGATCGCCTCGAGCACCTCGCAGATGCGGATGTAATCGGGCAGGCTGTCGGTGGCGGGGTTCACCCCGATCACCGCGTCGCCCGCCCCCATCATCAGCCCGTCGAGCGCCGAGAGCGCGATGCCCCGGCTATCGTCGGTCGGGTGGTTGGGTTGGTTGCGGGTCGAGAGCCTGCCGCTGAGGCCGATGGTCGAACGGAAGCGGGTGACCACCTCGATCTTGGCCGTGACCGAGATCAGGTCCTGCGCGCGCATGATCTTCGAGACGGCGGCGGCCATTTCCGGGGTGAGGCCGGGGGCGAGGGCTGCGATCTCTGCACCGGTCGTCCCGGGTGCGAGCAGCCAGTCGCGGAACGCGCCCACGGTCAGCGCGGCCACGGGCGCGAAGGCCGCCGCGTCATGCTGCGCGGCGATCAGGGCGGTGACGGCATCGCCGTCGACCTCGAGCACATCGTCGAGGAACGCCTTGAGCGGCACATCGGCCAGGCAATGCTGGGCCGCCAGCCGCTCGACCGGGTCGCGGGCGGCAAGGCCCGCCAGCGCGTCGCCGCTCCGCTCGGGCGTGGCACGCGCCAGAAGCACCTTGAGCGAGGCGAAGCTGTAGCGCGTTCCGGTGATGTCGAAGCGATAGGCCATGGCGAAAGCCTAGGCGGCACGGGCCACGCCCCGCAACGGCCAATCGCGCGCGGGCCGCCGCGGCTTCAGCTTTGCGCGAAACGCGCGCGGGTCCGGTTGGCGAAGGCCACCAGCGACAGCATCACCGGCACCTCGACCAGCACGCCCACCACCGTGGCCAGGGCCGCGCCCGAGTTCAGGCCGAAGAGGCTGATGGCGACCGCGACGGCCAGTTCGAAGAAGTTGGACGTGCCGATCAGCGCGCAGGGCGCCGCGATCCGGTGCGGCACGCGCAGCATGTAGGCCGCCGCATAGGCCAGCGCGAAGATGCCGTAGGACTGGATCAGGATCGGCACCGCGATCAGCGCGATGATCATGGGCCGGTCCAGGATCACCTGTCCCTGCAGGCTGAACAGGATCATCACCGTCGCGATCAGGCCGATGACCGACCAGGGCTTCACCGATGCGCGGAAGGCCGCGATGCGCGCCTCGCTGCCGAGCCGTGTGCGCGTCCAGAGACCCGCCGCAAGCGGCAGCGCGACGAAAAGGACGACCGACAGGATCAGCGTCTCCCAGGGGACGGTGATGTCGGCCACGCCCAGCAGCACGGCGACGATGGGCGCGAAGGCGAAGACCATCACCACGTCGTTCACCGAGACCTGCAGGAGCGTGTAGGCCTCGTCCCCGCGGGTCAGTTGCGACCAGACGAAGACCATCGCCGTGCAGGGGGCGGCCCCCAGCAGGATCAGGCCGGCGATGTACTGCTGCGCGTCCTCAGGCGCGATCAGCCCGGCGAAGACGACCTCGAAGAACAGCACGCCGAGGGCCGCCATGGTGAAGGGCTTGATCAGCCAGTTCACCGCCAGCGTGATGGCGAGACCCCTTGGCTGCCGGACAACATCCCTGAGGCTGCGGGGATCGACGCCCACCATCATCGGGTAGACCATCGCCCAGATCAGGACCGCGACGACAAGGTTCACCCGGGCAACCTCGGCCGCGGCGATCGTGGTGACAAGGCCCGGCACCAGGCTGCCGAGCGCGATCCCGGCCAGCATCGCCAGCGCGATCCAGAGGGTCAGATATCGCTCGAATGCACCCATCATGTCCCCTTTGGGCGCAGCTCAGACACCGACATGCCGCGCGCTCGTTTCCGCGTCGAGCGCGTCCATCGCGCCCGCCCATGCCACCTGTCCGCGGGCGACCAGGACGGCACGGTCGGCCACGCCCCTAAGCTCCTTCAACGACTTGTCGATGACAAGAAGCGACAGGCCCGTCTCGGTCTTGAGCCGCGCGATGGCGGCCCAGATCTCGGCCCGGATCAGGGGGGCAAGCCCCTCGGTCGCCTCGTCGAGGATCAGGAGCCGCGGGTTCGTCATCAGCGCGCGCCCGATGGCGAGCATCTGCTGCTCGCCGCCCGAGAGGGTCGAGGCCCGTTGGCTCCGACGTTCGGCCAGCCTCGGGAACAGCTCGGCCACGCGCGCAAGGTCCCAATGCCCGGAGCGCGCGGCGACCACCAGGTTCTCCTCGACCGTCAGGTCGCGGAAACAGCGCCGCCCCTCGGGCACCAGCCCGATGCCCAGCTTCGCCGCCTGGTGGCTGGCCAGCCGCGTCAGGTCATGGCCGTCGAAGACGAGCCGCCCCCCGGCGGGCAGCATCCGGCAGATCGCGCGAACGGTCGTGGTCTTGCCCATGCCGTTACGGCCCATCATCGCCACGGCCTCGCCCTCGGCGATGGCCAGGTCCATGCCGAACAGCGCCTGGCTGGCGCCATAGCTGGCGGTGACGCCCTCGAGGGTCAAGAGCGTCATGCTTCTTCCCCAAGGTAGGCGTCGCGCACCGCCGCGTCGGCGCGGATCGCATCGGGCGGGCCGCTGGCGATGACCTTGCCGTAGACCAGCACGCTGATCCGGTCGGCGAGCGCGAAGACCGCGTCCATGTCATGCTCGACCAGCAGGATCGGCGCCTCGTGCCGGAGCGTGTCGAGAAGGGCGGTCATCTTCTGCCCGCCCTCGGCCCCCAGCCCCGCCATGGGTTCATCCATGACGAAGGCCGCGGGCTCGAGCGTAAGGGCGACCGCCACCTCCAGCTGCCGCCGCTCGCCATGGCTGAGGTCCGCGGTGCGCATCGCGGCCTTCTCCAGAAGGCCCACCCGGTCCAGCGCGGCCTCGGCCCGTGCGCGCAAGGCGCGGTCCGACAGCACCGGCCGGAACAGCCGCCACGGATTGCCCGCGGCCCCCAGCGCGCCCAGCAGGGCGTTCTGCAGGACGGTATCCTCCATCGCCAGCGCCGAGATCTGGAAGGTGCGCGCCAGCCCCATCCGCGCCCGCGCGCGAGTGGGCAGCGCCGTCACGTCCTGACCCTTGAGCCGGATCGTGCCCGCGTCAGGGGCGAGCGCGCCGCAGATCTGCGCGATCAGCGTCGTCTTGCCCGCGCCGTTCGGTCCGATCACGGCGTGGATCTCGCCGGGGTTCAGGCTCAGGTCGATGCCGTCCGACACGACCAGCGCGCCGAAGCTCTTGGTCAGCCCGCGGATATCGAGAACCGGCTCAGTCATGGCTCTTCGCCCGCCCCGCCAATAGCCCCACGACACCGCCGCGCGCGAACAGCACGATACCGAGCAGGAGCGCGCCGAGGTAGATGTGCCAGTAATCGCTCAGGTCGCCCAGCACATGCTCCATCGCCACGAAGAGCACCGCGCCGGCGACAGGACCGAACAGCCGCGCGACGCCGCCCAGGATGACGAAGATCATGATCTCGCCCGACATGTGCCAGCTGAACATGGTGGGGCTGACGAAGCGGTTGAGATCGGCGAAGAGCGCGCCCGCCAGCCCCGTGATCGCGCCCGAGATGACGAAGACCACCAGCTTCGCCCGCTGCCCGTCGAGGCCCACGGTCTCGACCCGGTGCGGCACCTGCCGCGCGGCGTTCAGCATCAGCCCGAAAGGTGAGCGCGCGATGCGGTGCGAGAGCCAGAGCGCCCCGCAAAGGAGCGTGAAACACAGGCCGTAGAACTGGATCGGGTCGAGCGTGTTGAGCCCCGGAAACCCGTTCCTGACCCAGATCGACAGCCCGTCCTCGCCGCCATAGGCGCTCCAGGAGATGGTGAAGTAGTAGAACATCTGCCCGAAGGCCAAGGTGATCATGATGAAGTAGACACCCGCCGTGCGCAGCGACAAAAGCCCGATGACGAGCGCGGCCAGCGCCGAGGCGATGACGGCGACCAGCCAGATCACCGGCATGGATTTCGTTCCCTCGATCGCGAGCGTCTCGGGGAACATCGGCAGGTAATTCTGCGCGTGAAAGGCGAGGATGCCCATCGCATATCCGCCGATGCCGAAGAAGACGGCATGCCCGAGCGACACCAGCCCGCCGAGGCCGAGCGCCAGGTTCAGGCCGACGGCGGCCAGTGCGAAGATGACCGCGCGGGTGGCCAGCGTGATGGTGAAGGGCTCGCCCGCGACATGCGCCCAGAGCGGCACGCCGACCAGGGCGGCGACGAGGGCCGCGTTGACCATGCTCTCCCGGCTCATGCGCGCACCCCGTAAAGGCCCGTGGGCCGCCAGATCAGGACGGCGGCCATCAACAGGTAGATCGCCATCGACGACAGCGAGGCCCCGATCTGCGTGGCCGAGGCCGGTTCCATGAAGAGCTTGAAGAACTCGGGCAGAAAGATGCCCCCCAGCGTGTCGGTCAGCCCCACGATCAGCGCGCCGACGAAGGCCCCCTTGATCGAGCCGATGCCGCCGATCACGATCACCACGAAGGCCAGGATCAGCACCGGCTCCCCCATGCCCACCTGCACCGACTGGATCGCGCCCACCAGCGCGCCCGCCAGCCCCGCCAGCGCCGCGCCAAGTGCGAAGACGAAGGTGTAGAGCGTGCGGATATCGACGCCCAAGGCCGCGATCATCTCGCGGTCGTTCTTGCCCGCGCGGATCTGGATGCCGATGCGCGTCTTCGCGATCAGGAGCCAGAGGCCGAGCGCCACCAGAAGACCCGCCGCGATCAGCGCAAGGCGATAGCGCGGGTACTCGATCCCCAGCGGCAGCGTGACCGGCCCCGACAACAGCGCGGGCGCGTCGAGGTAGAGCGGGAAGGACCCGAAGATCGCCCGCGTGCCTTCGGAAAAGATCAGGATCAGCGCGAAGGTCGCAAGCACCTGGTCGAGGTGGTCGGTGTGGTAGAGCCGCCGGATCACCGTCATCTCGATCACGGCACCCGCCATCGCGGCGGCGGCCATCGCGGCCGCCAGCGCCAACAGGAAGGACCCGGTCAGCCCCGCCACCGTCGCGGCGACGAAGGCGCCCACCATGTAGAGCGAGCCATGGGCGAGGTTGATCAGCCCCATGACGCCGAAGATCAGCGTCAGGCCCGCCGCCATCAGGAACAGCATCACCCCGAACTGAAGCCCGTTCAGCACCTGCTCGACGATCAGGATCGCGGACATCTCACCCCCTCGCAAAAGACGAGGCCGGCCCGTGGACCGGCCTCGATCCGTCCGTGGACGATCCGGTTACATCTGGCACTCGGCCGCGTAGGCGTCGCCCCGGTCTTCGAGGGCCGTGCCGATGATGCGGTTGGTGAAGATGTCGCCCTCCTGCACCACCTCGCGGACATAGATGTCCTGGATCGGGTGATGGTTCGGCCCGAAGGCGAAATCGCCGCGGGTCGAGGCGAAATCGGCCGCGCGCAGCGCCTCGCGGAAGGCGTCGGGTTCATCCGAGGGGTCCGCCACGGCCAGCGCCGAGAGGATCAGGTTCGCCGTGTCGAAGCCCTGGCTCGCGTAGAGCGAGGGGATGCGGCCATAGGCCTCGCGGAAGGCGGCGACGAAGGCCGTGTTGGCCGCGTTATCGAGGTCCGGCGACCATTGCGAGGTGTTCACCACGCCAAGCGCATCCGCGCCCACGGCCTGCAGGATGTTCTGGTCGAAGCTGAAGGCCGGGCCGATCACGGGGATGTCGAGACCGCTGTCGGCATACTGGCGCAGGAAGGAAATGCCCATGCCGCCCGGCAGGAAGAAGAACACGCTGTCGGCACCCGAGGCGCGGATCTGCGCGATCTCGGCGGCATAGTCGGTCTGACCGAGCTGGGTGTAGAGCTCGCCCGCAAGCCCGCCCTCGTAGAAGCGCTTGTAGCCCGCCAGCGCGTCCTGCCCCGCCGGGTAGTTCGGCGCGAGGATGAAGCTGTTCGTGTAGCCCGCCGAATTGGCATAGGCGCCCGCGGCCTCGTGCAGGTTGTCGTTCTGCCAGGCGACGTTGAAGTAGTTCTGGTTGCAGCCGCGCCCGGCGAGCTGCGAGGGGCCCGCGTTGGGCGAGAGGTAGAACACGCCCTGCGCCGTGACGGAGGGAACCACCGCCATGGCGAGGTTCGACCAGATGATGCCGGTCATGATGTCCACGTCCTCGGCCTGGATCATGCGGTCGGCAAGCTGCACCGCCACGTCGGGGGCCTGTTCGTCGTCTTCCACGATGATCTCGATGTCGTCGCGGCCGGCCTGCTCGAGCGCAAGCAGAAAACCGTCGCGCACGTCGATGCCCAGCGATGCGCCGCCGCCCGACAGTGTGGTGATCATCCCGATGCGGGTCTCGGCCGAGGCCGCACCGGCAAGCGCGATCATCGAGGCCGAAAGGAGAATGCCCTTCAAAGTCATGTGTTCCGTCCCTGTTGTCGTTGTCCTCGTCCGGATGCAGATCGTCCCTGTATCCGCGCCGGGGTCAAGCCCCGGGGCGCGGGTTGCGCTGTCAAAGACAACCAGAGTCCGGGGAAGGGCGGCGGTTCAGCCGCGGTCGAGCGCGAAGAAATCCGCGGGGCTGGTGACGGCCAGCTGCAGCTGGCGGCGATACTCGGCACGCGGCATCTCGACCGCGCCCAGGCGTTCGAGATGCTCGGTCGTGAACTGCGTGTCGAAAAGCTGGAAGCCCCCGGCGCGCAGGCGCTCGACCAGGTGCGCGAGCGCGATCTTCGAGCCGTCGGTCCGGCGCGAGAACATCGACTCGCCGAAAAACGCCGCGCCGATCGTTACGCCGAAGACACCGCCGGCAAGCGTGCCGTCCATCCAGACCTCGACCGACTGCCCGTAGCCCAGTGCGTGCAACGCCATGTAAGTGTTGAAGATCTCGGCGTTGATCCAGGTCTCGGGCCGGTCGGCGCAGGCCGCGACCACGCCGCCGAAATCGCGGTTCACCGTGACCTCGAAGTCGCCCTTGCCAAGGCGGCGGCGCAAGCTGCGCGAAACGTGGAAGCCGTCGAGCGGAAAGACGCCGCGGCGCTGCGGGTCCACCCAGAAGATGCCGGCATGATCGGCGCCGTCCGACATCGGAAAGATACCGGCAGCGTAGGCTCGTATCATCAGTTCCGGTGACAGCGCCGGGCGGGCCGGGCTGAACATGTCATGCGCCATGTCCGGAGAGGTAGTGCGCATTCCCGGAAAGTCCTGCGGAAAATGCAGGAGGCGTGCGGGCGGCAACCCGTGGCCCAGGTCGATCACGGGGCCGCCCCGCGGCAGGCGCGGGATCAGCCCCCGATCGACGGGTGGCGCGGGACGTGGTGTCTCAGCCGAGCGTCTCGGCAAGCCAGCCCTCGAGCCAGTGGATCGTGTAGTCGCCCGACTGTATCGCGGGCGCGTCGAGCAGCGCGTGGAACAGCGGAATCGTCGTGTCGACGCCGTCGATGATCAGCTCGCCAAGCGCCCGGTGCAGGCGTGCCAGCGCCTCGGGCCGGTCGCGCCCGTGGACGATCAGCTTGCCGATCAGGCTGTCGTAATAGGGCGGGATGCGGTAGCCGTCGTAGATGGCTGAATCCATCCGCACGCCCAGCCCGCCCGGTGCGTGATACTGGCTGATGCGCCCCGGAGAGGGCGAGAAATTCGGCAGCTTCTCGGCGTTGATCCGGACCTCGATCGCGTGACCGTTCACCTCGAGGTCGCCCTGGTTGAAGGACATCGGCAGACCGGCGGCGACGCGGATCTGCTCGCGCACGAGATCGACGCCGAAGATGGCTTCGGTCACGGGATGTTCCACCTGGAGCCGGGTGTTCATCTCGATGAAGAAGAACTCGCCGTTCTCGTAGAGAAACTCGATCGTGCCCGCCCCCTCGTAGCCGAGGTCGGCCACGGCCTTGGCGCAGGTCGCCCCGATCCGGTCGCGGGTGGCGGGGTCGATGGCGGGGCCGGGGGCTTCCTCGAAGACCTTCTGGTGACGGCGCTGCAGCGAACAGTCGCGCTCGCCGAGGTGGACGGCATTGCCGCGCCCGTCGCCGAAGACCTGCACCTCGATGTGGCGGGGCCGCCCGAGGTACTTCTCGATATAGACCTCGTCATTGCCGAAGGCGGCCTTGGCCTCGGTCCGCGCGGTGCGGAAGGCGGTCTCGAGCTCGTCCTTCGAGCGCGCCAGCTTCATGCCGCGCCCGCCGCCGCCGGCGGTGGCCTTGACGATCACCGGGTAGCCTGCCTCCTCGGCGACGGCATAGGCCGTGTCGAGATGGTGAACCCCGCCCTCGGAGCCGGGGACGCAGGGCACACCCAGCTTCTTCATCGTGTCCTTGGCGGTGATCTTGTCGCCCATCAGGCGGATGTGTTCGGCGGAGGGGCCGATGAACTTGATCCCGTGATCCTCGACCGCCTGCACGAAATTCGCGTTTTCCGAAAGGAAGCCGTAGCCGGGATGGATCGCTTCCGCCCCGGTGATCTCGCAGGCCGAGATGATGGCCGGCATCGAGAGGTAGGATTGCGCGGATGGCGGCGGGCCGATGCAGATCGCCTCGTCGGCCATGCGCACATGCATCGCGTCGCTGTCGGCGGTGGAGTGCACCGCGACGGTCGCCACCCCCATCTCGCGCGCGGCCCGGATGACGCGCAGCGCGATCTCGCCGCGGTTGGCGATGAGGATCTTGTTGAACATCAGGCGCCCCCGCTCACTCGATGATCATGAGGGGCGCGCCGTATTCCACGGGCGCGCCATCCTCGACGAGGATGCGCTTGACGGTGCCCGCGCGGGGGGCGGGGATCTGGTTCATGGTCTTCATCGCCTCGACGATCAGCAGGGTCTGCCCTTCCGTGACCCTGTCGCCGACCGAGACGAAGGCCTTCGATCCCGGCTCGGGCTGGAGGTAGACGGTGCCCACCATCGGCGACGTCACGGCGCCGGGCGCCTGCGCGGGGTCGTCGCTGACCGCGGGCGCTGCGGCGGGCGCCGCGGCGGCTGCAGGTGCAGGCGCGGACACGGGCGCGGCGTAGCTGACGGGGGCAGGGGCCTGCACCATGGCGGTCTGGCGCGACACGCGGACGTTCAGCCAGTCATGCTCCGCATATTCGCGTTTCACCTGGATCTCGGTCAGATCCTTTTCCTTCAGAAGCGCGGCAAGCGCCTCGATGAAGGCCACGTCGCTTGCACGGGTCGCGTCTGTTTCGTCGGTCATGTCTGTCCTCGCACTCCGGGGTCGGCAGATACTGCGCCCCGCGCCTCCCATGGCCCTGTCTGCCGGGCCATCTGATCGTCGCCTATACCGCAGGGTTTCCCCGGGGAAAACCCGCCCTGTTGCCCCGACATGGGGTCCGATCCCGGCCGTTTCAGTCAAGGCCTGCCCGAATTTTCGGCAATTGGCCGGGTCCGGGCGGGAATCGACCCACGCGGAGCCAATTTCAGAAATTTACCATTTGATAAAAAATCGGACCCGTGCCAGCGTGATCCCCGAGCATAACGCCATTCGCCTGCAGGGAGCGACGCCCGATGACGAACAGCCCTTTCACCCCCGGTATCGCGCCCGCGCGGCTCGACGCCCAGACGCTTTCCACCAATTTCGGCGACCTTCACCCGCCCCTCGACGGGCACGAGGCGCTGGTGGCCGCGGATCGCTGCTACTTCTGCCATGATGCGCCCTGCATCACGGCCTGCCCGACCTCGATCGACATCCCGCTCTTCATCCGCCAGATCGCCACCGGCACGCCCGAGGCGGCGGCCAAGACCATCTTCGACCAGAACATTCTCGGCGGCATGTGCGCCCGCGTCTGCCCGACCGAGACGCTCTGCGAAGAGGCCTGCGTGCGCGAGGCGGCCGAGGGCAAGCCGGTCGAGATCGGGCGGCTGCAGCGGTACGCGACCGACACGCTGATGGCGGCGGGCGTGCATCCCTACGCGAGGGCCGCGGCGACGGGCAAGCGCGTGGCGGTCGTGGGGGCGGGGCCCGCGGGGCTGGCCTGTGCCCACAGGCTGGCGATGCACGGGCATGACGTCGCGCTCTACGACGCCAAGCCGAAGGGCGGCGGCCTGAACGAATACGGCATCGCCTATTACAAGGCCGTCGGCGGCTTCGCCGAGGCCGAGGTCGACTGGCTGCTGAAGATCGGCGGCATCACGCTGCACACCGGAAAGGCGCTGGGCCGCGACATCACGCTCGACGGGCTGAAGACCGACCATGACGCGGTCTTCCTCGGGATGGGGCTTGCGGGCGTCAATGCGCTCCGCGCCGAGGGGGAGGAGCGCGCGGGCGTTCTGGATGCGGTCGGCTTCATCTCCGAGCTGCGTCAGGCAGGCGACCTTGCCAAGCTGCCCGTGGGCCGCAACGTGGTGGTGATCGGCGGCGGCATGACCGCCATCGACGCCGCGGTGCAGTCCAAACTGCTGGGCGCGGAGAACGTCACCGTCCTCTATCGCCGGAGCCGCGAGGCGATGCCCGCCAGCCGCTACGAACAGGATCTTGCGGCCTCCAAGGGCGTGCGCTTCATCTTCAACGCCATGCCGGTGGCCGTCCTCGGCAATGGCTCCGTCACGGCGGTGCGTGCCGAATACACCCGGAGCGAGGGCAAGTCCCTGACGGGCACGGGCGAGACCTACGAGATCCCCGCCGACCAGGTGCTCAAGGCCATCGGCCAGACGCTTGAGGGCGCGCCCGAGGGCATCGAGATCACCGGCGGCAAGATCGCCGTCACCGGGGCCGGGCGCACGTCGCTGTCCGGCGTCTGGGCCGGGGGCGACTGCGCCGCGGGCGGCGAGGACCTGACCGTCACCGCCGTGGCCGAAGGCCGCGACGCCGCAGAAGACATCCACGCCAGCCTGATGGGCTGAACCGACACGGGAGACCAGGATCATGGCAGATCTTTCCACCGACTTCCTGGGCATCAAGTCGCCCAACCCGTTCTGGCTGGCCTCGGCGCCGCCGACAGACAAGGCCTACAACGTCGAGCGCGCCTTCAAGGCGGGCTGGGGCGGCGTGGTCTGGAAGACCCTGGGCGAGGCCGGACCGCCCATCGTCAACGTCAACGGCCCGCGCTATGGCGCGATCTGGGGCGCGGACCGGCGGCTTCTGGGGCTCAACAACATCGAGCTGATCACCGACCGCCCGCTCGAGGTGAACCTGCGCGAGATCAAGGAGGTCAAGGCGAAATGGCCCGACCGCGCCATGATCGTCAGCCTCATGGTTCCCTGCGTCGAGGAGGCCTGGAAGGCCATCCTGCCGCTCGTCGAGGAAACCGGCGCCGACGGGATCGAGCTGAACTTCGGCTGCCCCCACGGCATGTCCGAGCGCGGCATGGGCTCCGCCGTGGGGCAGGTGCCCGAGTACATCGAGATGGTCACCCGCTGGTGCAAGCAGAACACCCGCATGCCCGTCATCGTGAAGCTGACACCGAACATCACCGACATCCGCTACCCCGCGCGGGCGGCGAAGAAGGGCGGGGCGGATGCCGTGTCGCTCATCAACACGATCTCGTCGATCACCTCGGTGAACCTCGACAGTTTCAGCCCCGAGCCCTCGATCGACGGCAAGGGCAGCCACGGCGGCTATTGCGGCCCGGCGGTGAAGCCCATCGCGCTGAACATGGTGGCCGAGATCGCCCGCGACGCCGAGACCCACGGCCTGCCGATCTCGGGCATCGGGGGCGTGACCACCTGGCGCGACGCGGCCGAGTTCATGGCGCTTGGCGCCGGGACGGTGCAGGTCTGCACGGCGGCGATGACCTACGGGTTCAAGATCGTCGAGGAGATGAAATCGGGCCTGTCGCAATATCTCGACGAGCAGGGGATGAGCCTGTCGGACCTCGTGGGCCGCGCGGTTCCCAACGTCACCGACTGGCAGTACCTGAACCTCAACTACGTGACCAAGGCCCGGATCGACCAGGACGCCTGCATCAAGTGTGGCCGCTGCTACGCCGCCTGCGAGGACACCTCGCACCAGGCGATTTCCATGTCCGAGGACCGCGTCTTCGAGGTGATCGACGCCGAATGCGTGGCCTGCAACCTGTGCGTGAACGTCTGCCCGGTCGAGGGCTGCATCACGATGGAAGAGCTCGAGGCGGGGGTCGTGGACGCGCGCACCGGAAAGGTGGTCGAGCCGACCTACGCCAACTGGACGACGCATCCCAACAACCCCGGCGCAGTGAAGGCGGCGGAATAGGGTTGCCGCGCGGTGCGCGCGCCGACCCGTGCGAGGGGGCTGTCCGCCCCCTTGCGCTCCCCCGGGGATGTTTTCGGAACGAAGAAGGGATCAGGGCGCCAGCAGCCGCGTGAAGAGCGTGTCGAGGAACTGCTCCGCCTCGGCCAGAGGATCGCGGCTCGGGCCAAGCACCGCCCGGACCTGCACGTCGAAATCGGCGTAATGCTGGGTCAGCGCCCAGATCGAGAAGATCAGGTGGTGCGGATCGACATCCGCGATGCGTCCCTCGGCGATCCAGCCCCGGATCACCTCGGCCTTCTCGTCGACCAGCGCCTTCAGGTCGGTCTCCAACCCCTCCTGCATGCGCGGCGCGCCCTGCACGATCTCGTTGGCGAAAAGCCTTGATTCGCGGGGAAAATCCCGGCTCAGCTCGAGCTTGCGCCGGACGTAGCCGCGCAGCTCCTGCATCGGGTCGCCACCGGCATCGAGTTCGCGCAGCGGGTCGAGCCAGGTGTCCATGAGCTGACTGAGAAGGGTGACGTGGATCGCCTCCTTCGACGGGAAATAATAGAGCAGGTTGGGCTTCGACAGCCCGGCCGCGCCCGCGATCATGTCGAGCGTCGCGCCACGGAAGCCATGCTGCGAGAAGACCTCGAGCGCCGCCTCGAGGATGGTTTCCCGGTTCTTTCGCTGGATCCTTGTGCGCGGTTCTTCCATCACCATGCGCGTATCAGACCCCGCCTCGCCGGGCGGCGCAATCCCCGTTTCGCCCGTCGCCCAAAGGCCGCGCAGCGATGCCTTTTCGCGCATCATTCGCCTTGTCTTTATGCGCTGCCTGCCGGAGTATTCGTTGACTGGCACAGCGCCTCTGCTAGCGTGGTCTTGACCGTTTGGTCAAAAAGCAAATCACCGGCCCGGCGGCGCGCGACCGGGACCGACAGGGGGATGCCGACATGGCCCTTGACCGCTCCAACCCGGTGCCGAACGACCTTTCGGCCTTCTGGATGCCCTTCACCGCGAACCGCCAGTTCAAGCAGAACCCGCGCATGTTCGTCTCGGCGGACCGGATGCATTACAAGACCGCCGACGGCCGCGAGGTTCTGGACGGCACGGCGGGGCTCTGGTGCTGCAACGCGGGCCACAACCGCCCCAGGATCGTCGAGGCGATCCAGCAGCAGGCGGCCGAGCTGGACTATGCGCCGGCCTTCCAGATGGGGCATCCCAAGGCCTTCGAGCTGGCCAACCGCCTGCGCGACATGGCGCCCGGGCCGATGGAGCATGTCTTCTTCACCAACTCCGGCTCGGAGAGCGTCGAGACCGCTCTGAAGATCGCCATCGCCTACCAGCGCGCCATCGGGCAGGCCAGCCGGACCCGGCTGATCGGGCGTGAGCGCGGGTATCACGGGGTCAATTTCGGCGGGATTTCCGTTGGCGGGATCGTCAACAACCGCAAGTTCTTCGGCTCGCTCCTGACCGGGGTGGACCACCTGCCGCACACGCATCTGCCGGGGCAGAACGCCTTTACCCGCGGCCAGCCCGAGCATGGCGGGAACCTTGCGGATGAGCTTGAGCGCATCGTCGCCCTGCACGGCCCCGAGACCATCGCCGCCGTGATCGTGGAGCCCGTGGCAGGCTCGACCGGCGTGCTGATCCCGCCGAAAGATTACCTCCAGCGGCTGCGGCAGCTTTGCACGAAACACGGCATCCTGTTGATTTTCGACGAGGTCATCACCGGCTTCGGCCGCCTCGGCGCGCCCTTTGCCGCCGATTACTTCGACGTGATGCCCGACATGATCACCTGCGCCAAGGGCCTGACCAACGGGGTGATCCCGATGGGCGCTGTGCTGGCCACGAAGGAGATCCACGACGCCTTCATGCAGGGCCCCGAGCACATGATCGAGCTCTTCCACGGCTACACCTATTCGGGCAACCCGATCGCCTCCGCCGCGGGCATCGCCACGCTCGAGACCTACCGCGAAGAGGGGCTCTTCGAGCGCGCCGCCGAGCTTGCGCCCTATTGGGAGGATGCGGCCCACAGCCTCGCCGATTGCCCGCATGTCATCGACATCCGCAACATGGGCCTCATCGCGGGGATCGAGCTGGAACCGATCGCGGGCGAGCCGACCAAGCGTGCCTTCGGTGCCTTCCTCGAGGCCTACGACAAGAACGTGCTGATCCGGACGACCGGCGACATCATCGCGCTCAGCCCGCCCCTCATCATCGAGAAGTCGCATATCGATCTCCTGTTCGGGACGTTGCGCGACATTCTTAAGAAGCTGCATTAGGATTTCAGCGCAAAGCACTGATCTGGAAGGGGAAAATATGGCGGCACCAGCCGAGAACATGAGGATCGACGGCGAGCGCCTCTGGGACTCTCTGATGGAAATGGCGAAGATCGGGCCGGGTGTGGCGGGCGGCAACGACCGCCAGACCCTGACCGACGCCGACGCCGAGGGCCGTGCGCTGTTCCAGTCGTGGTGCGAGGCGGCGGGCTGCACCATGGGCCTCGACGAGATGGGCAACATGTTCGCCCAGCGCGAAGGCGCCGACCCGGACGCGCTGCCTGTCTATGTCGGCAGCCACCTCGACACCCAGCCGACGGGCGGCAAGTATGATGGCGTTCTGGGCGTGCTGGGTGGCCTCGAGGTCATCCGCACGCTCAACGACCTGAACATCAAGACGAGACACCCCATCGTCGTGGTCAACTGGACCAACGAGGAGGGCACGCGCTTTGCCCCCGCGATGCTTGCCTCGGGCGTTTTCGCAGGCCGCCACACGCTCGACTGGGCCTATGACCGGGTCGATGCGGCGGGCAAGCGCTTCGGCGACGAGCTTGAGCGGATCGGCTGGAAGGGCGAGGAGAAGGTCGGTGCCCGCAAGATGCACGCCATGTTCGAGTTGCATATCGAACAGGGCCCGATTCTCGAGGCCGAGGGGAAGGACATCGGCGTCGTCACCCACGGACAGGGCCTGCGCTGGATCGAATGCACCGTGACGGGCAAGGAAAGCCACACCGGATCGACGCCCATGCACATGCGCCGGAACGCGGGCCGGGGCCTCGCGCTCGTCACCGAGCTTGTGCATGAAATCGCCATGAAACATCAGCCCAATGCCGTGGGCGCGATCGGTCATATCGACGTCTACCCCAACTCGCGCAACATCATCCCCGGCAAGGTGGTCTTCACCGTCGACATGCGCACGCATCTGCTGGACAAGCTGAACGCGATGGTGGCCGAGTTGATGGAGCGCGCGCCGAAGCTGTGCGAAGAGATCGGCGTGAGCTTCGAGGCCGAGATCGTGGGCCAGTTCGACCCGCCGGCCTTCGACGAGGGCTGCGTCAGTGCCATCCGGCAAGCCGCTGAACGGCTTGGATATTCGCACATGGACATCGTCTCGGGCGCGGGGCACGATGCCTGCTGGATCAACGACGTGGCCCCCACGGCGATGGTCATGTGCCCCTGCGTCGACGGGCTGTCCCATAACGAGGCCGAGGAGATCAGCCCCGAATGGGCGACCGCCGGCGCCAACGTCCTGTTCCACGCCGTCGTGGAAACCGCGGAGATTGTCGAATGAATGTCATGCGTTACGCAGCCCCGGCCATGCTCGTGGCCCTCTCGGCCTGTGTCGGCACCCCGTCCGAGCGCCCGCCTGAGGAACTGCGCCCGGAAGTGCGTGCCCTGGCCGCGCCCGGCCAGAATCTCGATCAGGTCCGCCTCGAGAGCGACGGGTGCTACTGGTACCGTTACGAGGGCCCGGTCGAGACCACCTTCCTGCCGCTCCTGACGCGGGAAGACCGGATGATCTGCGTGCGGACGCCAACGACCTGACACGCAAATAACGAACGAAGACAGGGGGATACGAGATGAGCACAGTCATCAAGGGCGGCACCGTCGTCACCGCCGACCTGACCTATGCGGCCGATGTGCTGGTCGAGGGCGGCAAGATCGTCGAGATCGGGCAGAACCTGACCGGCGACGAGGTGCTCGATGCGACCGGCTGCTACGTCATGCCCGGCGGGATCGACCCCCACACCCATCTCGAGATGCCCTTCATGGGCACCTATTCCACCGATGATTTCGAAAGCGGCACGCGCGCGGCGCTGTCGGGCGGGACGACCATGGTGGTCGATTTCGCCCTTCCGTCGCCGGGCCAGGGCCTGCTCGACGCGTTGCAGATGTGGGACAACAAGGCCGGCCGCGCCAACTGCGACTATTCCTACCACATGGCGGTGACCTGGTGGGGCGAGCAGGTCTTCGACGAGATGAAGACCGTGATCGAGGATCGCGGGATCAACACCTTCAAGCATTTCATGGCCTACAAGGGCGCGCTCATGGTCAATGACGATGAGCTTTACGCCTCGTTCAGCCGCTTGTCGGAACTGGGCGGCATCGCCATGGTCCACGCCGAGAACGGCGACGTCGTGGCCGAGCTGACCGCGAAGCTCCTGGCCGAGGGCAACACCGGGCCCGAGGCGCATGCCTATTCCCGCCCCGCCCAGGTCGAGGGGGAGGCCACGAACCGCGCCATCATGATCGCCGACATGGCGGGCGTGCCGCTTTACGTCGTGCATGTCTCCTCCGAGGACGCGCACGAGGCGATCCGGCGGGCGCGGTCCCTGGGCAAGCGCGTCTGGGGCGAGCCGCTGATCCAGCACCTGACGCTGGACGAGAGCGAGTATTTCCACCCCGATTGGGACCATGCCGCGCGGCGCGTGATGTCGCCGCCCTTCCGCAACAAGAAGCACCAGGACAGCCTGTGGGCGGGCCTGATGAGCGGGTCGCTCTCGGTCGTGGCCACCGATCATTGCGCCTTCACCACCGAGCAGAAACGCTACGGCGTGGGGGATTTCTCCAAGATCCCGAACGGGACCGGCGGGCTCGAGGACCGGATGCCGATGCTCTGGACGCATGGGGTGGGCACCGGGCGGCTGACGCCGAACGAGTTCGTGGCCGTCACCTCGACGAACATCGCCAAGGTGCTGAATTGCTATCCGAAAAAGGGTGCGATCCTGGTCGGCGCGGATGCCGATATCGTGGTCTGGGACCCCGAGAAGGAAAAGACGATCACGGCCGGCACGCAGCAGTCGGCGATCGATTACAACGTCTTCGAAGGGCATCGCGTGAAGGGCCTGCCGCGCTTCACGCTGACGCGGGGGTATGTCGCTGTCCATGACGGCGAGGTGCGGACGAAGGAGGGCCACGGCGAGTTCGTGAAGCGGCCCGGCAACGGGACGGTGAACCGGGCGCTGAGCACCTGGAAGGAGCTGACCGCGCCCCGACCCGTCGAGCGGACGGGCATTCCGGCAACGGGGGTATAAGGAGCCTTGGCCACACGCAGTCGGATGGATCGAGCCGAGGACACCCTGGCGGCGCGCCCGCCCCGGTCAGTGCGGCACGAGCGCCTCGAGGTCGGGCAGCAGGACGACGGATTCCTGTTCGTGCGGGTCGGTGCGTGCGATCACCGCAACGGCCGGTTGCTCGCCATCGTTGAAGGGCAGGTGGGGCACGTCGGCGGGGATGTAGATCATGTCGCCCGCATGGGTGTCCATGACATGCTCCAGCCGCTCGCCCCAGTACATCTTCGCCGACCCCGAGATGACGTAGATCGCCGTCTCGTGGGTGGCGTGCTTGTGCGCCCTGGCGCGCCCGCCCGGCGGAACCGTCAGAAGGTGCATGCAGACGCCCTGCGCCCCGACCGTCTCCCTGGCTATGCCCTCGAAATAGGAAAATCCCTGCTTGCCCGTGTAGGTGCCGCCGGGCCGCAACTTGACACACTCCGCCATGACCATTGCCTCCATGCCTGATCCCGTATCGTCCCAAAGCGTAGACCAACGGGCGGCCTCCGTCATCTCGGCGCGTGGTCTCGACCTGACCTTCCAGACCGCCGATGGGCCGGTGCAGGCCTTGAGGGACGTGAACCTCGAGATCGGCAAGGGGGAATTCGTCAGTTTCATCGGACCGTCGGGATGCGGGAAGACGACCTTCCTGCGGGTCATCGCGGCGCTGGAGCATCCGACGGGCGGCCAGATCACCGTCAACGGGATGACACCGGATGAGGCCCGGAAATCAAGGGCTTATGGCTATGTCTTCCAGGCGGCGGGGCTTTACCCGTGGCGGACGATCGAGAAGAACATCAAGCTGCCGCTCGAGATCATGGGGTTCGATGCCGCCGAGCAGGATCGGCGCGTGAAGAACGTCCTGCAACTCGTTGACCTGGAAGGGTTCGGCAAGAAATTCCCCTGGCAGTTGTCGGGGGGGATGCAGCAGCGGGCGAGCATCGCGCGGGCGCTCGCCTTCGATGCGGACATCCTGTTGATGGACGAGCCCTTCGGCGCGCTGGACGAGATCGTGCGCGATCACCTGAACGAGCAACTGTTGCAGCTCTGGGCACGGACGGAGAAGACCATCGGCTTCGTCACCCACTCGATCCCGGAGGCCGTTTATCTCTCCACGAAGATCGTCGTGATGAGCCCGCGTCCGGGCCGCATCACGGACGTGATCGAGAGCGATCTGCCGCGCGAGCGCCCGCTCGATATCCGGGACACGCCGGAGTTCCTGGCCATCGCCCATCGCGTCCGCGAGGGGCTGCGCGCGGGGCATGCCTATGACGACTGAGGCCGCGTACACATCCCGTACACAGCGCGTACACATCCCGTGCATGCGCCGGGCCGATTGCGACGCGCCCACAGGTCGCAATCGGGCGCGCGGCGGAGGCCTGCCTGTGGCTAGACCCGGGGCACTCCCTGGCAAAGGTGCGGGCGATGAGTGCGGGTTTCTTCGCGTGGCTGGCGGCCGCGATGGTCATCTTCCTGGGCGGCAGCACCGCGCTGCGCGCCCATGTCTCGGCGCCGAGCCCCGCGCTTCTGGTGGGGGCGCTGATCCTCTACACGCTTGGCAACCTGATCATGGTGCGGCTGATGCGCGAGACGGGGATGGCGGTGGCCATTTCCATCTCGGCCGTCCTGCAACTGGTGCTGGCGGCGGGCGTGGGGATCGCGCTGTTCGGCGAGCGGCCGGGGATGCTGCAATCGGCCGGGCTGATCCTTGGCGTGGTCGCGGTGGCGCTGATCGTCTGGCCGGCACGCCCCGGCTGAGGGGGGCGGCATGAGCGACGCGACGGTCCCCGCGATGTTCGGCCCGAAATCGGCCGCGCGCTGGGTCGGCGCGGTCTCGGGCGCGGTGCTGCCGGTCATGGCGGTCGTCGCGGCTATCGTGGCGATCTGGTACGGCGGGTCGGTCATGATGAACCGCGCCTGGACGCTCGACCAGATCGAGCGGCGGGGCCTCGAGATGACCGCGATGGAGATCGTCGCCGACGCGATGAACCAGGAACGGCCCGTCCTGCCCACGCCGCACCAGGTGTTCGCCGAGCTGTGGGACACCACCGTGGTCGAGCCGGTCATGCGCGAGAGGCGCGGCACGTTGCAGGGCAATCCGCGCAACCTGCTCTTCCACGCCTATCACACGCTCTGGCCCACGATCCTGGGCTTCGGGGTGGGCACCTTCCTGGGCATCCTGCTGGCAGTGGGGATCGTGCATTCCCGGGCGATGGACATGAGCGTCATGCCCTGGGCCATCGCAAGCCAGACCATCCCGATCCTCGCCATCGCGCCGATCATCGTGGTGGTGGTCTCGAACCTGCCCGCGCTGAACAACGCGGTGGACCAGGGGTGGATTTCCGAGGACACCAAGCTGTTGGTTCCCAAGGCGCTGATCTCGTCCTACCTGAGTTTCTTCCCCGTGGTCGTCGGCATGGTCGCGGGGCTTCGCAGCCCGCAGGTCAGCGACCTCGACCTGATGCGGACCTATTCGGCCAGCCGGGGGCAGACCTTCTGGAAGCTCAGGCTTCCGGCCTCGGTGCCGTTCCTCTTCACCTCGCTCAAGGTGTCGATCGCCGCCGCCCTCGTCGGCACGATCGTGGCGGAGCTGCCCACGGGCGCGCGCTTCGGGCTGGGGGCACGGTTGCTGACGGGGAGCTATTATGGCCAGACCATCCAGATCTGGTCAGCCCTCTTCATGGCGGCGATCTGTGCGGCGGCGCTGGTGATCCTGCTGGGCGCGCTGGAAAAGATCGTTCTGAAGCGCATGGGGGTGCGGCCATGAGCGCGTTGGTGCAGAAGGCCGGTCTGCCCGGCTGGGCCTTGCCCGCGCTGGGGGCGGCCCTGATCGCGCTGGCCGCTGTCAGCGACACGCGGCTTGCCATGATCCTGGCCGTCTGGTTCGGGGCCTGGGCGCTGAACGCAGGTCTCGCCAACCGGGCGAGTGGGGCGGGCGCGCGGCTGGCGGTGCCGGTGATCTTCGGCGTGACGCTCCTCGTGCTCTGGGAACTGGCGGTGCAGCTCTACGACATCTCTTTCGTCATCCTGCCCGCGCCCTCGGCGATCTGGGCGCGGATGATCTCGGAGACCGCGACGCTCTGGGCGGATTTCCAGCAGACGATCCTGAAGGGGGCGCTGGCAGGCTACGTGATCGGCTGCGGCGCGGCCTTTCTTGCGGCGCTGGCGGTGGACCGGTCGGGCTTCCTGCAGCGCGGCCTCTTGCCGGTGGGCAATTTCATCGCGGCGCTGCCCATCGTGGGCACGGCGCCGATCTTCGTGATGTGGTTCGGCTTCGGCTGGCAATCGAAGGCGGCGGTGGTGGTCGCCATGGTCTTCTTCCCGATGCTGGTCAATTGCGTGCAGGGGATGAAGGCCAGCGACGCCATGCAGCGCGACCTGATGCGGACCTACGCGGCAAGCTACGGCCAGACGCTTCTGAAGCTGCGGCTGCCGACGGCCTTGCCGTTCGTCTTCAACGGGTTGAAAATCTGCACGACGCTTGCGCTGATCGGGGCCATCGTCGCCGAATTTTTCGGCTCTCCCACAGTGGGCATGGGATTCCGCATCAAGATCGAGATGGGACGGCTCGCCATGGATATGGTCTGGGCCGAGATCGCCGTCGCGGCGCTGGCCGGTTCACTGTTCTACGGGCTGGTCGCGCTGATCGAGTCGCGACTGACATTCTGGCACCCGTCGCAAAGACGGGGCCGATAACCGGACCGGGGTCCGGTCCAACAGGAGGGAAGACCATGAAGAAGACACTAGCATCGGCAGTGGCGATGAGCCTCGCCGCAGGCGCGGCATTCGCAGACGCGCATGGCGGGGACGAGGTGACGCTGCAGCTCCAGTGGGTCACGCAATCGCAGTTCGCGGGCTATTACGTGGCGCTGGAGAACGGCTACTACGAGGAAGAGGGGCTTGACGTCACGATCCAGCCCGGCGGCCCGGACATCGCTCCGCCGCAGGTCCTGGCCGGCGGCGGCGCCGACGTGATGCTGAACTGGATGCCCTCGGCCCTGGCCGCCCGCGAGCGCGGCCTGCCGGTGGTCAACATCGCCCAGCCCTTCGTGCGCTCGGGCCTTCAGCTGACCTGCTGGGCGGACACCGGCATCACCGAGCCGGCCGACCTTGCCGGGCATACCGTGGCGCATTGGTTCTTCGGCAACGAGTACACCTTCCTCGGCTGGATGAACCAGCTGGGCATCCCCGTGGACGGCTCCGAGAACGGCGTGACGCTTCTGCAGGCGGGCTTCAACGTGGACCCGCTTCTGCAGCGCCAGGCCGATTGCATCTCGACCATGACCTACAACGAGTACTGGCAGATCATCGACGCCGGCGTCAGCCCCGACGAACTCGTGACCTTCCGCTATTCCGACTACGGGGTGGACACGCTGGAAGACGGCATCTGGGCGCTGGAAGAAAACCTCGCCGATCCGGAGTTCTTCGACAAGATGGTCCGCTTCGTGCGTGCCTCGATGCGCGGCTGGGTCTGGGCGGCCGAGAACCCGGACGAGGCGGCGATGATCGTGCTGGACTACGACGAGACCGGCGCGCAGACCGAGGAGCACCAGCTTCGCATGATGGGCGAGATCGCCCTTCTCGTCGATGAGAACGGCGGTGCGCTGGACGTGGCCTCCTACGAGCGGACGGTGCGCACGCTGCTGGAAGGCGGCGACGCGGTGATCACGACCGAACCCGAGGGCGCGTGGACCTCGGCGGTGACGGACGCGGCGCTGGCCAACTGATCCGGCGACGCCTCGACGACCAGGCAGCCCCGGGGGTGACCCGGGGCTGTTTTCGTGCGGGCCCTAGCGGCGCAGGTTCAGGGAGCCGGCCGTCGGTTCCGGCGCGGGAGCGGGCGCATAGGCGCCGCCGGGCTTGGGCGGGCGTGCCGGCGCCTCGGGCTTGTCGAAATCCCCGACCCTTCGGGTGTGGAGCGGCAGGATGCCCAGCCCCTTGATCGGCGCGGGAAGGGTCGGCGCTGCCAGTGGCACGGGACGCCTGGGCGGGCCGAGGCGGATCGTGACGCCCGGTTCGAGTGCCGTCACGGCCGCGGTCCCGAGAAGAGGCCGGGCCGCCGGGGCGCAGGTATCCGGGCCGGAAACCCCGGGCCCGGCCTGTGGCGTGGCCCCGTTGGGGTTGGCGGCGGGTGCATGGGCAATGGGCGGTAGCATCACGTAGGGCTCCGATCTTGTGCGAAGGCCCCCATCCCGTCACGGAGGATGCGCCCCGGCGGGCGATCCGTGAAGGGGATCGTTAGAATTTGACTCATTTCATCGTCGCCGCGGGTCCGTAGCGGAGTTGTAAATCTACCTTCAACATCTTCTGGTGGATGGATAATCCTGTTAAGATGCCGTGAAACAGAGCCCGGAGTCTCCATGCCCCCGCTGTCCCCTTCGGCCCGCCGCGCGCAGCTCACCGGTAACCGCATCCGCGAGCGGCGGCTGGTGATGGGGATGAAACAGGCCGACCTTGCCGCCGCGGCCGGGATATCCCACTCCTACCTCAACCTGATCGAGCACAATCGGCGGCGCATCGGCGGCAAGCTTCTCGTCACCCTTGCCCGCGTGCTCGACGTGGAACCCGCGCAACTGTCGGAAGGGGCCGATGCGACGCTCTACGACGCGCTGCAATCGGCGGCGCAGGAGTTGCCCGCCCCGTTCGGCGCGCCGCCCGAGACCGACCGCATCGACGAGATGGCGGGACGTTTTCCCGGCTGGACCGCGCTGATCGCCGCCCAGCAGAAGCGGGCGGCGGCGCTCGAGGCGCTGGTCGAGGGTCTGCGCGACCGGCTGGGCCATGACCCGGTGCTGGCGGAATCGATGCACGAGGTGCTCTCGACCGTCGCCGCGATCCGCTCGACCGCCGACATCCTGGTGCGGGAGCCCGATCTCGACGCGGTCTGGCGCGGGCGCTTTCACCGAAACCTGCACGAGGAGGCCGAGCGCCTTTCGGTGCGGGCGACCGCCCTCCTGCGGTATTTCGAGGCGGAGGAGGCCGAGGCGCGCAGCCGCGCGGCCTCGACCCCGATCGAGACGGTCGAGGCCATGTTCGAGGCGGCAGGCCACCATTTCCCCATGATCGAGGCCGAGGGAGAGGCCGCGATCCCCCTGGTGCTCGAGGGGGCCGCGGGCATGGACGACGCCGCGACGCGGGCGCTGGGCGAGCGCTGGCTCAGGGCCTATGCGGGTGATGCGGCGCGGCTTCCGCTCGCGGTGATGCGCCCGGCGGCCGAGGCGGCGGGCTACGATCCCGCCGCGCTTCTGGGCTTGGGCGGGGGCGACGTGGCACTGGTTCTCCGCCGCATGGCCACCCTGCCGCGGCGCGCGGCCCTGGACGAGGGCGCGCCGCCCTTCGGGCTGGCGGTCTGTGACGGGGCGGGTGCGCTGATCTTCAGGCGTCGCCTGACGGCCTTCTCGATCCCGCGCTTCGGGCCGGGCTGTCCGCTCTGGCCGCTCTACCGGGCGCTGGGGCGTCCCGGTCAGCCGGAGGCGGCGCTCATCGAGATGCCCCAGGGCGCGCGGTTCCGGACCTGGTCGGTCAGCCAGCCGGCCGCCCCGGCGGGCTTCGGCGAGGCACCGGTGATGCAGGCGGTCATGCTCGTCGCCCCGGAGGGCGCGAT
>WVSO01000055.1 GCA_015689745.1 Rhodobacterales bacterium HKCCSP123 | reverse complement strand
ACCCGGACCCGCCGTCGATCGTGTCGGCGTTCAGGTTGCCGCGGATCACGTCGTCGCCTTCATCGCCCATGATCGAGTCGAAGCCCTGGCCACCGGAGATCGTGTCATTCCCGGCGGCCCCGACGATCGTGTCATTGCCGCCGCCGGTCGCGACGGAATTGTCGTTGGCGTCGCCGATCACGCTGCTGTCAATCACTCCGATCAGCTCGAGCGCCTCGATGCCCGTCACGCTGTCCGCACCCACCGGGTTGCCCTGCGCGCCCGAGTAGCCGCTGACGAGGTTCAGGTTGTAGACGAAGGACCCGGCTGCAAAACCGCTTGCGTCGATCCTCAGCGTATCGACCCCGTCACCCCCGTCGTAGATGTCGTTGCCGGTCGTGACGATGATGAGGTCGTTGTCGTCGCCGCCGGAGATCATGTCGTCGCCGGCGCCGTCGGTCAGCGTGTCGTTGCCCGCGCCCCCCATGAGGATGTCCGGGTTGTCCGTTCCGGTCAGCACGTCATCCCCGCCCAGCCCCAGGAGAACGGCCCCGATGCCGCTCCCGCTCAGGGTGTCGGCCCCCTCGGTGCCGATCCCGAGCTCGAAACTCGCATCATCCAGTTCCAGCACTTCGATGCCGCTCGCAATGACCGTGTCCGTGCCGTTGGTGATCGTCGCGTTACCGGTCGGGTTGATGGTGAACTGGAGATTCTCGTTCAGGTAGGAGTCGAAGAACCGCAGGGTATCGCGCCCCTCGCCGCCGTTGACGGTGTCGAGCTCGCCACCGCCGAAGGACGGGTCGAAGTAATCGTCGCCGCCGTCGCCGAAGAGATAGTCGTTGCCGAGTCCGCCGGCCAGGACGTTGTCCCCGCCGTCACCGAAAATCGTGTCGTTGAAGGCCGAGCCGAAGACATTCTCGATGCTGATCAGCGTGTCGGTGTCGCCCCAGCTGCCCGTCGCCTCTCCGTTCGTCAGATCGACGTAGACGCCGACCCCGTCCTGGCCGAGGAATTCGTAATCGACCTCGTCGATGCCGTCGCCGCCGTTGATCGTGTCGTTCCCGGCGCCACCGGCGAAGACGTTGTCATTGGCATCGCCGATCAACTCGTCGGCGAAGTCGGTGCCGGCGACGCCCTCGATGTTGTGAAGCTCATCGGTATTGCCGAAGCTGTCGGTCGCGCTGTTGGTCCCGAGGTTGACGGTGACCCCGTTCGTCCCGCCCTCGAGGGAATAGATCACGGCATCGACATGCTGAAGGCCGTCGTCGTCCGTGCTCGTGCCCCCGTCGAGCGTGTCGTTGCCCGCGCCGCCGACCAGAACATCCGCGCCGCCCGCGCCGTTCAGGTTGTCGGCACCCGCGCCGCCGTCGAAGAACTCGTCGTCATCCAGACCGGTCCAGACATCGACGTCGCTGGTGCTGTCCAGTGTCGCCGGGAAGACGGTGGAGAGATCAATGCCGACCCCCGGCGCGAAGGGGCCGGAGGTGATGACAGACACGCTCAGGAGACTGCCGAAAAACGCGGCGAGTTCGACCGCGGTCGACGGAATCTGCAGATTGGGATCGCTGCTCGACAGGACGAAGATGTGGTCGACATCCGCGCTCCAGTCGTAGATCGACAGAAACACCGCCGTCTGCGGTTGATTGGATGCGTCCAGGTACTCGACCTGGAAGAAATAGGCCTCGTCGTTCTCGTCGCCGCCATAGGGGCTGAGGGACAGGTACGAGTTCGTGTCGGGGGGAACAACCTGGTCGTTCGGGGGGAAGAAGGCCTGGGGGATGACCGATCCGGCCAGTTGCAGCTCGCCGAATCCGGGATTGTTGGTTTCGTCGGAGTACTGGTACTGGATCAGTTCCTCGTCCGAGATCACCACCGTCAGTTGCGTGGTCGAGACGAACACCGCCGTCCCCGGCGTCGGACCTTCCGTAACCGAGAAACCATTCAAAACATACGTGGTCATACTGTTTCTACCCCTTACAAAACACTAACAGACCGTTAATCGATCTGGGGGTCTCTTGCCAAGACTTTATGGCCGGGCAATCTGGGGCGGGGCCCGTTCGGCCGTTTCAGACACCCCGGAGGACACATGACCATCACGCTTCTCGACGGCGGCATCGGGCAGGAAATGGTGGCGCGCGCTGGCGACCGGCCCACGCCGCTCTGGTCCACGCGGGCGATGATGGATCACCCCGGCCTCTTGCAGCAGATCCACGCCGATTACTTCGCCGCCGGTGCCGACATCGCTACCACGAACACCTATGCCATCCATCGTGACAGGCTCGCGCCCGACGGGCTCGAGCACCTGTTCGAGCCGCTGCACGCGGCCGCCCTCGCCGAGGCGCAGGCCGCGCGCGACGCCCATGGGCGCGGGCGCATCGCCGGCTCGATCGGGCCGCTGGCCGCGACCTACCGGCCGGAACTGCACCCCGATGCCGCGACCGCCGTGCCGCTCTATGCCGAGATGGTGCGCATGGTTGCACCCGCTTCGGACCTCGTGCTCTTCGAAACCGTCGCCTCGCTGACCCATGCCGAGACCGCGCTTGCCGGGGCGGCCATGGCCGCGACCGGGTTGCCGGTCTGGCTGTCGGTCACGCTCGACGACGAGGACGGCACCCGCCTGCGCTCGGGCGAGGCGGTGTCCGATCTCCTGCCGATCCTCGAGGCGGGCGGGGCGGCGGCGGTGCTCGCCAATTGCTCGGCGCCCGAGGCGATGCCGCCCGCGCTGGACGTGTTCGCCCGTGCGGGCCTGCCCTTCGGCGCCTATGCCAACGGGTTCACGATGATCACCAAGGCCTTTCTCGAGAACCGCCCGACGTCGGACACGTTGGAGGCGCGGCGCGACATGGGGCCCGAGATCTACGCCGAACACGTCATGGCCTGGGTCGGGCAGGGCGCGACCATCGTCGGCGGCTGCTGCGAGACGGGCCCCGCCCATATCGCCGAGATCGCCCGCCGCCTGCGGGAGGCCGGGCTTCACGATTGAAGATTTCGATTGATTGAGGCGCGATCGATTGCGATCCTTCGCGCATGATCAACAAGCTCGAAATGTTCATCGCCGTCGCCAAGGAGGGGCATTTCGGACGTGCCGCCGAAAGCCTCGGGATCACCCAGCCGACGCTCTCGACGGGCATCAAGCAGCTCGAGGAGATGCTGGGCGTCCAGCTGGTCTTTCGCGGCTCCCGCTATGGCGGCCTGACGCCCGAGGGACAACGCGCGCTGGTCTGGGCACGGCGGCTGGTCAGCGACAGCCGCACCTTCCGCGAGGAGATGCGCGTGAGCCGCCATGGCCTCTCGGGTCACCTGCGCCTGGCGGTCATCCCCACGGCGCTGACATGGGCCGCGCGGCTTTCGGCCCGCTTCGCCGAGACACATCCCAACGTCCGCTTCACGATCCTGTCCCGGAACTCCTCCGAGATCCTGAAAATGATCGAAAACCTGGAGGTTGACGCCGGGATCTCCTATCTCGACAACGAACCGCTCGGCCGCGTCACGACCGCCCCGATCTATACCGAGCACTACACGCTGGTCTGCCATGCCGACAGCCCGCTGGCGCTGGAAAGCGAAGTGACCTGGGCCGACCTGTCGGGCGAGCGGCTTTGCCTGCTGACGCCCGATATGCAGAACCGGCGGATCATCAACCAGTGCTTCATGGAGGCCGATGTGACGCCCGAGGCGCTGGTCGAATCGAACTCGACCGTCGTGCTCGCCGCCCATGTCGAGGAAGGGGGCTGGGTCACCGTGCTCCCCTCTGACATGGCCCGGTTCCTGGCCTCGGGCAAGCGGCTTTCCATCGTGCCGATCGCGGGTGGGCATGTGGCCCACACGGTCGGGCTGGTCGCGCCCTGGCGCGAGCCGCACACGCCGGTTCTGGACGCGCTCCTGCGCGAGGCGGCCGACCTGGCGGGCTAGGGGGGCGGCGTGTCGGTGCCGGCCGCCGAAGGGTCGCCCTTGTATCATTTGAAATTTCAATCAATCAACGGAATTGCGATATTGATTATCGATTGAGTATCGCGATGCTGCCGGCACTGTTCCGGAGCCCGCCATGACGACCACAGCCGCCCCGCCGACCGAGATCGACGCGATCATCTCGGCGCATCTCCATCTCGAAGGACCGCTCCTTCCGATCCTGCACGCCCTTCAGGAGGTGTTCGGCTGCGTTCCGTCCGAGGCGCATGGCCCTATCGCCGATGCGCTGAACATCACCCGCGCGGAACTGCATGGCGTCATCAGTTTCTACCATGATTTCAGGGACAAGCCCGCCGGAGTTCATGTGGTCAAGATCTGCCGGGCCGAGGCCTGCCAGGCGGTCGGCGCCAATGCGCTCTCCGAGGCGGTGCTGGGCAATCTGGGCCTCGACTGGCACGGTACCACGGCGGATGGCCGCGTGACGGTGGAGCCGGTCTATTGCCTTGGCCTGTGCGCCTGCGGCCCCGCCGCGATGGTGGACGGCGCGTTGAAGGGCCGGGCAAAGGCCGAGGCCCTGCTGGCGGAGGTCTCGGCATGAAGGTCTACGTCCCCCGCGACGCCGCCGCCCGTGCGCTGGGCGCCGATGCCGTCGCCGCCGCGTTCGAGGCGGCGGGCCATGCCGTCATCCGCAACGGCACGCGCGGCATGATCTGGCTGGAACCCCTTGTCGAGATCGAGGAAAACGGCACGCGCCGCGCCTATGGCCCGGTTGCGCCGGGCGATGTTCCGGGCATTCTCGACGGCAGCGTCGAAAGCCTCGGCGCGGTCGAGGATATCCCCTTTTTCGCCCGTCAGAACCGCCTGACCTTCGCCCGCTGCGGGCTGATCGACCCGCTCGACCTTGCCGCCTACGAGGCGCATGGCGGCCTCGCCGGGCTGCGCCGGGCCATCGACCTCGGCCCCGAGGGGATCGTCGCCGAGGTCAAGGACAGCGGGCTGCGCGGCCGTGGCGGCGCGGGTTTCCCGACCGGCATCAAGTGGGAGACGGTGCAGAAGGCGCGAGGCGTGCGGAAATACATCGTCTGCAACGCCGACGAGGGCGACAGCGGCACCTTCGCCGACCGCATGATCATGGAGGGCGACCCCTTCACGCTGATCGAGGGGATGGTGATCGCGGGCCTCGGCGTGGGCGCGAGCAAGGGGTATGTCTACATCCGGTCCGAGTATCCCGACGCCATCGAGGTGATGACGCAGGCAGTCGAAATTGCACGTGAAAACAACATTCTCGGGCGCGTTCTTCATGCATCGCATGAATTCGACATCGAGGTCCGCGTGGGCGCTGGCGCCTATGTCTGCGGCGAGGAAACCAGCCTTCTGAACTCGCTTGAGGGCAAGCGCGGCGTGGTGCGCGCCAAGCCGCCGCTTCCGGCGCTCGAAGGGTTCATGGGCCGGCCCACGGTCGTCAACAACGTCATCTCGCTCGCCACCGTTCCGGTGATCCTCGAGAAGGGCGCGGCGCATTACGCGGGCTTCGGCCTCGGCCGGTCCAAGGGCACCATGCCGGTGCAGATCGCGGGCAACGTGGCGCGCGGCGGGCTCTTCGAGACCGCCTTCGGCATGCCGCTGGGCGAGCTGGTCAACGACATCGCGGGCGGCACGGCCAGTGGCCGACCGGTCAAGGCGGTGCAGGTCGGCGGGCCGCTCGGCGCCTATTTCGCGCCTGCGAAATTCGACACGCCGTTCGCCTACGAGGAATTCGACGGGCAGGGCGGTCTGATCGGGCACGCCGGTGTGGTGGTCTTCGACGACAGTGCCGACATGCTGGGCATGGCGCGCTTCGCCATGGAGTTCTGCGCGGTGGAAAGCTGCGGGAAATGCACCCCCTGCCGCATCGGCGCGGTGCGCGGCGTCGAGACCATCGACCGGATCGCGCAGGGCGATGCCAGCGCCGTGCCGCTTCTGGTCGACCTCTGCGAAACGATGAAAGACGGCTCGCTCTGCGCGCTGGGGGGCTTCACGCCCTTCCCAGTGATGAGCGCGCTGGAACAATTCCCCGAGGAATTCGCCGTGGCACGGGAGGCCGCAGAATGAAGGATTTCATCATTCCATGGGATGACGACCGCGACATGGGCACGCCCGCGAAACAGGGCGCGCCGGTCACGCTGACCATCGACGGCTTCGAGGTGACCGTGCCCGAGGGCACATCCGTCATGCGCGCCGCGGCCGAGCTGGGCCTGACGATCCCCAAGCTCTGCGCCTCCGACAACCTGGAGGCCTTCGGCTCCTGCCGCCTCTGTGTCGTCGAGATCGAGGGGCGGCGGGGCACGCCCGCCTCCTGCACCACGCCGGTGGCCCCCGGCATGGTCGTGCGCACCCAGTCGCAGAAGGTGAAGAAGATCCGCAAGGGTGTGATGGAGCTCTACATCTCCGACCACCCGCTCGACTGCCTGACCTGTGCCGCCAACGGCGATTGCGAGCTGCAGGACATGGCCGGCGCGGTCGGCCTGCGCGACGTGCGTTACGAGGCCCCCGAGGACGGCATGCGCAGCCATTTCGCCGCCCGCAACACCAGCGGTGAGGCCAACCCGGAGTGGCTGCCGAAGGACGACAGCAACCCCTATTTCTCCTACGACCCGTCGAAATGCATCGTCTGCAACCGCTGCGTGCGGGCCTGCGAAGAGGTGCAGGGCACCTTCGCGCTGACCATCGAAGGCCGCGGGTTCGAGAGCCGCGTCTCGGCGGGCGGCGTGGGCGATGATTTCCTGTCGTCGGATTGCGTCAGCTGCGGCGCCTGCGTGCAGGCCTGCCCGACCGCGACCTTGCAGGAGAAATCGGTGATCGAGCTGGGCACGCCCACGCGCTCGGTCGTGACCACCTGCGCCTATTGCGGGGTCGGCTGTTCCTTCAAGGCCGAGCTGAACGGGGATGAGCTGGTCCGCATGACCCCCTACAAGCACGGGGCCGCGAACCGCGGGCATAGCTGCGTCAAGGGCCGCTTCGCCTATGGCTACGCCACCCATTCCGAGCGCATCCTGAACCCGATGATCCGCGAGACCATCGACCAGCCCTGGCGCGAGGTCAGCTGGGAGGAGGCGATCGGCTTCGCCGCCGACAAGTTCCGGGGCATTCAGGCCAAACATGGCCGCAAATCGGTGGGCGTGATCACGTCCTCCCGCTGCACGAACGAGGAAACCTACCTCGTGCAGAAGATGACGCGCGCGGTCTTCCGCAACAACAACACCGACACCTGCGCGCGGGTCTGCCATTCGCCCACGGGCTACGGCCTCGGCCAGACCTTTGGCACCAGCGCGGGGACGCAGAATTTCGACAGCGTGCAGCATGTCGATGTCGCTGTCATCATCGGCGCGAACCCGACCGACGGGCACCCGGTCTTCGCCTCGCGGCTGAAGAAGCGGCTCAGGCAGGGCGCGAAACTGATCGTCATCGACCCGCGGCGGATCGACCTCGTGAAATCGGCGCATATCGAGGCGGCCCATCACCTCGCGCTGCGCCCCGGCACCAACGTGGCCGTCGTCACGGCGCTCGCGCATGTGATCGTGACCGAGAAGCTTTACGACGAGGACTTCATCCGCACGCGCTGCGACTGGGACGAGTTCGAGGAATATGCCGAGTTCGTCTCGGATGTCCGCCACTCGCCCGAGATGACCGAGATGCTCACCGGCGTCCCCGCCGAGGAGCTTCGCGCGGCCGCGCGCCTCTATGCCACGGGCGGTAACGGGGCCATCTACTACGGGCTTGGCGTGACCGAGCATAGCCAGGGCTCCACCACCGTCATGGGCATCGCCAACCTCGCCATGCTCACCGGCAATATCGGGCGCGAGGGCGTGGGGGTGAACCCGCTGCGCGGTCAGAACAACGTGCAGGGCTCTTGCGACATGGGCTCCTTCCCGCACGAGCTGCCGGGCTATCGCCATGTCAAGAACGCCGACGTGCGCGCGATCTTCGAGAGCGCCTGGGGCGTCGAGATCGACCCCGAGCCGGGCCTGCGCATCCCCAACATGCTCGATGCCGCCGTGGACGGGCAGTTCAAGGGGCTTTACTGCCAGGGCGAGGATATCCTGCAATCCGACCCCGACACCAAGCATGTCGCGGCGGGGCTGGCGGCGATGGAGTGTGTCATCGTCCATGACCTGTTCCTGAACGAGACGGCGAATTACGCCCATGTCTTCCTGCCCGGCTCCACCTTCCTCGAGAAGGAGGGGACCTTCACCAATGCCGAGCGGCGCATCAACCGCGTGCGCGAGGTGATGAAGCCCCGCAACGGCTACGCGGATTGGGAAATCACCCAGATGCTCGCCAACGCGATCCTGAAGGCCGAGGGGCGGCCCGCCTGGCACTACACCCACCCCGCGCAGATCATGGAGGAGATCGCGGCCACCACCCCCGGCTTCGCCCATGTGACCTATGACATGCTGGAAGAGCGCGGCTCGGTGCAGTGGCCCTGCAACGACGCGGCCCCCGAGGGCTCGCCCATCATGCATGTCGAGGGCTTCGTGCGCGGCAAGGGGCGGTTCATCGTCACCGAATACGTGGCGACCGAGGAAAAGACCGGCCCCCGCTTCCCGCTTCTGCTGACGACGGGGCGGATCCTCTCGCAATACAACGTCGGCGCGCAGACGCGGCGCACGGCCAACACGGTCTGGCACCATGAGGATGTGCTCGAGGTCCACCCCCATGACGCCGAGGTCCGCGGGATCACGGAAGGGGCCTGGGTCAGGCTCGCCAGCCGCTCGGGCGAGACGACGCTGCGCGCGCATCTGACAGACCGGGTGAGTCCCGGCGTGGTCTACACCACCTTCCACCACCCCGGCACGCAGGCCAATGTCATCACCACCGACCATTCGGACTGGGCCACGAACTGCCCGGAATACAAGGTGACGGCGGTGCAGGTCGGCCTGTCGAACGGTCCCTCGGACTGGCAGGACCGCTACGAGGAACAGGCGCGGCTCTCGCGTCGCATCCTTCAGGCGGCGGAATGACGCCCAGCCGGTCCATACCGGCGCGGGCCATGGGCCCCGACGGCGCGCGGGAGGTCACCCGCGCGCTGCCCGAGGAGGTGCCGGTCGCCGTCACCTGCAACGGCACGACGCAGGCGGTGATGATGTGCACCCCTGCGGACCTGGAGGATTTCGCCCGCGGCTTCGCCTTCACCGAGGGCTATGCGCGCCCCGACCAGGTCGAGCGCGTCGAGATCATCGAGGGCGCGCTTGGCATCGAGGCGCGGCTCTGGATCGCCGAGGAAGCGGCCCTTGCGCTCGGCGCGCGGCGGCGCGCGACGATGGGGCCGGTGGGCTGCGGGCTTTGCGGCATCGAAAGCCTCGAAGAGGCGCTGCGCGACCTGCCGCCCGTCTCCGGCGGGCTCTCCCTCGACGCGGCCGAGGCCGCGCGCGCCATCGACGCGCTCCGCGCGCATCAGCCGCTCCATGACCTGACCCATGCGGTCCATGCCGCGGGGTTCTACGTTCCCGGTCAGGGCATCGTCCTGGCGCGCGAGGACGTGGGCCGCCACAACGCGCTCGACAAGCTGATCGGGGCGCTTCTGCGCGCGGGGATCGACCCGGCCGGCGGCGCCATCGTGCTGACCAGCCGCGTTTCGCTCGAGATGGTGCAGAAGACGGTGCTGGCCGGCTGCCCCGTCCTGGTCGCTGTCTCGGCCCCCACGGCCCATGCCCTCCGGCTGGCCGAGGGTGCGGGGCTGACCGTCGCCGCCTTCGCCCGCGGCGCGCGCATCGAGGCCTTCACCCATACCCACCGGATCGTCACGGGAGAGACCCATGTCGCCTGACAAGCTGAGCCGCATGGCCAACCAGATCGCCACCTTCTTCCGCAGCCAGCCCGGCCCGGACCAGGCCGAGCGCGTCGCCGGTCATCTCAAGGATTTCTGGGGGCCCGAGATGCGCGCGGAGCTCAAGGCCTACGCCAAGGGGCACGAGGATCAGCTCGACGACCTCGTCCGCCGCGCGCTGCCGTTGATCTGAGGCGCCACGGGCTTTCGAAAGCCCGTATAAGCGCCTTGCAAGGCGCTCATCAGAGCCTTGAAAGGCTCTGTGAAAGGCCCTTGCAAGGGCCTTCCTTGCGCGCCTGTCACAGGTCGCGCCGATCCACCACCGTCACGCCATCGTCCACGGCCTCGCTCGGGTGGGTGACGATCCGCTCGCCCGCCTCGAGCCCGTCGAGCACCTGGGCCATGCGCGCGCCGCGCTGCCCGAGCGCCACCCCGCGCTCCTCGACCACATCCTCGGCCACCACGTAGACGGCCCAGCCATCGCCGCGCCGGAAGAGCGCGCCGAGCGGGACCTGCAGGACGCTCTCGGCCTCCCACTCCACCACGCGCAGGAAGACCGAGAACCCGTGCCCGAGGCCGGGGCGCGCCTCGGCGGGGGTGACGATGTCGAAGATCACGTCGACCCGCTGTTCCTCGATGCCAAGGGCCGAGACGC
This sequence comes from Rhodobacterales bacterium HKCCSP123, assembly GCA_015689745.1. Taxonomy (GTDB): domain Bacteria; phylum Pseudomonadota; class Alphaproteobacteria; order Rhodobacterales; family Rhodobacteraceae; genus Roseicyclus. The sequence continues at coordinate 14,552 of WVSO01000055.1, read as the reverse complement.
GGGTGGCGGCGGCGGGCTCGATCCGGGTCACCACGGCCCCGAGCGCCTCGGGCCCGCCCCAGCGCTCGACGATCGCGCGCGTGCCCGGCGCGATGCGCACGGCGTCCGAGGACAGGAGATCGGCGACGATCTCCAGCTCGGAAGGGTCGCCGAGGGTGACCAGCGGCGCGCCGGCCTGAACCGGGTGTTCGCTGATCGTCGCGATGGAGAGCACGACGCCATCGGCGGGGGCCGTCAGGTCCACGCAGCACTCCGCGCCGCTCTCGCCGCCGTCCGGGCCGACCAGCGCCGCGCGCGCGCGATCGAGCGTGCCCTCGGCCATCGCGATCCGCGAGCGGGCAGCCGCCACCGCCGCCTCGGCCACGGCCAGCGCCTGCGTCGCCGTCTCGAGCTGCGTGATCGTGGAGACACCGCGCTCGACAAGGGTCTGCGTCCGCTCGAACTGCATCCGGGCGAAGACCTCTTCCTCCTCGGCGCGGGTCAGGTCCGTGCGCGCGACCTCCAGCGCGGCCTCGGCTTCGGCGACGGCGGCCTCGGCCTGCGCCCGCGCGCGCGCGTCCAGAAGCGTCGGCGTCGCCGGTTCCACCCGCGCCACCACGGTTTCGCCCGCGAGCACCCTGTCGCCCACCGCCACGGGCGCGCGCAGCGCCGTGCCCGCGATGGGAGCGGCGACCTCGTAGAGATCGCGGATGCGCGTGCGCCCGTCGGCGTCGATCGTCACCTGCATCGGGGCGGCCGTCACCTCGATCAGGTCGACCGGCACCGGGTCCTCGCGGAAGGCGACGTATGCCAGCCCCCCCAGCACGGCGATACCTGCCAGCGACATGCCCGTCGTTCGCGTGGTCCAGACCATATCCGTTACTCCCGTGTCTTCATGACGGCCACCAGGTCCATCCGGTCGATCCGGCGGCGCACGATCATGACCGAGGCGAAGCTCGCCGTGAGTACCACGAGGCTCGCCCAGGCGAAACTTGCCGGCTCCAGCACCAGCGGGATCGCATAGAGGTCCGAGGTGAAACTGGTGGTCAGCGCATGGGCGATCCATGCGCCCAGAAGCCAGCCCACCGGCTGCGCGATGAGCGCAAGCAGCATCGTCTCGCCGACAAGGACCTGGCTCACCTCGCCGCGCGTGAAGCCGAGGATGCGCAGGCTGGCCAACTCGCGCGCGCGCTCCGACATCTGGATGCGCGCGCCGTTATAGGCGACGCCCACCGTGATCAGGATGGCGATGGCGGCATAGACCGTGTTCACCACGACCACGTTCTCGCTGATCGTCTCCTCGAAACTGGCGCGGTTCTCGTTCATCTCGATCAGGCCCGAGAGCATCGGGGTGTCCTGCAGGGCGGCGTGCAGCGCGGGCAGTTGCGCCGGGTCGACCAGCACGTTGGCGACCGACACCTGCGGGCTGCGCCGGAACAGCCGGTCGAGATAGCCGATCTCGACATAAGCCCCCAGGCCGAAATACTGCTCCACCAGCCCCGCCACGACCAACTCATGCGTCTCGCGGCGGCCGGTCATGAACTCGACCTCCAGCACCTCGCCCACGGCGACCTCCAGCTGCTCGGCCAGGCGGTCGGACAGGAGGATGCCGCCTGGCGGCGGGTCGATGGGCAGGCCGCTCGCGCCGATCACGCGGCTGAGTTCTGCGCCATCGGGGCGCACCTCGATCGAAATGCGTTTCTCGCGCGGGCCGTTGCGAAGGGTCGCGGCATGGAACTGCATCGCCTCGACCTGCATCACGCCGGGCAGGTTCGCCACGTCGGCCAGCGCGGTCTCGGGCACGTCCTCGGCGAACATGATCATGGCGTCCTGCCGGAAGGACTGGTTGAAGGCGAGGTCGATGATCCGGGTGAGCGCGTCGAACATGAAGCCCGAGGCGATGACGGAAGCCGTGGCCGCGCCCAGGCCAAGCGCCGTCAGCGCGCTGCGGATGGGCCAGCGGATCAGGCTGCGCAGGACCATGATGCTGGTCTGCTTCAACCGGATCGCGGTCATCACGCGGTCGGCCAGCGTCTTGCGGAAGACGGGCGGGGCAGGGGGTTGCATGGCGACCGCCGGCGCAAGGCGGGCGGCCATGAGGGCGGCGCGCAGCGCGCCGGCCATGGTGGTGATCAGCGCAGCCAGCCCCGACATGGCGTAGACCCAAAGCGGCACACGGAAGATCAGGTAGGGGAAATCGAAGAATTCAGCGTATTGCGACGCCATCCCGCGCGCAAGGATCGTGCCCCCCGCCCATCCCAGCGTCACGCCGAGCACGGCGATCAGCGCGGCCAGAAGCAGGTAATGCAGCGAGATCTCGACGTCCGAATATCCCAGCGCCTTCAGGAGCCCGATCTCGGCCCGGTCGAGCGCCACGATCCGGCTCATGACCATGCCGACGAGAAAGGCCGAGATGGCGAAGAAGATCGGCGGCACCACGACGGCCATGCCGCGCAACTGGTCGATCTCGGCCGAGACGAAGGCATCCGACATCTGCTGGTCGCGCCCGTAGGCGCCTTGCCCGCCATAGGGATCGAGCAGGAGGTCCAGCGCCTCCTTCACATCCTCGGGCGCGGCATCGGCGGTCAGGCGCAGCGCCACGTGGTTGAAGGCCCCCGCCATGTCGAAGGCGGCCTCCATCTCGGCCTCGGGCATCCAGATGATGCCGAACCCCTCGTTGTCGGGCATCAGCGCGCCGGGGCCGATGGTGTAGATGAATTCCGGTGACAGCGCGGTTGCGGTGATCGTCAGCGCGCGGCGCTGGCCGTTCAGGTTGGCGTGGAAGACGTCGCCGATCTCGAAACCGTTGGCCTCGGCGAAGGCGGTCGTCACCATGACCTCGCCCGCGCGCCCGGGCGGCACGCCGCCCCGAAGGATCGGCACGTTCAGCAGCGGATCGTCCGCCCTGGGCCAGGACAGCATCTGGCCCATCGCCACCTCGGTCCGGCCCGGCAGGTCGAGAACGGCAAAGCCCTGGACCCGCGCCTCGGCCGAGGTGACGCCGGGGATCTCCGTGATCTCGGTCATCAGCCGGTCGGGCGCGCGGCGCGCATCCGCGAAGACCTCGGCGAAGCGGTTGCGCTCGTAATAGGCCTCGCGCGTGTCGGTCAGCGCGGTGTGCATGCCGAAGGCGGTCAGCAGGATCGCGACACCGCAGGCCAGCACCACGGCGATGGCGAGCCCCTGCACCCAGAGGCGCTGGAAATCGCGCAAGAGCTTGATGTCGATCGCCTGCATCGCCGCCACCCTCACCAGCTGATCTCGTGGGGGGCGAGGCGGGTCTCGTTCTCCTCGACGCTGGCGATCCTGCCGTCGGCGAAGTTGATGACGCGATGGGCCATGGCACGGATGCCCGCGTTATGGGTGATGACGACGGTCGTTGTTCCGAGGTCGTCGTTGATCTCCTTCAGCACCTCCAGCACCGCGACGCCGGTCTTGCTGTCGAGTGCGCCCGTGGGCTCGTCGCACAGAAGCACCTCGGGCTGCTTGGCGATGGCCCGCGCGATGGCGACGCGCTGCTGTTCGCCGCCCGACATCTCGGCCGGGAAATGGTCGAGCCGGTGGGTCAGGCCCACGCGCTCGAGCGCCTCCTCGGCGCGCATCGGGTTCGGCGCCACGTCGGTCACGAGCTGCACGTTCTCGCGCGCCGACAGCGAGGGGACGAGATTGTAGAACTGGAAGACGAAGCCGACATGGTCGCGCCGGTAGCGGGTGAGCGCCCGGTCGCCGAGGTCGGTGAGTTCCAGGTCCCGGAACCACACCCGGCCCGAACTGGCATGGTCGAGCCCGCCGAGGATGTTCAGAAGCGTGGATTTGCCCGAGCCGGAGGGGCCCAGCAGCACCGACAACTCACCGGCGTAAAGCTCGAGGTTCACGCCCGAAAGCGCGTGAACCTTGATCTCGCCGGTATCGTAGACCTTGCTCAGGCCCTCTGTGCGAAAGACGATCTGTGGCATGGTGTGTCCTGTCGCCCCTCGTGTGGCACAGGCGCGGGCGGGATGATTTGATTTGTCTCAACCCCGCGCCGATTGTTTGGCTTGAGGGGCAGGGGTCGGTTCCGCTAGGACTGTCGCAAGCCGTCTCATTATTCGGCCCCGAGTTTCACTATATGGAACACCCCATGTCCGACACCCGCGCCAACCGCCGCTATCGCAGCCAGGAATGGTTCGACAACCCGAACAACCCCGGCATGACCGCGCTCTACCTGGAACGCTACCAGAACCAGAGCTTCACCCGCGCGGAGCTGCAAAGCGGGCGTCCGATCATCGGCATCGCCCAGACGGGCAGCGACCTTGTGCCCTGCAACAAGATCCACGTCTTCCTGATGGACCGGATCAAGGCGGGCATCCGCGACGCGGGCGGCATCCCGATGGAGTTTCCCGTCCACCCGATCCAGGAGACGGGCAAGCGGCCCACGGCGGCGCTCGACCGCAACCTGCAATACCTCAGCCTTGTCGAGGTGCTGCACGGCTACCCGATCGACGGCGTCGTTCTCACCACCGGCTGCGACAAGACCACGCCCGCCATGCTGATGGGGGCCGCGACCGTCGACCTTCCGGCCATCGCGCTGAACGGCGGGCCGATGACGGACGGCTGGTGGCAGGGCAAGCGCGCGGGCTCGGGCACGATCATCTGGGAGAGCCGCCGCCTGCTGGCGGAGGGCAAGATCGACTACGACGAGTTCATGGAACGCGCCTGTGCCTCCGCGCCCTCGCTCGGGCATTGCAACACGATGGGCACGGCTTCCACCATGAACGCGCTGGCCGAGGCGCTGGGCATGACCCTGCCCGGCGCGGCGGCGATCCCCGCGCCCTTCCGCGAGCGGATGGAGATGGCCTATCTGACCGGCCGCCGCATCGTCGAGATGGTCGAGGCCGACCTGAAGCCTTCGGATATCCTGACGCGCGCGGCCTTCCTCAACGCGATCAAGGTGAACACCGCCATCGGCGGCTCGACCAACGCGCCGCCGCATCTGCAGGCGATCGCCCGTCACATGGGGGTGGACCTCGACGTGACCGATTGGCAGGCGCACGGGCTGACGCTGCCGCTTCTGGTGAACATGCAGCCGGCCGGCGCCTACCTGGGCGAATCCTTCTTCCGCGCGGGCGGGGTTCCGGCGGTGATGGGCGAGCTTTTGGCCGCGGGCCAGCTTGACGGCACCGTGATGACGGCCTCGGGCCTGCCGCTCTCCGAGGCGCTGGCGGGGGCGCGCAGCCGGGACGAGGACGTGATCCGGTCCTTCGACCAGCCGCTGCGCGAGAACGCGGGCTTCGTGGTGCTGAAGGGCAACCTCTTCGCATCGGCGCTGATGAAGACCTCCGTCATCTCCGAGGACTTCCGCGCCCGCTTCCTGACGGGCGGCGTGTTCGAGGCCCGCGCCGTGGTCTTCGAAGGCCCCGAGGACTACCACGATCGCATCAACGACGCCTCGTTAGGCATTGACGAACGTACGATTCTCTTCATCCGCAATGTCGGATGCGTCGGCTACCCCGGCTCGGCCGAGGTGGTGAACATGCAGCCGCCCGACGCGCTGATCCGTGCCGGCATCCGGCACCTGCCGACGGTCGGCGACGGGCGGCAGTCGGGAACGTCGGAAAGCCCCTCGATCCTCAACGCCTCGCCCGAGGCGGTGGTGGGCGGCGGCCTTGCGCTCTTGCAGACGGGGGACCGTGTCAGGCTCGACCTGAACGCCGGAACGCTCGACGCGCTGGTGGACGAGGCCGAATGGCAGGCCCGCCGTGATGCCTGGACCCCGCCCGAGATCACCCACCAGACCCCCTGGCAGGAGATCTACCGCACCCATGTCGGCCAACTGGCGCAGGGCGGGTGCCTGGAGCTGGCGACGGCCTACCAGAGGATCGCCAGGGACCTGCCGCGCGACAATCATTGAGAGCGGTCGATGCCCCGGGGGTCCACGTCCGGCGCGGGGCGTGCTAGGCTCGGGTCATGGACGGCAGGAAGAACCCCGGCGTCGTGCTTGCCGCGGTGGTGGCGCTGTGGATGGCCGACGGTCGCGCACAGGAAGCCCCGGCCTGCGCGCCGATGACCCTTGCCATCGAGCGGCTGACCGCGCCGCCGAGCCCCTACGCCGATTTCTGTTCGCGCGAGCCGGAGGCCTGTGATCTGGAGGGCGCGCCCGTCCTCGATTGGAACGGGCCGCTGCAGGACCAGCTTTCATCCATCAACAGCGCGGTCAACGCGGACATCCGCTTCACGCCCGACATCGGCAACAGCGGGCTCGAAGAAAGCTGGGATTTTCCCGCCTCGGGGTTCGGGGACTGCGAGGACTACGCGCTGGAAAAGCGCCGACGCCTGATCGAGTTGGGGTTGCCCTCGGCGTCCCTCACCTGCGCCGTCGTGGTCCACGAGACGCGGTTTTTCCTGCACACGGTCCTGTTGGCCGAGACCACGGCCGGGACACTGGTGCTCGATGACCGCTATGACGAGGTCATGTGCTGGAACGACCTGCCATATGTGTACCGCTTGCGGGAACAGCCCGACGGCATGTGGATCCGCTACGCGACGGATTGATCCGCCGTGGCGGCGTCCGGCCCGGACGGGTGTGGCCACGGGCGGTGCCGGTCAGAGATCCGTCCGGACCATCTCCTTCGGGAGGCGCGCGAGGGCCTCGGCGATGTCGTCCTCGGTGGGGGGCTCGATGGGCGCGGCCTGCTCGAGCAGGCCCGCCTTGACGAGCCTGTCGGCCATCCGGCGCAGGTCGTGCAGGGCGCGGACGTTCGACTGTTCCCCATGGATCCGGGCGGGGTGATAGAGCCGCTCGATCGTGTCGATGACATGGACCCGTGCGGCGCTTTGCGCTCGCAACTGGGCCTCGAACGAGGCGACGTTGCCGGTCGTGCGGCGCTGGATGATGCCGACATCGACCGGCTGGTCCGCGCCCAGGGCGTAGGCGATGACATGCAGGGCCGAGCCTTCCACCGTCACGATCCGGCGCGCGGCCCGATAACGGGCCACCTGTTCGGCCAGCCCGTGCTGCTCGGGGTGGAAGATCTCGTAGCCGTTGGCCGCGAAGAGCCCTTCGATCCGGTCCTCGAACATGATGTTTCCCATCACCTCGAGCCGCGCGCGGGAGACATAGAGCCGTTCGCCGCCGCACGGGGCCACTGCCGGAAGGAACCGCCGCTTCACGAAGGCGCGGAACTCCGGTGCGCCGGCGCTCATGTCGCCCCCGCCCATGCCCTGCGCGGCGAGGATCAGGCGCTCGGGGCGGCAGGGGTGGACGGGGCAGGCGCGCCGCTCGGGCAGGCCCTCGAAGGCGGCGAAGACGGCCTGTGTCGCGTTGATGTAGCGCTTGGGCCGCCCGTAGACGGCCCGGTGCACGGCAGGAAGGAAGACGATGCCGTCGGGCCGGTCGTCGAGATGGTCGAGCGCCCAGAGCCGCGACAGGGATTCGACGATGCAATGGCCGAAGGCCGGGTCGAGCACCCCGCCATAGAGCCAGGTTCCGGGCAGATCGAGAACCGGCGCCGCGGGGTCCGGCGCGCAGGACAGGGTCCATGTCCGGGACGAGTGGTAGCGGCAGTGCGAGATGTCGAGGTAACGGCCATCCGCGCCGATCACGCCGCCCGGCCGCGGGCTCTTGTTCTTCGGATGATGGGTGACCGGCTGGATCAGGGTTCCTTCGTGGACGGCGATGCTGCCCCTGAGGTCCGTTTGCGGATCGAACATGCCCGTCACGCCTCCGCCGGGGCGGTGCCCGGCCCCGTCACAGGAACCCCTGCACCGCAAGGTGCAGCCGCAGACGGTCGCGCGCCGACGCACCGGGGGTATGACCCTTTCCGCCCAGGTCGATCCGATGCGCATCGGCAAAGCCGTGAAGACGGGCGAGGGTCTCGAAATCCTCGGCCGTGCCCGGCTCGGCGGAGTCGAGGGTGCCGATGCGGGCCGTGTCGCGGGCGAGATAGAGGACGAGGTCCTCGGCCGCGCCGCCCGCGGCGAGGATGACCGAGGATGCCCCGATCATCTCGGCGGCTTCGGAGAGGGGCCCGCGCGCAAGGTCGAAGGTCGCGTAGCCCGCATCGGCGAGAGTCGCCTGCGCCACGGTACCGGTTTCGCCGTCCCCGGCGCGGCTGTCGAAGAGGAACAGGCTGCCGCCCGCGCCTGCGGGCGGTGCGCCCCTGTCGCGGGAGCGGGCGAAGGCGCGGAACTCGGCCGTTCCGTGGCGCAACCGGCCCGAGGCCACGCCCTGGGGCGGCACGATCAGCCGTTCGAACCGGCTTGGCCCCTTGAGGACCAACGGCTTGAGGCCCGGTGCCCAGAGGGGCAGGGCCTGCGCGAGGAAGGCGTCGTAGACATCCTGCCCGGCGGCGCCGAGGGGGACGTAGACCACGCCGCCCGGCGGCGTCTCGGCGTCGAGGTGGGACAGGCACCAGAGCCGCGCAAGCATCTGGCGCAGGGCATCCGGGGCCTCGGGGTCGAGCGTGCCGCCGAAGACCCAGGTGCCCCCGATGTCGCTCACGCGTTTCATGCGGGGATGGTGGCGGCTCAGCGTGGCGCGGCTTGTGCCATCGAACCAGGAAATCGCAACCGGCACCTCGCGCTGGTCTGCGTCGAACACGCTGGCGGCGACGGGATCGGGGCCGAAGCCCGGGCTCTTGACCAGGACCGCGCCGGGGTGAACCTCGATCCCTGCCGCGCATTCGGTGTCGGGTCCGAACTCGAGCGCCTCCGGCATGTCGCGCCAGGCCACGCGGGTCGTGTCGATGCCGAGGCGCATCCGCCCGGGCGTCTTGAACGCCTTGACCTGGAGCGTCGAGGACGCGGGATCCAGCACGAGGCCCCCGGCCTCGATCAGGCGGATGCATTCCGTCGCCATGTCCTGCCCGTAGACGGTGGGGTGCAGCTCGACGATGAGAACGTCGATGCCGGCCAGGTCGGCGCCCCTGAGGAAGGCCAGTTCGGCCCCTTCGATGTCCATGACGAGGACATTGTGCGGAAAGCTGCGGCACAGCTCGGCATAGGGGGTGATCTCGACGCGCAGGCTGCGCCCGTCCTCGTCGGATGCCCCCGCCTCCGCCAACCTGGAGCCGAGGAAACTGGAGCTCACCGAGAACAGGGTGAAGGGCGGAGGGTCGTCCTCGGAGACCACGATGGAATTGCGCACCTCGACGGCCCCCTCGAGACCGTTGACCGAGTGCATGCGCCGGATGTGCTCGATCAGGTCGGGATTGCCCTCGAAGGTGCGGACCTGCACGTCGTCGAAGGTCTTGGCGATGATGGAGCTGACGATCCCTGCGCCCGATCCCAGTTCGACGACGCGGTCGCCCGCCCGAAGGTTGACGAGCACTCCCTCGATCTCGGGTCGTTCATACAGTCCGCTGCGGATCGCCTCGATGGTGCGCTGCGTCAGATGCGGGGCGGCAGGAACGCGCACGCCATGCAGTTCTGCGACTATGTCGAGATCGCGCTCCATCTGTACCACCCGACGTGCACCACTTACTTCTTGCCCGCCCCTCGCGGCCCGCCTCGCCGGGCAGCCCGCATTGCCTGCTCGCGGCAACTGTATCGGAGCGCAGGCCGGTTTGGAAGAATCGCCGGATCCCGCGCGCGGCGCGGCGCGGTATTGTTGCCGCATTGCCGTGCCGGCGGCGCATGCAAAAAGGGCGCGCCTTCACGGCACGCCCTTCGCGCGTTTCGGATCCGGGGGCCGGATTACATCAGTTCGATGTTCACGGCGCTTTCGCGGCCGTCACGGCCTTTCTCGAGGTCGAACTTGACCTTCTGGTTGTCGGCGAGGCCGGTCAGGCCCGAGCGCTCGACGCCCGAGATGTGGACGAAGACGTCCTTCGAGCCGCCATCGGGCGCGATGAAGCCGTAGCCTTTGGTGGTGTTGAACCATTTCACGGTGCCAGTGGCCATATCCGTGTCTCCTGTCATGTTTCGCTGCCCGCGACATGCGGCAGCTTCGGCGTCACCCATGCAAGATCGAGAGCACAAGCTTTGCCGGTTCGGGCGAAAGACAGGGGTCGATAGAGTAGAGATAGCGCGGCCCGTATGCGCCGATTGCGGCTGCAAGTAAAGTGAAATCCGTGTGACGGCCGCAACGCAGGCCCGGTTTGACGGGCTGACATGGATCAAGTTTCTTTGACGTCAGGCCGCTAGGCTGCACAGGATCGGAGCAGCATCCCGAAGGACCACCATGACCATCCTCACAAGTACCCCCTATGCCGCGCTCCGCATCGGGCAGGAGGCCGGCGTGACCCGACTTTGCCGGGCCGAGGACCTTTATGTCTTCGCCCATGCGAGCGGGAACCTGAACCCCATGCACCTGCCCGATTACGACGGCGACGGTGACGGCGTGACCGAGGCCGTGGCCCCCTCGACCTGGGTCGCGGCGCTCATCTCGGGCGTCCTGGGCAACCAGTTGCCCGGGCCGGGCACGCTCTACCTCGGCCTCGCGCTGCGCTTCGTGGGGCGCGCGCATGCGGGCGAGACGCTGACCGTGGGGGTGCGCGTCGCCGAGAAGCTGCCGGAGGATGTCGTCCGCTTCGAGACATGGGTCGACGGCCCCGCCGGCCGCATCGCCGAGGGCGAGGCGACGGTGAAGGCCCCGGATGCCGCGCGCAGCTTCGACGGGGCCGAGGTGCCGGGCCTGACGGTGCAGTCGCACCGCCATTTCGACGCCCTGCTCGCCCGGGCCGAGCCCCTCGCCCCGCTGCCCACGGTCGTGGTCTGCCCCGAAAGCCCCGATGCCGTGATGGGCGCGATGCTGGGCCGCGACCACACGCTGATCGACCCGATCTTCGTGGGCGCCCCCGCCAAGATCGCGGCGGCCGCCGAAGAGGCCGGGGTCGACATCTCGGGCATCGAGATCATCGACGTTCCCGACCACCGCGCCGCCGCGCTGCGCGCGGTCGCGCTGGTCCACGAGGGGCGGGCCCGCGCGCTGATGAAGGGGCATCTGCACACCGACCAGCTTCTGCACGCGATCCTGAAGAAGGAAACGGGGCTCCGGACCAACCGCCGCCTTTCCCATGTCTTCGTGATGGACGTGCCGGGGCTCGATCACCTGCTCTTCGTGACCGACGCCGCGATCAACATCGCGCCGGACCTCGAGTGCAAGGTTTCCATCGTCCAGAACGCGATCGACCTTGCCCGCGCGCTGGGGCTCGAGCAGCCGAAGGCCGGCATCCTCTCGGCGGTGGAAACGGTCACGCCCTCGATCCCCTCGACGCTCGATGCCGCCATCCTGTCCAAGATGGCCGACCGGGGCCAGATCACCGGGGGGCTCGTCGACGGGCCGCTGGCGATGGACAATGCCGTCGATCCCGGCGCGGCCCGCACCAAGGGGCTGACCGGACTGGTCGCGGGGCGCGCGGATATCCTGGTCGCGCCGAACCTCGAGGCGGGCAACATGATCGCGAAGGAGCTGACCTTTCTCGCCCATGCCGAGGCCGCGGGGATCGTGATGGGGGCGCAGGTGCCGGTGATCCTGACCAGCCGGGCCGACGACGACAAGGCGCGGCTCGCCTCCTGCGCGGTGGCGGCGCTTTACGCCGAACGCCCGAGATGAGCCTGATCCTGACGCTGAACGCGGGCTCGAGCTCGATCAAGTTCGGGCTCTACGCGGCGGCCGACGAGCCGGAGGAGGAGGCGCGCGGCCAGATCGATGCGCTCGGGCCCGCGGCGCGGCTTGTCGTCGAGACAGGCGGGGCCGGGACCGTCACGCCGATCGGCAGCGCCGACCACGCCAGGGGTCTGGAGGCCCTCCTGGCCGCGCTCGCGCCCCTGATGGGGGGGCGCACGATCGCGGCGGTGGGGCATCGGGTGGTGCATGGCGGGCCCGATATCGACGGGCCGCGCGTGCTGACGGCGGAGCTGGTGGACCATCTCGATACGCTCTCGCCGCTCGCGCCCCTGCACCAGCCGCACAACCTTGCGGGCGTGCGCGCGGCGCTTGCGGCCTTCCCGCGCGCGGTGCAGGTCGCGGCCTTCGACACGGCCTTCCACCGGGGGCACCCCTGGGTCAACGACACCTTCGCCCTGCCGCGCCGCTTCTACGAGGCGGGCGTGCGGCGCTACGGGTTCCACGGGCTGAGCTACGACTACATCACCGGGAAGCTCGCCGCCGATCGCCCCGACCTGGCCGGGGGCCGCGTGATCGTGGCGCATCTGGGCAACGGCGCCTCGCTCTGCGCGATCCGGGGCGGGCGCTCGGTCGCCTCGACGATGGGGTTCTCGGCGCTCGACGGGATGCCGATGGGCACGCGGGTGGGCCAGCTCGATCCGGGCGTTGTGCTCTTCCTGATGGGGCAGGGGATGACGGCGGAGGGGATCACGACGCTTCTCTACAAGGAAAGCGGTCTCCTCGGCCTGTCGGGGATCAGCCACGACATGCGGAGGCTTCTCGCCTCCGATGCGCCCGAGGCGGCCGAAGCGATCGCCTACTATACCTTCCGCCTGCGGCGCGAGATCGGGGCGCTTGCCGCCGCCCTTGGCGGGCTCGACGCCCTGGTGTTCACCGGGGGCATCGGCGAGAACGCGGCGCGGGTCCGGGCGATGGCGCTGGAGGGTCTCGGCTTCCTGGGGCTCGAGATCGATGCCGCGCGGAACGCCGCGAATGCCGCCACGATCCACGCAGGCCCCGTGCCGGTCCTCGTGATGCCGACCGACGAGGAGCGGATCATCGCGCGCGCCGCGGCCCGCGCACTCTTGACTGCAGGCGGCGAAGCGCCGACCTAGTCTGCCATGCGTATCCTGATCGGACTTGCCGCCCTCCTTGTCCTCGCCGTGATCGGCGCGGGGATCTATTTCCGCAGCGTCCCGATGCCGGCCGGAACCTGGCACGTTGACCCGGCCGACGTGACGCCCCCTGCCAGCCCGAACTACGAGCTGCGCACGGGAGACCGTGCGCCCGTCTTCGACGCGGCCCCTGATGTCATGGCCGCACGGATCGACGCCGTCGCCACGGCCGAGGGCGCCGACATGATCGGCGGGTCGCTGGCCGAGGGGCACATGACCTATGTCGCACGCTCGCGGCTGATGGGCTACCCGGATGCGATTTCGGTCAAGCTGGTGCCGGTGGCGCAGGGCACGCGGGTCGAGATCTACTCGCGCTCGCGTTTCGGTTACGGCGACATGGGCGTGAACGCGGCCCGCGTCGCGCGCTGGATCGAAAGCGCGCGCGACCTGTCGGGCCTGTCGGGGTCTTGACGGCGGCCCGCCGCCCCGTCACTTGACGCCCATGCTGCCCGAGGACCGCCTGCGCCAGATCACCGACCGTTTCGAGTATCTCGAAGCGCAGCTGAACGCGGGTGCCGCGCCGGGCGACATCGCGCGGATCAGCCGGGACTATGCCGGGCTGAAACCGGTGGTGAGCCAGATCGCGGCCTGGCGGCAGCTCGTGGCCGATATCGCCGAGGCCGAGGCGATGCTGTCGGACCCCGAGATGCGGGACCTGGCCGAGGAAGAGCTGCCACGCCTGCGCGCGGCCCTGCCCGGGGCCGAGGCGGCGCTGCAACTGGCGCTTCTGCCGAAGGACGAGGCCGACGCGCGCCCCGCGATGATCGAGATCCGCCCCGGCACGGGGGGCGAGGAGGCGGCGCTCTTCGCGGGCGATCTCCTGCGGATGTACACCCGCTATGCCGAGGCGCGGGGCTGGCGGCTGGAGGTCGTCGACCTGCAGGAGACCGAGCTGGGCGGGGTGAAGGAAGTCACCGCCCGGATCGAGGGGGACGGCGTCTTCGCCCGGCTGAAGTTCGAGAGCGGCGTGCACAGGGTGCAGCGGGTGCCCGAGACGGAATCGGGCGGGCGCATCCACACCTCGGCGGCGACGGTGGCGGTGCTGCCGGTGGCCGAGGAGGTCGACATCGACATCCCGGCCGCGGACATCCGCATCGACACGATGCGCGCCTCGGGCGCCGGCGGGCAGCATGTGAACACGACCGATTCGGCGGTGCGGATCACGCACCAGCCCACGGGGATCGTGGTGACGAGCTCGGAGAAGTCGCAGCACCGCAACCGCGAGATCGCGATGGGGGTCCTGCGCGCGCGGCTCTACGATCTCGAACGGCAGAAGGCGGCCGATGCGATGGCCGCCGACCGCAAGGCGCAGGTCGGGACGGGCGACCGGTCGGAGCGGATCCGGACCTACAACTTCCCGCAAGGCCGCGTGACGGATCACCGGATCAACCTGACGCTCTACAAGCTGGACCAGGTGATGGCAGGGGATCTCGACGAGGTGATCGACGCCCTGGTCGCGGATGCCCAGGCGCGGCAACTGGCGGCGATGGATGGCTGAGGCACCGGCGGTTTTCCCGGGCTTCGCCCGGGACCCGGCGCGCGGGGGGCCTGCGGCCCGTCCGCGCGCGGGCGCCCGTGGCGGGCGGTCGGCCCCTGTCGGGTGGGTGTGCCCGGAGGGATGTGGCGGGTTTGCGTATTTGGGGAAAGATGAAGGCGCGTGGGGGGCGGGCGCATGACCGCCGGGGCGTGGCTTGCCCATGCGCGGGCGTCTCTCGGGCCGGTGGCGGGCGCGCAGGCGGCGCGGGAGGCGCGGCTGATCCTCGGGCATGTCACGGGCTGGTCCGCGAGCCGGGTCGCGCTGGAGGGCGACG
>WVSO01000054.1 GCA_015689745.1 Rhodobacterales bacterium HKCCSP123 | reverse complement strand
GTGCCTCGGGGGCAGGGGCCTCGGGTGCCGAGGCGGGCGCGGCGGCCGGAGCCGGGGCCGCGCCGATGTCATCGGCACTTTCGCCCTCGCCCAGCAGGACGGCGATCGGGGCGTTGACCTTCACGCCCTCGGTGCCTTCTTCTACAAGAATCTTGCCGATCACGCCTTCGTCCACGGCTTCGAATTCCATCGTCGCCTTGTCGGTCTCGATCTCGGCGAGGATGTCGCCGGAGGCGACGGTGTCGCCGTCTTTCACCAACCACTTGGCAAGCGTTCCTTCCTCCATCGTTGGGGAAAGGGCGGGCATCAGGATTTCGGTGGGCATCTCTTTGTCTCCGTCCGTCGTGGCGGGGGCGCGCCGTTCAGGCGCTGCCGTCAAGGGTGATCTGGTCGAAGGGCGGGCGGGGTGTGCCGCCCTTCGCTCGGGTTTCGATGGCCTGGGCGAGGTCATGGGCCTGCGTGGCGATCCACTCGTAGGCCTGGCCGTGGCTGACCTTCGCCTCCTGCCCGTATTGGGCCGACAGAAGCGCATCGGGGACATGCGCGACCACCCGCGCCCCGCCGAGGTCGAGGGCGACCCGGTAGGCGCTGGAATCCGCGGTCTTGCCGATGACCTCCATCAGGGCCGCCTCCTCAGCGATAGGTGACCGACTTCACGGCCGCGACCACCTCGGGGACCGAGGTCAGCGCGTGCTTCTCGAGGTTGGCCGCGTAGGGCATCGGTACGTCCTTGCCGGTGCAGTTGAGGACCGGCGCATCGAGGTAATCGAAGGCATGCGTCATGATGTAGGCCGACAGGTGGTTGCCCATCGAACAGACCGGGAAGCCTTCCTCGACCGTCACGCAGCGGTTCGTCTTCATCACCGATGCGATGACCGTGTCATAGTCGATCGGACGCAGCGTGCGCAGGTCGATCACCTCGGCCTCGATCCCCTCCTTCGCCAGTTCCTCGGCGGCGGCAAGGGCGTAGGTCATGCCGATGCCGAAGCTCACGATGGTCACATCCGTGCCCTCGCGCCAGATCTTCGCCTTGCCGAAGGGGATGGTGAAATCCTCGAGGTCCGGCACCTCGAAGGAGCGGCCGTAGAGGATCTCGTTCTCGAGGAAGATCACCGGGTTCGGATCGCGGATCGCGGTCTTCAACAGGCCCTTGGCGTCGGCGGCCGAGTAGGGCTGCACCACCTTGAGGCCGGGGATCGAGGAATACCAGGCGGCGTAATCCTGGCTGTGCTGCGCGCCCACGCGGGCGGCGGCACCGTTCGGGCCGCGGAAGACCATCGGCGCGCCCATCTGGCCGCCCGACATGTAGAGCGTCTTGGCCGCCGAGTTGATGATGTGGTCGATGGCCTGCATCGCGAAGTTGAAGGTCATGAACTCGACGATGGGGCGCAGGCCCCCGAAGGCCGCGCCGACGCCGAGACCGGCGAAACCGTGTTCGGTGATCGGCGTGTCGATCACGCGCTTGGCGCCGAACTCGTCCAGCAGTCCTTGGGTCACCTTGTAGGCACCCTGGTACTCGGCCACCTCCTCGCCCATGACGAAGACGCTGTCGTCGCGGCGCATTTCCTCGGCCATGGCGTCGCGCAAGGCTTCGCGCACGGTCTGGGTCTTCATCGCCGTGCCCTCGGGCCAGTCGGGCGTCCGGTCGGTCCGGGGGGCCGCCGCCTGGGCGGGGACGGCCGCTGTCGCGGGGGCCGCGTCGGCCTTGCCCTCGGAGGTTTCCAGCGCCACGGGCGCGGGGGCGCTGGCGGCTTCGGCCTTCGACATGTCCTCGCCCGCCTCGCCGATCACGGCGATGGGGGTGTTGACCTTCACGCCCTCGGTGCCTTCCGCGACAAGAATCTTGCCGATCACGCCTTCATCGACCGCCTCGAATTCCATCGTGGCCTTGTCGGTCTCGATCTCGGCGATGATGTCGCCGGCCGAGACGGTGTCGCCTTCCTTCACCAGCCACTTGGCCAGCGTGCCTTCCTCCATCGTGGGGGAGAGGGCGGGCATGAGAATTTCGGTTGCCATTGTCGTCGGTCCCCCTCAGGCGTTCTGCGGCGCCGCGTCGGCGTAGATGTCGGTCCAGAGCTCGTCGAGATGCGGCTCGGGGCTTTCCTTCGAGAACTCGGCGGCCTCGTTCACGATCTCCTTGATCTCCTTGTCGATCCTTTTCAGATCGTCCTCGGAGGCATGGCCGCCGGTCAGCAGCATCTGGCGGACGTGTTCGATGGCGTCGCGCTTCTCGCGCATCTCCTGCACCTCTTCGCGGGTGCGGTATTTCGCGGGGTCCGACATGGAGTGGCCGCGGTAGCGGTAGGTCATCACCTCGAGGATGTAGGGGCCCTTGCCCGCGCGGCAGTGCGCGACGGCCTTTTCGCCCGCGGCCTTCACGGCCAGCACGTCCATGCCGTCGACCGCTTCGCCCGCGATGCCGTAGGCGGCGCCGCGTTCCCAGAAGTCGGGCGACTTGGTGGCGCGCTTCACGCTGGTGCCCATGGCGTACTGGTTGTTCTCGATCACGAAGATCACCGGCAGGTCCCAGAGCTGCGCCATGTTGTAGGTCTCAGCCACCTGGCCCTGGTTCGCCGCGCCATCGCCGAAATAGGTGAAGGTCACGCGCCCGTTGCCCTGGTACTTGTCGGCAAAGGCGAGGCCCGCGCCGATCGGCACCTGGGCCGCGACGATGCCGTGGCCGCCGTAGAAATGCTTCTCCTTGGAGAACATGTGCATCGAGCCGCCCTTGCCCTTGGAGTAGCCCCCCTCGCGGCCCGTCAGCTCGGCCATGACGCCCTTGGGGTCCATCCCGCAGGCCAGCATGTGCCCGTGATCGCGGTAGGAGGTGACGCGCTTGTCACCCTCTTCCGCCGCGGCCTCGAGGCCGACGACGACAGCCTCCTGGCCGATGTAGAGGTGACAGAAGCCGCCGATCAGGCCCATGCCGTAAAGCTGGCCCGCCTTTTCCTCGAAACGGCGGATGAGCAGCATCTCGCGGTAATAGGTCTTCAGTTCGTCGGCCGACACATTGGGTGTCGCGGCCGCCGCTTTCGCCGCGGTCTTGCGTGGTGGCATCTCGGGTGTCCTCCCCGTCACGTATATAGTTTAACGTTAAACAGTTCCCTAGCAGACTCAACCTCCGATTTCACCCCGCAATCCTGACGCAGGGGGTTGCGCTGGGTGCAAGGCTTTCCGCGGCCCCGATCGACGGGCTCCCAGGGGTCGGCCGGGCGCGCGCCCTGCGTTCATCTTTCCGAAAATACGCATGCCCGGCCCGCCACGCCGCTCCACCCCCGGACCTCGGGCGCGGCCGCACCCCGGAACGGGGTGCCACCGCCGTCGCTGACGCAGGCGCGCCGCGCCGAGATGTGCGGCGGCTCCCGGTCGGGGGCGTTCAGGGCAGGATGACCTCGTCGGCGCGGACATAACCCAGCACGTCGCGGGCCTGTTCGTCGAGAAGGTCGAGGTCGAGGAAATCGTCCGAGAGCCTCCGGGTCAGGATCTCCATCCGATCCACCTCGGCTTCGAGCGCGGCCAGCTGCAGATCCAGCCGGTCGGCTTCCGCCTCGATCTGGATGCGCTGGAACAGCCCGTACTTCCCCTGCACCGCGGTAAAGGTGAAATACGCCCCGATGAAGAGGAGCGCGAGGGGAAGGACGAGCCCGGAAAGCGATGCGCTGCGCGCCATGTGCTGTGCCACTGCCTCGATGCCATCGGCCCTCTGGCGGGGCCGTGACACGAGATTCGCACATCGATTCGCAAAAGGGAATCCCCCGCGATTCGTTTTCCGCGATTTTCCTCAGGTGATCGAGGCGGCGTGGATCGCGTCGATCGCTTCGGCGAGGCTCGCGTTGAACTCGGCGTCGGACTGCTGTGCCGAAAGCCCCTCGGTCAGGCCGCGGCTGAAGCTTGCGATCATGCCGTGGTTCTCGGCCAGCTTCGCGCAGGCCTCCTCGCGGCTATAGCCGCCCGACAGCGCCACGACCCGCAACACGCGCGGATGCGCGATCAGCGGCGCGTAGAGGTCGGGCTTGGTGGGGATCGTCAGCTTCAGCATGACCGCCTGTCCCTCGGGGATGGCATCCATGCCGCGGACCAGTTCCGCGAGAAGCATCTCCTCGGCCTCCGCCTTGTCGGGGGCCTTGATGTTCACCTCCGGCTCGAGGATCGGCACAAGGCCCTTCTCGAGCACACGGAAGCCGAGATCGACCTGCTGGGCAACGATATTGGCGATCCCCACAGGATTTGCCGAGTGGATCACCGAGCGTTCCTTGGTGCCGAAGATGCCGTGGGACACGGCCCGGTCCAGCAGCTCCGAAAGATCCGGGATGGGTTTCATCATCTGAACGCCATCGGCCTCGTCCTCCAGCCCCTTGTCGATCTTCAGGAAGGGGACGACGCGCTTCTCCTCCCAGAGGTAGCGGGCCGAGGGCTTGCCGCCGATCTCGCGGTCCATCGTCATCTCGAAGAGGATCGCGCCGATGACCTTCTCGCCGGTGAACGCGGGCGCCGTGGCGATGCGGGCGCGCATCTCGTGGATGAGGTCGAACATCTCGGCCTCCGAGGCATACCGGTCCTCGTCGATGCCGTAGAGGCGCAGAGCCTTGGGCGTCGAGCCCCCCGACTGGTCCAGCGCGGCGATGAAGCCCCGGCCGGTTTCCATCTGGGTTCTCATGGCGTCGTCGGACATGCTGCGCTCCTCTGGCGTTCGGGGTTCGCCCTTCTTTGGCAAAGCCCCGCGCGGCTGTCCACAATGGTGGCGTTAACAGTCGGTCAGTCGGACTGTTCCAGTGCCGCGACGCCCGGCAGGGTCTTGCCCTCCATCCATTCGAGAAAGGCGCCGCCGGCGGTCGAGATATAGGTGAAGCGCTCGGCCACATGCGCCTTGTTCAGCGCCGAAACCGTGTCGCCGCCCCCCGCGACCGAGATGAGCTGCCCCTTGTCGGTCAGCTCCGCGGCCAGTTTCGCGGCCGCCACGGTGGCGCGGTCGAAGGGCGCGATCTCGAAGGCGCCGAGGGGGCCGTTCCAGATCAGCGTGCGCGCCGCCTCGAAGGCGGTCCCGATACGCGCGACCGTGTCGCTGCCCGCGTCGAGGATCATCGTGTCATGGGGCACGGCAGTGGCCGCGACGGTGGTGTGCTCGGCGCCTTCGGCGAACTCGTGGGCAACGACCACGTCGGAGGGCAGCAGGATCTCGCAGCCCGTCTCGCGCGCCTTTGCCATGATCTCGCGCGCGGTGGGGGCAAGATCGTGTTCGCAGAGCGATTTGCCCACGTCGAGCCCGTCGGCGGCGAGGAAGGTGTTGGCCATGCCGCCGCCGATCACCAGCGTGTCGACCTTCTCGATCAGGTTCGACAGGAGGTCGAGCTTGGTCGAGACCTTGGCGCCGCCCACCACCGCCACCACGGGGCGCGCGGGAGTTCCGAGCGCGGCCTCGAGCGCCGTCAGTTCCGCCTCCATCGACCGACCCGCGCAGGATGGCAGGAGCCGCGCCACCCCTTCGGTCGAGGCATGCGCCCGGTGCGCGGCCGAGAAGGCGTCGTTGCAGTAGACATCGCCGAGCGAGGCGAGGACCTGCGCCATCTGCGGGTCGTTGGCTTCCTCCATGGGCGAGAAGCGGGTGTTCTCGACCAGGACGACCGAGCCCGCGGGCAGGGCGTCGAGGCTCGCGCGGTCGGGGCGTTCGACGAAGGTCACGTCCTGGCCCAGTGCCGCCTCGAGCGCGGGCAGGGTGATGCGCAGCGACATCTCGGGCACGGGCTTGCCCTTGGGCCGACCGAAATGCGCGAGCAGCACGGGCGTGCCGCCCTTGGCGAGAATGTCCCTGATCGTGGGCAGGATGCGCTGGATGCGGGTGTCGTCGGTGACCTGCCCGTCCTTGACCGGCACGTTGATGTCCACGCGGGTCAGCACGATCTTGCCCGCCAGGTCCATGTCGTCGAGGGTCTTCCAGCTCATCCCTTGGCCTCCGTCAGGTACGTCCGCCCGCGGGTTTACCACGTGGCCGGCGGCGGGCCAGAGACTTCGATGCCTCCGGCGGGCGTATTTTCGGAAAGATGAAGGCCGGGGGCGGGGGCGGGGGTGAGGACAATTCGACTAAAATTGCCCTTCATCTTTCCCCAAATACGCAAATCCCCCGGCCTGCCATCCCTTACAGGTGCTTGCCCATCTCGACCGCGGTGTCGAGCATGCGGTTCGAGAAGCCCCATTCGTTGTCGTACCAACTGAGCACGCGGCACATGTTGCCGTCCATCACCTTGGTCTGGTCGGTGGCGAAGATCGAGGAATGCGGGTCGTGGTTGAAATCCATCGACACGAGCTTGTCGTCGGTGACGCCGAGGATGCCCTCGAGCGGGCCCGAGGCGGCGGCGGCATGGATGGCGGCGTTGATCTCTTCGGCGGTCGTGTCGCGGGCGGCCTCGAAGGTCAGGTCCACGACCGAGACATTGGGCGTCGGCACCCGGATCGCCACGCCGTCGAGCTTGCCCGCGAGATCGGGCAGCACGAGGCCCACGGCCTTGGCCGCGCCGGTCGAGGTGGGGATCATCGACATCGCCGCGGCGCGGGCGCGGTAGAGGTCCTTGTGCATCGTGTCGAGCGTCGGCTGGTCGCCGGTGTAGCTGTGGATCGTGGTCATGAAGCCGCGCTTCAGGCCGATGGCGTCATGCAGCACATGGGCCACCGGCGCGAGGCAGTTGGTGGTGCAGGAGGCGTTCGAGACGATCACGTCGTCGGGACCCAGCGTGCCGTGGTTCACGCCGTAGACGATGGTCTTGTCCGCGCCCTTGGAGGGGGCCGAAACCAGCACGCGCGAGGCGCCGTTCTCGAGATGCACCTGCGCCTTGTCCTTGTCGGTGAAGATGCCGGTGCATTCCAGCACGATATCGACATGGCCCCAGGGCAGATCGGCGGGGTTGCGGATCGCCGTCACCTCGATCGGGCCGCGGCCTGCGTCGATGGTGGTTTCGGTCGTCTTCACCTCGCCGGGGAAGCGGCCGTGGACGCTGTCGAAGCGCAGGAGATGCGCGTTCGTCTCGACCGGGCCGAGATCGTTGATCGCGACCACCTCGATGTCGGTGCGGCCCTGTTCGATGAGCGCGCGCAGCACGTTGCGCCCGATGCGTCCGAATCCGTTGATGGCGACTTTCACGGCCATGATCTTCTCCCGTCCCTGAGGGTCGATGTCGGTGCAGCCAGCCTGCCACGGGTTTCGGCTCATGCAAAAGGACGCCGGGGCAGGGGGCGCATGTTAGCGGTAACATCGCCTATGTAACTTGGGTGCGCCGCGATGGGAAGGGGGGATATCAGAGGCGGCCGGCGCTGATGATCCGCTGCAGGAAGGCGCGGGTGCGATCCTCCTGCGGCGATTCGAAGATCTGCGCGGGCGGCCCTTCCTCAAGGATCATGCCGCCGTCGAGGAAGGCGACCCGGTCGGCGCAGTCGCGGGCGAAGGCCATTTCATGGGTGACGATCATCATGGTCATCCCCTCGTCCTTGAGGCCGCGGATGATGGCCAGAACCTCGCCCACAAGCTCGGGGTCGAGCGCCGCCGTGATCTCGTCCAAGAGCAGCACGTCCGGCTTCGTCATCAGCGCGCGGGCGATGGCGACGCGCTGTTGCTGGCCGCCCGAGAGCTGCTCGGGATAGGCCGTGGCGAAGCGGTCCATGGCGAAACGGGCCAGCACCTCGCGGCCGCGCGCCTCGGCCTCGGCCCGGGGCACGCCATGCACCTTGCGCGGGGCGAGCGTGATGTTGTCGAGCACGCTCATGTGCGGGAAGAGGTTGTAGGACTGGAAGACGATGCCCGCGCGGCGCTGCAACCCGGTCTTGCCGAAGCTGGGGTCATCGACCGGCACGCCGTCGAGCCGGATGGTGCCGTAGTCATGCTCGACCAGCCGGTTGACGCATCTGAGAAGCGTGGATTTGCCCGAGCCCGAGGCGCCGATCAGGCAGACGACCTCGTGCGGGCTCACGCTCAGGCTGACGCGGTCGAGGACCAGCTTGTCGCCGAAATACTTGGTGACCTCGTCGATCTCGATGCGGGGTGTGGTCATGCGGAAAGCTGCAATCGGCGCGCGCGGTCGCGGCGGGTGAGCCAGTCGGCCAGCCGCGCCATCGGGATGGTGGCCAGGAGGAACAGGCCGGCGGCCACGATCAGCGAGGAATAGTTGAAGGTCGAGGCGGTGTAGATCTGCGCCTCGCGCACCGCGTCGCGGACGCCGATGACCGACAGGAGCGCAACGTCCTTCTGCAGGGCGACGACGATGTTCATCAGCGCGGGCACCACGTTGCGCAGCGCCTGCGGCAGGATCGCGTGGATCATCGTCTGCCATTCGCTCAGGCCCAGCGACTTGGCGGCGGCGCGTTGCCCCTCGTGGACCGCGTCGATGCCCGAGCGGTAGATCTCGGCCACGTAGGCCGAGTAGCTGAGCACCATGGCGATGCCGCCCCAGAACAGGCCCGAGTTGGGCAGGCCCGGCAGGGTCAGCGCGGGCACGCCGAAGCCGAAGAGGAGGACGAGCAACAGGACGGGCACGCCGCGGAAGATGTCGATGTAAAGGACGACCATCAGCCGGAAGGGGGCGAACCACGGCGCGCGAAGCGAGCGGACGACGGCCAGCACCAGCGCCCAGGCGAGGATCGCGGCCAGCACCGTCAGCCAGACCTGGATGTTGATCCAGAAGCCCTGCAGCACGCGGGGGAAGGCCGCGGCCATGGCGTCGAGGTTGAAGAACTGGAGCCTGATGCGCGGCCACTCATCGGCCGAAGTAATCGCCCATCCGAGCGCGCCGAACACGACGATCACGCTGATCGCGCTGATCGCCGAGGGCAGCGCCGCCGCGCGCCAGTCGAAGCCGCGTCGGGGGGGCGGCGGGGGCGGGCCCCGCCGCGCCTTGTCCACGCTCATTCCGTGATGATCGGCAGGTCCGGGTCGGCCACGAGCCAGGTGGCGACCAGCTCGTCCACCGTGCCGCGCTCGATCAGCGCGGTCAGCGCCTCGTCGACCCACTCGACCAGCGGATTGCCGAACTCGAACAACAGGCCGTGGCCGCGGTCGTTCTCGTCAGCAGGCAGAAGCGCCACGATGGAGGCCTCGGGCACCTGCACGGCGGTCACGAACAGGGCCGTGGGCAACGCCGTGAGGGTGGCGTCGATCTGGCCCGCCTGCATCGCCTGGAAGACGTCGACCTGCTCGTTGTAGATGGCGGCGTTGTCGATGCCGAGGACGTTGACGAGATAGTCGTTGTCGGTCGTGCCGATCACGGCGCCCCAGCGGAGCGCGCGCAGATCCTCGAAGCTGGTGGCGGTTTCGGCCGCCGTGCCGGGGAGCGCGATGACGGCCTTCTGCGGCTGGTAGTAGACCTGGGAGAAGGTGACGATCTCGGCGCGGGCTTCCGTCACCGAGATCTGCTGGATGCCGAAATCATAGGGTTTCGCGCCCGGCGCGATGGCCTGGTCGAAGGTCTGGCCGACCCAGACGACCTGGTCCGCGGAGAAGCCCATCTCCTCGGCCAGCGCGTAGACGAGGCCGTTCTCGAACCCCTCGCCGCCCGCGGGGTCGTTGTTCATCATCCAGGGCGGATAGACCGGGTCGCCGGTGCCGACGGTCAGCTGGCCGGGGGTGAAGAGGCGCGGGTCCTCGGGCGTGCGCTCCTGCGCGTCGGCCGCGAAGGGCAGAGCGGTCAGAAGGGCCGCGGCAAGCGCCAGCGCGGCGCCGCGTGCGGTTTCGGAAAATCGGGTCATCGGTGCAATCCTTCCCTGTCGGTCGGCCCGTTCGCGCGGGCATCGGGGCGGAAGATTAGCGGCGGCCCCGCAGTGCCGCAATTCCCCCCGCGGCGGGATCCGCCCGCGGCCGGGCATGTGCCGGAAAAACGGGCAGGGGGGCGGGCGCCTACCGCCAGAAGGCGAGCCAGTTCAGCAGGTCGGCGAAGCGGCGGGCGAGCGACAGCGACAGGTCCCAGTCGAAGACCATCGCGTCGAAGGCGAGGAAGACCGCGATGCAGATCGCGAAGAAGATCGCCAGCCCGTTGGTCATGCCTGCCCTTTCCGTCTTGCGGCGCGACCCTGCCACGCGCGGGCGGGTAGGCAAAGGGGCAAATGGCTCAGGCGGCAGCAGTCGGGGCCGGGGGCGGGACGGGGCCCGCCATCAGGTCCTCGATGAGCAGGCTCAGCAACTCGCCCCGGTTGGCCACGCCTGCCTTGCGGTAAATTGCGTTGAGGTGGCTTTTCACCGTGCCCTCCGCCGACCCGCGCAGCCGCGCGATCTCGGCGATGGAGAGGCCCTTGACCGTGAACCAGGCGACATCGACCTCCGACGCGGTCAGGCTCCAGTCGCGGAAATGCGCCTCGATCACGTCATGCAGCGCGCTTGCGGCCATGCTGACCTGGTGTTCGAGATGCGCCTTGCGCGCGAGCAGCCGCAGGAGAACCCGGATCTCGAAGGCGATGCCCGCGATCAGCCCCGCGACGGCGGCGGCCTCGACCGCGAAATGCCAGTCGATCGGCCAGAGCCCCTGCAACTCGCCCCCGTCCAGCACCACGTCGAACAGGAAGATCCCCGCGCAGGCACCCTGCGCGAGGATGAGGGCGCCAAGCGCCATGGGGTTTTCGGTGACGCTGCGGATCATTTCACGACGGTAGCATCGTCCGGGACGGACTTGACCCCCGAGACCATCGCCCGCGGCAAATTCACGCCGGTGCGGATCGATTCCCAGATCACCGCGGCGATATGGACGACGATCGACAGCTCGGCCCAGCCGACCAGGACCTCGTGCATCTCCTCGACCCATTCGACGCCCCAGAAGGTGTTGGTGGTCATCATGTAGCCGGTCGCCCCGATCAGGAGGATGGTCACGAGCAGGTTCAGGATCATCAGCGCCCCCAGCGGCGTGTGCCCGAGATGGACGCGGTGCCGCCCGGTGGCGATGTCCTGCACCTGCCGCAGCGCGGCAGAGGGCGTTGGCATGAAATCGGCGAAGCGGGCGTGGCGCGGGCCGATCAGGCCCCAGACCAGGCGCAGCGCGATCAGCGAGACGGCGGCGTAGCCGACCCATTCGTGCAGCGTGCTTTCGGTGTCGGTGAAGACGGCGTTGGCGGCGAACAGGCCGACCAGCGACCAGTGGAACAGGCGGATGAACGGGTCCCAGACGGGGTGGCGGGTCATGGCGGCGGGTCCTTGAAGGGGGGAAGGTGAGGGGGCGGGCGAGGGGACAGGGCCCGCCCCCTCGGGGGCGCAGACGACCGTGGGGTCAGTCGTCGCGCTCGGTGCGCACGATCTGCATCTCGGCGTTGATGTAGATCTCGTAGCGTTCGCCGTCCTTGAGGGCATAGGCCTCGTACATGCCGTCCTCGGTCTGGATCTGGCGGACCTCGTAGCCCTCGGCCTCGAGCATCGTGCGGATCGCGGTTTGCGTCTCTTCGGTCACGGGCGTGTCGGGCGAGGCGAGCGCCATGCCGGGCAGCGCGATGGCGAGGGCGAGAACGGCGGGGAGGATGCGGGTCATGGGGTTTGTCTCCTGTGGTGTCGGCGCGGCGGGATGCGGCGCCTTGACGAGACGGGAGATGACGGGCCGGGGCGGCCTGCGCCATTGGACCGGGGTTGGGGCGGCGCCCTGCAAACCTTTGGCAGAGGCCTCTGCAACTGCGGTTCAGGCGGGGTTTCCGCCTTGATTGCAAGGAAAAGCCCGCGCGCCGCCGGTCGGGCTGCGCGCGGGCCAATTCGGTCCGCGATGTCGGACGCGCCTCAGTGCAGCAGACGGCCCATGGCGGCGGAGACATCGGCCATGCGCGCCGAGAAGCCCCATTCGTTGTCGTACCAGGCCAGCACCCGGACGGTGCGGCCGCCCACGACCTTGGTCTGGTCGGGCGCGAAGATCGAGGAATGGGTCGTGTGATTGAAGTCGATCGAGACCTTCGGCTCGGGGTCATAGGCCAGCACGCTGCGCATGTGGCCCTCGGCGGCTTCGCGGATGACCTCGTTCACGTAGGCGACGGTGACATCCTTGCCCGCTTCGAAGGTCAAGTCCACCGCCGAGACATTCGGCGTGGGCACGCGCAGCGCCGTGCCGTCCAGTCGGCCCTCGAGTTCCGGCAACACCTCTTTCAGGGCCTTGGCGGCCCCGGTCGAGGTGGGGATCATCGCGATGGCCGCGGCGCGGGCGCGGTAGAGGTCCTTGTGGCGGCGGTCGAGCGTGGGCTGGTCGCCGGTATAGCTGTGGATCGTCGTCATGATCCCGCGCTCGATGCCGATCGCGTCGTTCAGCACCTTGGCCAGCGGCGCAAGGCAGTTGGTGGTGCAGGAACCGTTCGAGACGACATGGTGCGTGTCCAGCAATTCGCGATGGTTCACGCCGTAGACGATGGTCTTGTCGGCGTTCTTGGCGGGCGCCGAGACCAGCACGCGTTTCGCCCCGCGGGTCAGGTGGACGGCGGCGGCGTCGCGGTTGTTGAACTTGCCGGTGCATTCAAGGACGACATCGCAGCCCTCCCAGTCCAGCTCCTCCGGGTCGTAGGTCGAGAAGACCTTCATCGGCCCGCGGCCAAGGTCCATCGTGTCGCCCGAGACGCGCACCTCGCCGGGGAAACGGCCATGGACGCTGTCGTATTTCAGAAGATGCGCGTTGGTCTCGATGGGGCCGGTGGCGTTGATCTTGACGACCTGCACGTCATTGCGGGCGGCCTCGGTGATATGGGCGAGCGTGCAGCGCCCGATGCGGCCGAACCCGTTGATGCCGAGAGTGATCGTCATGGAGAAACCTTTCGTCCGTTCGCGCAGCGGTTGTTGCTGCGATAGCGAAAGGGACCCCGCAGGCCAAGCCGAAATCCGTGTGGTTTCGGCATGTTAGCGTAACCGTTAGCGGAAACATCCGCGGTTTGCGCTAACACTTGCCGGTCGCGCCACGGGCGTTAGAGTTCGCCCGGACCCCGGCCGTCACAGCGAAAGGCACTGCGCATGGCAAGCGGACTTCTGGCACTACTCGACGACGTTGCGGCCATCGCCAAGGTCGCCGCGGCCTCGGTCGACGACGTGATCGGTCAGGCGACCAAAGCGGGCGCGAAGGCGGCGGGTGCCGTGATCGACGACGCGGCGGTCACGCCGAAATACGTTCACGGCTTCGACGCCAGCCGCGAGTTGCCGATCGTCTGGAAGATCGCCAAGGGCTCGATCTTCAACAAGGTGGTGATCCTGTTGCCCGCGGCGCTCCTCTTGTCGGCCTTCGCGCCCTGGGCGATCGCGCCGCTCCTGATGCTGGGGGGCTTCTACCTGTGTTTCGAAGGGGCCGAGAAGATCTGGCACTGGCTGAACCCGCCCGCCGATCACGCCACGCCCCTGGACGAGAAGATCGTCGATGCGGCCCACCTGGAGGAAGAGAAGGTCAAGGGCGCGATCAAGACGGATTTCATCCTCTCGGCCGAGATCATGACCATCGCGCTGGCCGCGCTCGAGACCGACTCGATCTGGTTCGAGGCGGCTGCGCTGCTGATCGTGGGCCTTGCCATCACGGCCCTGGTCTACGGCTCGGTCGCCCTGATCGTGAAGGCCGACGATATCGGGCTGCACATGGCCGAGGAGGGACGGACCGGCCTTGGCCGGGCGCTTGGCCGCGCCATCGTGCGGGGCATGCCGGGGTTCCTGAAGGCGCTGATGGTGGTGGGCACGGCCGCGATGCTCTGGGTGGGGGGGGCGATCATCACCCACGCGCTTGCGGGCATGGGCTGGCACGGGCCCGAGGACGTGGTTCACGCCATCGCCCACGCCGTCGCGGCGCTCGGCTCTTTCGCCGAATGGCTGGCGGGGGCCGTCCTGCACGGGGCCCTGGGCTTCGCCATCGGCACGGCGCTGATGCCGCTGGTGGCCCGCGTGCTGGCACCCTTGCTGCGCGCGGTTGGCCTCGGGGGGGCGGAGGGCCACTGAGGCCGCTGGGGACCCGCGCGGGCCTGCGCCCTCTTTTCATTCCCGCGCGCCTCGCCTATTCAGCTTCGGATCCGTCGTGACGTGCCCGCGAGAAGACAACAGACCTTGATCCAGACCCTCACCACCACCGACGCCCTGGCCGATTTCTGCGCCCGCGCCGCGGATGCCCCCTACGTCACCGTCGACACCGAGTTCCTGCGCGAACGCACCTATTTCGCCCAGCTCTGCCTCGTGCAGCTGGCGCTGCCGGGGACGGATGACGCCGACGCGGTTCTGGTCGACCCGTTGGCCGACACGCTGTCGCTCGACCCGCTTTACGAGCTTTTCCGCGCGCAGGGCGTGGTCAAGGTGTTCC
Source organism: Rhodobacterales bacterium HKCCSP123 (assembly GCA_015689745.1). Classification (GTDB taxonomy): domain Bacteria; phylum Pseudomonadota; class Alphaproteobacteria; order Rhodobacterales; family Rhodobacteraceae; genus Roseicyclus. The sequence continues at coordinate 10,658 of WVSO01000054.1, read as the reverse complement.
ACGCCGCGCGCCAGGACCTCGAGATCTTCCATGTCGAGGGCGGCGTGGTGCCCGCGCCCTTGTTCGACACGCAGGTCGCGGCGATGGTCTGCGGCTTCGGCGACCAGGTGGGCTACGAGACGCTTGTGCGCAAGATCGCGCGCGCGCCGCTCGACAAGTCCTCGCGCTTCACCGACTGGTCGCGCCGGCCGCTGTCGGATGCACAGAAGACCTATGCGCTGGCCGACGTGACGCATCTGCGCCAGATCTACGAATATCTCGCCGGAGAGCTGGCGCGGACGGGGCGCACCCACTGGCTCGAGGAAGAGCTGTCGGCGCTGACCAATGCCGAGGCCTATGTCACCGACCCGGGCGAGGCATGGCGGCGGCTGAAGATCCGCACGAATTCGGGCAAGACGCTGTCGATCGCGCGTGAGCTGGCGGCCTTCCGCGAGGAATACGCCCAGACCAGGAACATCCCGCGCAACCGCGTCCTGAAGGACGACGCGCTGATGGAGCTGGCCTCGACCAAGCCCAAATCGCTGGCCGACCTGGCCAAGTCGCGTCTGCTGCTGCGCGATGCCCGCAAGGGAGACATCGCCGATGGCCTCGTCGCCGCGGTGCGCCGCGGGCTGGAGATGCCGGCCGAGAAGCAGCCCAGACCCGAGGAAGGCCGCGACCGGTCGAACATGAACCCGGCGCTGGCGGATCTTCTGCGGGTGCTGCTCAAGGCCAAGGCGGAAGAAGCCGGCGTCGCCTCGAAGCTGATCGCCTCCTCCGCCGATCTCGACGACATCGCCTGCGGGGCGCATGACGGGATCTGGGCGACCGGCTGGCGGCGCGAGGTCTTCGGCGAGGATGCGCTGCGCCTTCTGCGCGGCGAGATCGCGCTCTCGGCCGAGGGCGAGAAGGTGAAGATCGTTCCGGTCTGACCCGGCGGCCGCGCTCAGCGGCGGCTGACGGTCCGGCGGTTCTGCGCGCCGATCACGGTGACGGTGCGGATGCCGCGCAGCTCGAAGTTGCTCAACTGGGTGCCGGTGATCACCTCGCGCGATTGCGGGGTGCTTACGCGGGTCGCCTGCACCGGCGGGAAGACGCGGAATTCGTAGACGATGGAGGTCTCGGTGCGCTCGACCTCGACAAGGTCCGCCTCCCAGTAGCCCTGCATGGGCGGAAGGCCCGTGGCGCGGACGATCGCACCCTGCGAGGTCGGCTCGACCGACAGGTCGACAACTTCCGAGACCAGGCCGCGCAGGTCGTCGGGCGTGGCCCCTTCCACCGCTTCGACGCGCGTTTCGCGGTCGCCGCCGAACCAGTTGAACGGATTCAGGCGGCTGTTGCCACAGGCCGCAAGGCTGGTCACCAGGGCGAGGCTCAGGAACACGCGCAGCATCGGGTCTCTCCGTCGGGGTCTTGCCTGTCTTGGGTAGCGCACCCGGCGCAGGATGAAAAGCGAGGAAAGCGGCCTCTGGACGGGCGCGGCCCAGGGGCTTAGGTCAGGGACACCGAATTCACCGACCGCGCGGAGACGACAGCGATGGCCAGCCCCGCCTTCGAAGAGATCGCCGACACCTTCGAGTTCCTCGACGATTGGGAGGAGCGCTATCGCCATGTCATCGAGCTGGGAAAGGCGATGGCGCCGCTGGAGGATGCGGTGAAAGTGCCGGCGATCAAGGTGGACGGCTGCGCGAGCCAGGTCTGGATCCTGCCGCAGATCGACGGCGAGGGGCCGGGCGCGGTGTTCCATTTCCGGGGCGACAGCGACGCGATGATCGTGCGCGGGCTGATCGCGGTGCTGCACGCGCTCTACGACGGCTTGAGCCTGGGCGAGGTGCTGAAGGTCGACGCGGGCGGAGAGCTGGCGCGGCTGGGCCTGAACGATCACCTGTCCTCGCAACGGTCGAACGGGCTGCGCGCGATGGTCGAGCGCATCCGCAGGCTCGCCGCCGAGCGCGCGGCGGCCTGAGGGCGCATCCAGCCTTTTGCAAAAGGCTGGCAAGGCCCTTGCAAGGGCCTTTGCAGGTCCTTGCAAGGACGTGGGCAAGAGCCTTGCAAGGCTCTTGCGGGTGCCCTCAGAGGGTGCGCAGGGCGACCTCGAGGTCGCCGTAGCCGGTGAAGCGGCGCTCGAAGTCGAGCTCGAGGAACGCCGCGCAAGCCCTTGCCTTTTCGGTCAGATCCGGATCGTCGGTCTGCGCCTGGTAGACGAGTTTCGTGTAATTCCCGAAATACATGTCGCGCAGCTGCGGATGCCGGTCGAGGCCCAGCGGCCGGGTGACGAAGGCGTCGAACTGCCGGACCAGGAAATCGGTCAGGTAGAAGGCCGTCATCTCGTCGCGCGCGGCGAAGGCGGCGTTGCCCTCGAAGAAGCTGTAGCAATGCGGCCCTTCGAGCATCTCGACGCCCAGCCGCGCGCAGGCCGCCTGCAGAAGCCCCCCGGTGCCGCAATCGGCGTAGAGGACGAAGACCGTGTCGTAGTCGCCGCGCCGCGCCGTCACGGCCTCCGCGACGGCGGCGGGGATCTTCTCCGGATGGTTGTGCAGGATCGCGGGAAGGCAATGCAGGTCGAGGTGGCTCCAGCCGTTCGCGTCCTTCAGGTCCAGCACCTCGCGCGCCAGCGCGCCGCAGCCGATGAGCAGCACGCGGCCCCGCCCCGAAGGGGCAAGGCCGGTCTCGGTCAGGGTCTGGTCGTCGAGCCGTGTCATGGGGCGATCATGGGGCAGGCGGTGCGCGGCGGGAAGCCCTCAGCGCGGCATATCGCGGTCCGAGAACGGCAAGGGCGAGGCCCGCCAGCACGGTAAGGCCCGCCAGCGCCTCGGCCCCGGTCACCCGCTCGCCCAGCACGATGGCGGCGGTGGCAAGCCCCACGACGGGGATCAGCAGCGCGAAGGGCGTGACCAGTGCCGCCGGGTGGCGCGACAGGAGCGTGCCCCAGATCGAGTAGCCGAGCACGGTCGAGATCAGCGCCACGTAGACCACGGCCCCCCAGCCCGCGGGGCTGAGGGCCATGATCTCGCCCCAGGGATCGGCGGTTTCGGTCATGAGCGACAGGCCCAGCATCGGCAGCGGCGGCACGAGGCTCGCCCAGAGAAACAGCGCCAGCATATCGACGCCGGGCAGGCGGCGGAAGACGAGGTTGCCGCTGGCCCAGCAGAGCGCGCCACACAGGATCAGCCCGAGGCCGGTCACCGTGATGTTCCCCCCCGAGGCGAGCCCGAATCCCGCCAGCCCGCAGGCCGCCAGCCCGACGCCGAGCCCCTGCACCCATGTGATCCGCTCGCCGTAGACGAGCCAGGCCAGCAGGATCGTCAAGGGCGCCTGGCTTTGCAGGATGAGCGAGGCGAGCCCGGCGGTCACGTCGGCCTGCATCGCGGAGAACAGGAACCCGAACTGGCCCGCGTTGATCAGCGCGCCGATGGCGAGGATCGCGGGCCAGGACGCGGGGCGCGGGAAGAAGGGGATGAAGGGCACGAGGATCGCGAAGCGCAGACCCACGAAGAGAAGGGGGGGCAACTCTTCGAGCGCGATCTTCATCGCGCTGAAGTTGGACCCCCAGGCGAGGATCACGAGCGCCACGAGGGCAAGGTCGCGCGGCGGCATCATGGCGCGACGGGCCGGACGCGGTACCGGCCCGTGTCGGTCAGGACGAAGACCGTGCGGGCATCCTCGATGGCGACCGCCGTCAGCGGCCCGCCCCAGGCGGTGCCGGTGTCGATGGCGAGCCGGTTGGCGTGCAGCTCCACCCGCTCGACAGGGGTGTGGCCGTGGACGATCAGTGCGCCATGGTCGCGCGTGTCGAAGAGGAAAGGGCCACGGATCCAGAGGAGATCCTCCTCATCCTGGGCGTCGAGGGGGATGCCGGGGCGGATGCCGGCATGGACGAAGGCGCAGCCGCCGGCACGATGCATCGACGGGAGGGTGGCCAGGAAGCGGCGGTGATGCGTCGGCACGGCGGCGCGGAGGGCGGCGTGGCTCCCGCTTTCCCCCAGGTCCGGCCGGACCCCGTAGGACAGGAGCGTCTCGCGCCCGCCCATCGTGTCGCCGAGCCAGCGCGAGCGGGCCGGACCCGGGCCGAGGTCGAGGAACTCCGAAAACATCGCGTCGTGGTTGCCCTTGAGCACCACCACGCGCGGGTCGCCTGCGGCGAGATCGGCGAGACACTCCACCACGCCAGCGCTGTCGGGTCCGCGATCGACGAGGTCGCCGAGATGGACGAGGCTGGCCGCCCCGGTCCCTTCGCGCGCACGGTCCGCCGCCACGCGGTCATGCGCCGCGCGGAGCTGGTCGAGATGGCCATGGATGTCGCCGATGGCGTAGATGGTCATGGCCCGAGCAAACGCGGGCGGGCGGCAAAGCGCAAGGGCCGCTCAGTCGAGCCGTGCCGAGAACATGGCGAGCCGGGTGCCGGTGCGTGCCCAGCGGAAGCTCTGCCAGAAGCCCTCGGCCTCGTCGCCGGGGTCGGCCACGACCCAGATGTCGGTGCAGCCCTGCCGGCGCGCGTGATCCATGCAGGTCATCACCAGCCGCGTGCCGATGCCCTGCCGACGCCAGGCCCCCGCGACGCCGATCTCGTTGATCCACCAGTGCGGGGGCTTGTCGGGGTGGTGGTGGATCACGCCCGAGCACATGCCCACCATCAGGTCGCGCTCGACGGCGACGGCGATGTGTAGATGCGGCGCGGCCAGGAAGGCGTCGGTCAGCACCGGATCGGGGGGCGCATCGAACACGTCCTCGTGGACATGCCGGAAGAGGCCCGCGTCGATGCGGCGTGCGATGAAGACGGAAACGGCCATGCGCCCCCATTACCTTGGAAAACGAAACCGGCCCAGCCTCATTCGGCCGGGCCGGTTCGCGATGTCTCGAAGGAAACGCCTCAGGCGCGGGCGGCCATCTGGTTGTGCTTGCGGGCGACGAATTCCTTGGCGGTCTCGACCGCAACGGCAGCGTCGCGGCAATAGGCGTCGGCGCCGATGGCGCGGCCGAATTCCTCGTTCAGCGGCGCGCCGCCGACGAGAACGATGTAATCGTCCCGGATGCCCTTTTCCTTCAGCGTGTCGATGACGACCTTCATGTAGGGCATGGTCGTGGTCAGCAGCGCCGACATGCCGAGGATGTCGGGCCCCTCGGCTTCCAGCGCGGCGAGATAGGACTCGACCGCGTTGTTGATGCCGAGGTCCACCACCTCGAAGCCCGCGCCCTCCATCATCATCGACACGAGGTTCTTGCCGATGTCGTGGATGTCGCCCTTGACGGTGCCGATCACCATCTTGCCGATGCGCGGCGCGCCGGTTTCGACCAGCAGCGGCTTGAGGATCGCCATGCCGCCCTTCATCGCGTTGGCGGCCATCAGGACCTCGGGCACGAAGAGGATGCCGTCGCGGAAGTCGTTGCCGACGATGGTCATGCCGCCGACGAGCGCCTTGGTCAGGATGTCGTAAGGCGTCCAGCCGCGCTCGAGCAGGATGTTCACGCCCTCCTCGATCTCTTCCTTGAGACCGTCGTAGAGGTCGTCGAACATCTGGCTGACAAGCTCGTCGTCGTCGAGCTCGGAAAGGATGATGTCTTCTTCATCCGACATGGGCGCGTCTCCTGTCTGCTGGCCCCGCGCGATGCGCGTCTGGCTCGGTTGGTAGTGGAATTCCGTCTCGGCGAATGCCGAATTGCGACATGGCCCGCGCGCGGCGCGACCCGGGCTTGCCGATGTTCCTGTTACGTTCTAGTTTCGCGGCATGCCGCCGTCGACACCCGATCCCGTTACGGCCCGCGCCCGCGGGCGCGCCGCCGCCACGAACGCCGCCGGGCGGTTCGAGCGTTTCACGCGCGAGGCCGAGCCGGATGGCTGGGAGCGGGACGAGGAGCTGCCGCCCTTGCGCACCGAGGTGACCGAGGAACGGCCCCGGCGCATGATCACGCGCAACAGCTCGCCCGACATCGCTTTCGACCGCTCGATCAACCCCTACCGGGGCTGCGAACATGGCTGCATCTACTGTTTCGCGCGGCCCGGCCACGCCTATCTCGGCCTCTCGCCCGGGCTCGACTTCGAGACCCGGCTGGTGGCCCGCCCCGAGGCACCGCGCGTGCTGGAGGCGGAGCTGCGCCGAAAGGGCTATGTGCCTGATACCATTGCGATCGGCACCAACACCGACCCCTATCAGCCGATCGAGCGGGACCGCCGGATCATGCGGGGGCTGCTGGAGGTGCTGCAGGCCTTCCGCCACCCGGTCGGCGTGGTGACGAAGGGAAGCCTCGTGACCCGCGACGCGGATATCCTGGGCGAGATGGGGCAGGCGGGGCTGGCGCGGGTCGGGATCTCGGTCACCACGCTTGACGCCGATCTGGGCCGCAGTATGGAACCGCGTTGCCCCGGGCCCGCGCAACGGCTGCGGATGATCGAGGCGCTGGCGAAGGCGGGATGCCCGGTGCGGGTCATGGCCGCGCCCCTGGTGCCGGGGCTGACCGATCACGAACTCGAGGCGATCCTGAAGGCCGGGCGCGACGCGGGCGCGGTGGCGGCAAGCACCATCCCGCTGCGGCTGCCACGCGAGGTGGCGGGGCTCTGGCGGGACTGGCTCGCCCGGCATTACCCGGACCGGCAGGGGCGCGTCATGTCGAAGATCCGCGACATGCACGGTGGCCGCGACTACGATCCCGAATGGGGCAGGCGGATGCGGGGCGAGGGGCTCTGGGCGGAGCTGATCCGGCAGCGGTATCGCCGCGCGGTCAAGGCCTTGGGGCTGGCAGAACGCCTGCCGCCCCTGCGGACGGACCTGTTTGCGCTGCCGCCGCGGGCCGGGGACCAGCTCTCCCTGTTCTGAGATCGGCGCCGCGAGAATTTTGCAAAATTCTCGCCACGCCCTTGCAAGGGCGTGGACCAGAGCCTTGCAAGGCTCTGGCCAGTTTCTTGCAAGAAACTGGCGTGTGTCAGTCCAGCAGGCGCAGGGGTTCCGCGTTGCAGAACACCACGACCTGCCCGCCGTTGACCACGGCGCGGTAGCCGCGCCGGTGCAGTTCCGCGCGGAAGCGCGGCCAGCCGACGATGCGTTCCACGTCGCGCGCCTTGCGGCGGACCACGCCACCGCGGATCGCCGCCTCCGAAGAGAACATGTGCCTGAGCCAGAGGTCGGGCTGGACGCTGGGCGGATCGGGAGGGGCGATGGAGAAGAGATCGGGCATGTCCCGAAGGATGACCCGCGGGCGGTTAACATCGCCCTAACGCGCAGCGGCAGGGGACGGTCCCTGCCGGACCCGTTTCGGGCCGGGCCTGCGCCGGGCGGGGAAAGGCCCGGTCGGGCCGGCCCGCGTCGGCGGGGGGCGTCGCACCGGGCTGGTGTCATCAGCCCCGGGCGCGGCGCCGGCTGGTGCGCTCGCGCCTGGGCCCCTTGTCGTCGGTGCCGTCCGAGCCCGAGGAGAAGCCGCCGAGACCCTCGGCGATCTGGTCGAGCGTCGGCGCCTCGCCACGCGGCGTCTCCTCGAGCGCCTTGCGCATCGCGCGCAGGTGCTCGGGCGTGGTGCCGCAGCAGCCACCGATGATCCTGGCGCCCGCGTCGCGCGCCAGGACCGCGTAGCGGGCCATCAGCTCGGGCGTGCCGTCGTAGTGGATGTGGCCGTCGTGGTACTTCGGGATGCCCGCGTTGCCCTTGGCGATCACCGGCCGTTCGGAGCCCGCCGCGCGGAAGCCCAGCACGGTGCGCAGCAGGTCCGAGGCCCCCACGCCGCAATTCGCGCCATAGGCCAGCGGCGCATGGTCGAGCCGTTCGACCATCTCGGCCATCCCGGCCGAGGTCAGGCCCATCATCGTGCGCCCCGCGGTGTCGAAGCTCATCGTGCCGCACCAGTCCATGCCGGCCATGGCGCAGGCCTGGGCCGCGGCGGCATATTCCTCGGGCGCGCTGATCGTCTCGACCCAGAGCACATCCGCGCCGCCGTCGCGAAGCCCCTCGGCCTGTTCGTGGAACATCTCGACCGCGGCCTCGTGGGTGAGCGGGCCCATCGGGGCCATGATCTCGCCCGTGGGGCCCATCGAGCCCGCGACGATGACGCGGCGGCCCGCGGCATCGGCCACCTCGCGCGCGATTTCGGCGGCCAGCTTGTTCAGCTCGTAGGCGCGGTCCTGCGCATCGTGCAGCTTCAGCCGCGAGCGGGTGCCGCCGAAGGAATTCGTCAGGAAGATGTCCGATCCCGCGTCGACCGCGCCCTTGTAGAGCGCGGTGATCCGGTCGGGGTGATCGGCGTTCCACAGTTCGGGCGCGTCGCCCGATTGCAGGCCCATGTTGAACAACGTCGTGCCGGTCGCGCCATCGGCCATGAGCCAGTCGCGGGTCTGCAGAAGCTCGGCGAGGGGGGTCGGCATCGGGGTCTCCATCGGGTCAGGGCGCGCACGGCTGACTTGGCGGTTTCACCGGTTATGAGCAAGGCGCAAATTTTGCATGAAGATCATGAGGGGCGTTCAAGTCACGGAACGCGAAACGGCCCCGCCGCGGGGCAGGGCCGTCCGACGCGCGGGGGCGTCTCTCAATTCTCGGCGAGCAGCTGGCCCTTCGCCACGGCCAGGAGCTCGTCGTATTTCCTGCGCACCTCGGCCTCGCCCACCCGGTCGCCCAGGTCGCCCATGACCTTGCGCATCACGTCCTCGTGGCCCGCCTCCTCGAAATCGGCCTTCACGACCTCCTTCGCGTAGGCCTCGGCATCCTCGCCCGACTTGCCGAGGATATCGGCCACCCAGAGCCCCATCAGCTTGTTGCGCCGCGCCTCGGCCCGGAACTGCATTTCCTGGTCGTGGGCATACTTGTTCTCGAACGCGTTCTCGCGGTCGTCGAAGGTGGTCATCGGGCTCTCCATCTTCCAATTGGCCTGTTGCCGGTCAGTTTACGGCCCCCTTGCGACCGGCTGCAAGCGCCGATGCCGCCCGTCGCTTGCGACACAGCGCGCTTTGCCCTATAGCGCGCCGCAGGTCAGGGGCGTGTGACCATACACCGCCCGAGAAGCACATCCGGGAAGACAGCATGGCACGCCGCAAGAAGGTCTACGAGGGCAAGGCCAAGATCCTCTATGAAGGTCCCGAGCCCGGCACGCTCGTTCAGTATTTCAAGGACGACGCCACCGCCTTCAATGCCGAGAAGCGCGCGACGGTCGAGGGCAAGGGCGTTCTGAACAACCGCCTGTCCGAGTTCTTCATGTCCGGCCTGAACTCGGTGGGGGTGCCCACGCATTTCATCCGCCGCCTGAACATGCGCGAGCAGCTGATCCGCGCGGTCGAGATCATCCCGCTGGAAGTGGTCGTGCGCAATGTCGCCGCGGGCTCCATCTCGAAGCGGCTCGGCATCGAGGAGGGCACGGCGCTGCCGCGGCCCATCGTCGAGTTCTACTTCAAGAACGACGAACTGGGCGACCCGCTGGTGAGCGAAGAGCACATCATCGCCTTCGGCTGGGCCACGCAGCAGGACCTCGACGACATGGTCTCGCTCGCACTTCGGGTGAACGATTTCCTGTCGGGGCTGATGCTGGGCGTCGGCATCAAGCTGGTCGATTTCAAGATCGAGATCGGGCGGATCTGGGATGGCGATTACATGCGCCTGATCGTCGCCGACGAGATCAGCCCGGATTCGTGCCGGCTCTGGGACATCGAGACCGGCCAGAAGCTCGACAAGGACGTGTTCCGCCGCGATCTCGGCAATCTCGCCGATGCCTACACCGAGGTGGCCCGCCGCCTGGGCGTGATGCCGCAGCGCGAGCCGGGCACGACGAAACCGACGCTGATCAACTGACGCAGGCACCCGGACCGACCCGGGGAGTGCGTATTTTTGGAAAGATGAAGGGAAGAGGCGCGATGAAGGCCACCGTGACCGTGATGCTGAAGCAGGGCGTGCTCGACCCGCAGGGCGAGGCGGTGAAATCGGCGCTGGGCGCGCTCGGGTTCGCGGGCGTGAACGGCGTGCGGCAGGGCAAGGTGATCGAGCTGGACCTGGCGGATGGCACGACCGAGGCCGACGTCACCGCGATGTGCGAGAAGCTGCTCGCCAACACCGTCATCGAAAGCTACCGGGTGGAGATCGGCTGATGCGCGCGGCCCGGCTGACCGCCTGGCGCCAGCCGCTCCGGATCGAGGACCTGCCCGATCCCGCCTGCCCGCCGGATGGCGTGGTGCTGGAGGTGCTGGCCTGCGGCATCTGCCGCTCCGACTGGCACGCCTGGACCGGGGCCGACCCGGACGTGAGCCTGCCGCATGTGCCGGGCCACGAATTCTGCGGCGTGGTGCTGGAGGCGGGGCCGGAGGTCACGCGCTGGCGCGCGGGCGACCGGGTGATCGCGCCCTTCATCCTCGCCTGCGGGCGCTGCCCCGATTGCCAGGCGGGCAACCAGACGATCTGTGCCACGCAAGCCGTTCCCGGCTTCACCTGTGACGGGGCCTTTGCCGAGCGGATCGCGGTGGTGCGCGCCGACGCCAACCTGACCGCGCTGCCCGAGGGGATGGACCCGGCCCTTGCCGCCGCGCTGGGCTGCCGGGTCACGACGGCCTGGCATGCGCTGACCGGGCGCGCGGGGCTGAAACCGGGCGAATGGCTGGGCATCTGGGGGGCGGGCGGTATCGGGCTGGCCGCGCTGATGCTGGGCCGTGCCATGGGCGCGCGGGTGGCCGTGGCCGACGTGGTGCCCGAGAAGCTCGCGATGGCGCGGGCGCTGGG
>WVSO01000053.1 GCA_015689745.1 Rhodobacterales bacterium HKCCSP123 | reverse complement strand
GCGAAGGCGGCCGCACCGTCGGCGCTGGCGTGGTGTCGAAAATCCTCGAGTGATCCTTTCCCGCCTTGGCGGGATGCAGGGACAAGAAAGGGCCGCCTTCGGGCGGCCCTTTTGCTTTTTCGTCCCGGACGGGTTAAACGGCTGCATCCCGCGATGGAGGCCGACATGGACAAGACCCCGCTCTGTTCCCGTTTCACCCCTGAAACCCTGTTCAGACCAAAGGTCTTTCCATGCCTGACGCACGCCCCTTCGCGCGGCCCGATGCCGCCCATCCCGTCCCTTTGCCCGATGGCTCCGCCCATCCCGGCACGGTCTTCCTGAACCCCGTGATCGACCATCCCCGCTGGGAGGTGGGCGATTATTCCTACGCCTCGGCCCATCATCCACCCGCCGACTGGGCCGCACATCTTGCGCCCTACCTCTTCGCGTTCAGCCCCGAGCGGCTGGTGATAGGCCGTTTCTGCCAGATCGCCGACGGTGCGCTTTTCGTGACGGCCTCGGCCAATCACCGGCGTGACGGGATCTCGACCTATCCTTTCGCCATCTTCGGCGGCGGCCCGGTGGCCGGGCGACCCTCGATGCCGGGTCCGGGCAGGGACACGGTGATCGATCACGACGTCTGGATCGGCACCCGCGCCACGATCCTGCCGGGCGCCGAGATCGGCAGCGGCACGATCATCGGCGCAGGTGCCGTGGTGGGCGGGCGCATTCCGCCCTACAGCGTGGTCTCCGGCAATCCGGGGCGCGTCATCCGGCGGCGCTTCGACGAGGGCACCATCGCCCGCCTGCTCGAGATCGCCTGGTGGGACTGGCCGATCGACCGCATCCTCGCCGCCGAGGCCGCGATCTGCGGCGCCGATGTCGCGGCGCTCGGGCGGTTCAGCCCCTGATCCGCGCGTCGGCCTCCGCGGTGACGGTATCCATGTAGGCGCTGAGTTCGGCGGCCAGCGCCGCGCCCTCCTCGGCGGTGAAGCGGGTGGGGATCTCCCGTTCCCACGGGCGCCAGATCAGCAGGAGACGCCCGAAGGGCTTGGGAAACATCAGGCTGTCCCAGGTGCCCCAGGTCCAGTAGCGCGAGGCCGAGAAGGTGAAGACCACGACCGGCACCTTCGCGGCCCGCGCCCATTGGATCGGCATGACCTTCGCCACCCGCGCGGGCCCGCGCGGCCCGTCCGGCGACATGCCGACCGACACCCCGTCGCGCAGCCCGGACAGGACTGCCCGCATCTCGGCCGAGCCCAGCACGCCCTTTGGCATCGGCACGCTGCCGTAGCCGTAGAGGCGATGCACCCAGCCCATCAGCCGCCCCGCCCGCCCGGTCGAGGTCAGCCCCTGGCAGGGCGCGTGGGACAGGTCGAAGATCCAGGGTGTCATCATGATCCGCTGGTGCCAGCACACGAGGATCACCGCGCCATGCCGGTCAACGAGCTCGGCCACCGCCTCCCAGCCCTCGCGCTCCCGCTTCGAGGTCAGCCACACAAGGCGCAGCCACCCCCCGAAGAGGGCGGCGAAGATGCGGTTCGCCGTCGGGCTGTCGGCAATGCGTTTGCGCAGGCTCATGGCGTCATCTCCCATTCCGGCGCCCTTCCTTGGACGGGTTTGACCGCACGGTCAATCTGCACGGATGCACTGGCGCGACCCGGCCCGAGGGCCTAGCCTCTCCCCGAACCGACGACCGGACAGGGGCACCCCGATGAGCGACACACGCGACACCGCCGAGATCGGACTGATCGGCCTGGGCACGATGGGGGCGAACCTCGCGCTCAACATCGCCGAGACCGGCCACCGGATCGCCGTCTTCAACCGCACGCCCGCGCGCATCGACGCCTTCATGACCGAGGCCGTGGCCGAGGACCTCTCCCCCAACATCGTCCCCGCCCGCGACCTGTCGGAGTTCGTCACCGCCGTCGCGCGACCCCGCCGCATCATCCTGATGGTCCCTGCGGGCCAGCCCGTCGACGACCAGATCGCCGCCCTTCGCCCGCTCCTCGACGCGGGCGACGTGATCGTCGATGCGGGCAACTCCGACTGGCAGGACACGAACCGCCGCGCCGCCGAGGCGGAGCAGGCAGGCACCCTTCACCTCGGCCTCGGCGTCTCGGGCGGGGCCGAGGGCGCGCGCAGCGGCCCCTCGATGATGGCCGGTGGTCCCGAGCGCGCTTGGACCCTTCTGAAACCGGTGCTCGAGCTTGCCGCCGCCCGGTTCGACCGTGACCCCTGCGTCGCCCATCTCGGGCCGGGGGGCGCGGGCCATTACGTCAAGATGGTCCACAACGGCATCGAATACGCTGACATGCAGATGATCGCCGAGGTCTACGGGCTGATGCGCGACGGCATGGGGCGTGGCGCCGAGGCCATCGCCGCCACATTCGCCCGCTGGAACGAGGGGCCGCTCGCGTCCTACCTCGTCGAGATCACAGCCGAGGTCGCCGCCGCGACCGACCCCGACACGCGCCGGCCCATGCTCGACGTGATCGCCGACCGCGCGGGCCAGAAGGGCACCGGCCGCTGGACGGTCATCGACGCGCAGCGCCGCGCAGCACCCCTTCCGGCGGTCGAGGCCGCCGTCACCGCCCGCGTGCTCTCGGGCGAGGCCGGGGCCCGCGCGCGCGGCGCCGAGATCTTCGGCACCGCCGAACCGCTCGACCTTCCCGAGGCCGACCTCGAGGGCGCGCTGATCGCGGCCAAGATCCTTGCCTATTCCCAGGGCTTCACCCTTCTGGCCACGGCCGGCGCGGAGGAGGACTGGAACCTGCCGCTCCCGCGCATCGCCGAGATCTGGCGCGCGGGCTGCATCATCCGCTCGGCCATGCTCGACGACATGGCGGCCGCGCTCGGCGACGCGACGGACGAACGCCTCGCCTTCGCGCCGCGGTTCGCCGACCTTCTGCGCCGCACCCTTCCCGCGCTCCGCCGCACGGTCGCGGTGGCCAGCACGGCGGGCCACCCGGTTCCCGCGCTCGCCGCCTCTCTCGGCTATCTCGACACGCTCCGCCAGCCGCGCGGCACCGCGAACCTGATCCAGGCGCAGCGCGACCGCTTCGGCGCGCATGGCTTCGAGCGGATCGACCGCCCCGGCGAGACCGGCCTCCACGGGCCCTGGGGCGCGGGCTGAGACCGTCGCGGGACCGGCGTTTCCCGTCTGGACAAGCGCCTCGTTTCGCCCTATCCCGCACCCCGGCCTAGGGGTGTAGCTCAGTTGGTAGAGCAGCGGATTCCAAATCCGCAGGCCGGGGGTTCGAGTCCCTCCGCCCCTGCCAAGGCCACATGTCCCCCGACCGGATCATGCCGACCTCACCGCCAGCAGCGGTCGAGACAGGCCAGCCAGTTCTCCCGCGCCAGCTTGGCGATCAACGCCGCGCCGTATCCCGCCTCGGCCAGCGCGGCGAAGAGCGCGGGCACCCCGGTCACGTCGCCGATCAGGTCGGGCAGGATGCAGCCGTCGAAATCCGAGCCAAGGCCCACGTGATCCTCGCCCAGGGTCCCGATCAGGTGGTCGAGATGGCGGCGCATCACGTCCCAGCCCAGCGTGCTGTCCGACCGCCCGTCGGCGTTCAGGTAGAAGGTGGCGAAGTTCAGCCCGACCATGCCGCCCCGCTCGCGGATCATGTGCAGTTGGCGGTCCGTCAGGTTGCGGGGCGAAGGACAGATTGCATGGGCATTGGAATGCGTCGCCACCAGCGGCGCGCTGGAGACGGCGGCGACATCGTCGAAGCCCGCCTCGTTCAGATGCGACAGGTCGATCACGATGCCCAACCGGTCGCACAGGCGCACCAGGTCCTTGCCCGCCCCGGTCAGGCCCGGCCCCGTGTCCGGCGAGCCCGGAAAAGCCATCGGCACGCCATGGCCGAAGGCGGTGGGCCGGCTCCAGACCGGGCCGAGCGAGCGCAGGCCCATCTCGTGAAACAGGTGGAGCGCGTCGAGGTCCGGACCGATCGCCTCGGCCCCTTCCAGGTGCATCACTCCCGCGATCCGGCCCGCGGCCATCGCCGCGCGGATCTCGCCCACCGAGCGGCAGAGCGCGAAATCCCCGGGCGCGGCCCGCGCCATCCAGTGCAGGTGCCCCGCCATTTCCAGCGCGACCGGCTGCGCGCTGCGATGGTCCATCTCGGGCGGCAGCGGCAGCGCATAGGGCGGCTCGGCCATCAGGGTCCTGAAATCCGTGGGCGGTCCGCCCGGCGCAGAGGGCACGAAGATCGCGAAGAGGCCGCCGGCGAAGCCCGCCTGTTTCATCCGCGGCAGATCGAGGTGCCCCGCGCCGGATGACCCCAGCCATGTCTCTTCCCGCGGCGCGGGCGACTTCATCAGCCGCAGCAGGAAATCGTTGTGACCGTCGAAGAAGGGGATGGGCTGGGTCATCTGCTGTCCTTGGTGGCACGGGGTCGGACCAGCTATGGCATCCCTCCCGCGCCCCGTCAGCCGGAAAGCGGCACCGGCCCGTCGGGCGCCGGGGCGGTCGGGGCAGGGGCCTCGTCCCGTATGCACGCGGTGTGTACGCGATGTGTACCTGGGGTGTACGCGCCTTGGCGGGCCCTCCGCGGCCCTTTCGCCGCCTTGCACCCCGCGCCCGGTATGCGTATATGCCCCCCATCCGACAGATGAGATGACCCATGGCAAACCCGTTCCAGTTCCTCCAGCAGACCCGCGCCGAGATCGCCAAGGTGGTCTGGCCGACCCGCCGCGAGGTGCTGGTGACGACCACCATGGTCTTCCTCATGGCCGTTGTCTTCGCCATCTTCTTCTTCTTCGTCGACTGGCTGATCCGCAACGGCCTGGAGCTGATCCTGACCGTCTTCGGCTAGGCCTCCGCCGGGCTTGCCAATCGGCCCGCGGCGCTGTATCTGCGGCCACACTTCCCCTGACATGATTGGTGACGCTGCAGTGCTCTCTCCAGTCGTGTCCGGACGGAGGGCGGGCCGCAAGGGCCTGAACGCATTTGGATTTCCGGGCGCGCGGCGCCTCTGACGAGAAGGGATTCGAGGATGGCGAAACGGTGGTATTCGGTCAGCGTGCTGTCGAATTTCGAAAAGCGCATCGCCGAGCAGATCCGCACCGCGGTGGCCGAGAAGGGCCTTGAGGACGTGATCGAAGAGGTGCTCGTCCCCGAAGAGGACGTCATCGAGATCCGCCGCGGCAAGAAGGTCACCGTTCCGCGCCGCTTCATGCCTGGCTACGTGCTGGTGCGCATGGAGATGACCGACCAGGGGTACCACGCCATCAACTCGATCCCCCGCGTCACCGGCTTCCTCGGCCCGCAGGGCCGCCCGATGCCGATGCGCGACGACGAGGTCAACGCGATCCTCAACCGCGTCGAGGAAGGCGAAGCCGCCCCGCGCTCCACGATCACCTTCGAGATCGGCGAGAAGGTCAAGGTCAACGAAGGTCCGTTCGAGGATTTCGACGGCATGGTCGAAGAGGTCGACGACGAGAACCAGCGCCTCAAGGTCACGGTTTCGATCTTCGGCCGCGCGACCCCCGTGGAACTGGAATTCACCCAGGTCTCCAAGCAGGTCTGACGCGACCGCGGAAATCGTTTGATCTCGGGCCCGTTTCGCCTTATGCGGCGGGCTCTCGTGCCGGGTCTCCGGACCTTGCGCGATTCCCCCGTGGGAGGCGCGCGTCACGCGTGGCGCAGACCTGACCACGGCCACAAAGGCCCCAAGACGCGTCGCGGGGCTGTTGGAAGAAAGGAGAGGCCACAATGGCCAAGAAGCTTGTTGGCAAGATGAAGCTGCAGATCAAGGCGGGCCAAGCCAACCCGTCTCCGCCGGTCGGCCCCGCACTGGGCCAGCGCGGCATCAACATCATGGAATTCTGCAAGGCGTTCAACGCCAAGACGCAGGACATGGAGCCGGGTGCGCCCATGCCGACCGTGATCACCTACTACCAGGACAAGTCCTTCACGATGGATATCAAGACGCCGCCGGCGTCATACTATCTGAAGAAGGCGGCCGGCCTGAAGAACCAGGGCAAGCGCAACCGTCCGCGCGGGGCCGAGAAGCCCGGCCGCGAGACGATCGCGACGATCACGCCCGCCCAGCTGCGCGAGATCGCCGAGGCCAAGATGAAGGACCTCAGCGCGAATGACGTCGAACAGGCGATGAAGATCATCCTCGGCTCCGCGAAGTCGATGGGTATCGAGGTGAAAGGGTAAGCCATGGGTAAGATCGGAAAGCGCCTCCAGGCCGCCCGCGCCGCCTTCGAAGGCAAGGAGAACATCACCGTCGAGGACGCCGTCGCGCTGATCAAGGCGAACGCCTCGGCGAAGTTCGACGAGACCGTCGAGATCGCGATGAACCTCGGTGTCGATCCGCGCCACGCCGACCAGATGGTCCGCGGCACGGTGAACCTGCCCAACGGAACCGGCAAGACCGTCCGCGTCGCCGTTTTCGCCCGCGGCCCCAAGGCCGACGAAGCCAAGGCAGCCGGCGCCGATATCGTCGGGGCCGAGGACCTGATGGAAACCATCATGGGCGGCACGATCGAGTTCGACCGCTGCATCGCCACGCCGGACATGATGCCGATCGTCGGTCGGCTGGGCAAGGTTCTAGGCCCGCGCAACCTGATGCCGAACCCGAAGATCGGCACGGTGACGATGGACGTCAAGGAAGCCGTCGAGGCGGCCAAGGGCGGCCAGGTCCAGTTCAAGGCCGAGAAGGCGGGCGTGGTCCACGCCGGCGTCGGCAAGGCATCCTTCGATGCCGAGAAGCTGGCCGAGAACGTTCGCGCCTTCGTTGGCGCCGTGGCTCGTGCGAAGCCGACCGGCGCCAAGGGAACCTACCTGAAGAAGATCTCGCTCAGCTCCAGCATGGGGCCGGGCGTGTCGGTTGATGTGTCCAGCGCCACCGCCGACTGAGAGATGCCGGGCGGCGCCATGTGCGCCGCCCGTTTCACGTCCTTCGGCGGCTGCCGAAGGCCCGGCGCGTCATGCCGAAGCCCGGCCCGGCGGCCCCCGCGCGGCCAAGGCAACGGCCACGGCGACGGACCCCATCCCGACCTGCCAATGACACCCGCCCACATCGGTCGCGCATCCTGCGTGCCGATCGTCCGGCCCGGCCCAGCCGGTGACGCGACACGGGCGTGCGTCCCCCCTCGGGCCATTCTGCAAGGCATCATGAAATCGCCCGATTTGCGCCCAAGCAACTGCGCAGTCGCAGGTCAGCTTGTCTCAAGACCAAGAAGAACTCCCTGGTGAATGCGGCTCGGCACGGACCGCGGTTCAAGAGTGGTCGGCCCCACGGCCGTTTGATTTGAGGCAGAGCAGCGATGCTGCAACGAACAGTGATGTATTCCCCCGGTTCGGGCCCCGTGTCCGCGCCGTCCGGCCGGCCGCCCGCGGCGCCAGCGGACAATCTGATCTTCGACCATTTCGAGCCGCCGGTTCACGGGCAGACGGATATCTCCGACCTCGTCGCCTGTTTCACCTCGGGAACCCTGATCGCAACTCCCGAGGGTCCCCGGCTGATCGAGGATCTCCGCGTCGGCGATCCGGTCCTGACGCAGGATCACGGGTTTCGCCCCCTGCGCTGGATCGGCGCGACGACCCGGCAGGTGGTCGATGGCATCCGTCCTGTCCGCATCGCCCGCGGGGCGCTCGGCCACGGCCTTCCGCGCCGCGACCTGCTGGTCTCGCCGCAGCATGGCATGGTTGCGCGGTCGCGTCTCGCCGCGCAGATGACAGGCCGGGCCGGGGTGCTGTTGCCTGCCGAGAAACTGATCGGCCTGCCCGGCGTGGACTGGGCGCGGGACGTCGAGAGGGTAACCTATCTGCACCTGCTCTTCGACGCGCACGAGATCGTCTTCGCCGAGGACGCGCCGACGGAGTCGCTCCTCCCCCGCCCGCATATTCTGGGCGCCTTCGGCCCTGAAGCCGAGGCGGAACTGCGCAGTCTCTTTCCGGAACTGGGGCGGGTGGGCGTGCTGCCGGCACGCTCCATCCCGGATGCGGCGGCCCAGGCGCGGCTTGCGGCCCTGCACCAGAGCCGCGACCTGCCGATCCTGGCCGGGTGATCCGGCCCGATTTCTTGAGCTTGGGTCTTGGCAAATCATCTGCAAGCCTCTAGTCACCACAACTGCAGTTGAGCGCGCGATTCGTCACGCGCTCTTTTGCGTTTCGTCCGAGACGGTGGGTCGGGTCCCTTGGGTCCAGTAAATCCTGCCCGAGACGGGATCAGACCGTTACGCCTGCGGGCTCGCACCGTCGAGCGCCTGGTGGTCTTGGTTCCGTTGCTGATGCGGACCAAAACCGCCGGAGCGATCCGGTACACTTGAGCCGGGGGGAAACCCCCAAACTGGAGTAAACCTGTGGATAGAGCCCAGAAAGAGAAAGTGGTCGAGGAACTCGGCCAGATCTTCGAAAGCTCTGGCGTCGTGGTGGTGGCACACTACCAGGGCCTCACGGTTGCAGAGATGCAGGATCTGCGTGCCCGCGTTCGCGAGGCAGGCGGTTCCGTGCGTGTCGCCAAGAACAGGCTCGCCAAGATCGCCCTTGAAGGAACGGATGTCGCCGGCATCTCGGACCTTCTGACGGGCATGACCGTTCTCGCCTATTCCGATGACCCGGTCGCAGCCGCCAAGGCCGCGGACGAGTACGCCAAGGCCAATGACAAGTATGTCATCCTCGGCGGCGCGATGGGTGGAACGATCCTCAACGCCGACGGTGTGAAGGCCGTCGCGAAGATGCCGTCCCGCGAGGAGCTTATCGCCTCCATCGTCGGCTGCATCGGCGCGCCCGCTTCGAACATCGCCGGTGCCATTGGCGCACCTGCTTCGAACATCGCCTCCATCCTTTCGACCATCGAAGAGAAGGCGGCGTAAGCACCCGATCGAGACCCGCCGCTTGCGGCGTTGGAACCCCATACCTACATACGGAACCTGAAAAATGGCTGATCTGAAGAAACTCGCAGAAGAGATCGTCGGTCTGACCCTCCTGGAAGCCCAGGAACTCAAGACCATCCTCAAGGACGAATACGGCATCGAGCCCGCCGCTGGCGGCGCTGTCATGATGGCCGGCCCCGTTGGCGACGCCGGTGGCGCAGCCGAGGAAGAGAAGACCGAATTCGACGTCGTTCTCAAGAACGCCGGCGCACAGAAGATCAACGTGATCAAGGAAGTGCGCGCGATCACCGGTCTGGGCCTGAAGGAAGCCAAGGACCTCGTCGAGGCCGGCGGCAAGATCAAGGAAGGTGTCGACAAGGCGGAAGCCGAGGACATCAAGGGCAAGCTGGAAGCAGCTGGCGCCGAGGTCGAGCTGGCCTGAGGCCGGATCATATCCCTCCGGTCGATCGGCCGGGCGGGACCAAACATGGCTGGGCCCGGAGAATATCCGGGTCCAGCCGTCGGCGTCTTGGCAAGGGCCCCACGGGCGGGGCGTTTCCCAAGGCGGTGGCAAGGGGATCGGGATTTGCCGGTGGGACGGCAAACGCATTGATCCGTCACGTCTTGTTTCATGGTGCTGTTCCGCCGAGGCCCCGGCGGCGAGAGCGGCGCAGCGAAACACTTTGAAAGGTGCCGACGAGCATGGCTCAGACCTACGCAGGCCAGAAACGTATCCGCAAATTCTACGGCAAGATCCGCGAAGTGCTGGAGATGCCGAACCTGATCGAGGTGCAGAAGTCGTCCTACGACCTGTTCCTCAAGTCGGGCGACGGCGAAAAGCCCGCCGACGGCGAAGGCATCATGGGTGTCTTCCAGTCGGTCTTCCCGATCAAGGATTTCAACGAGACCGCCGTCCTCGAATTCGTGAAGTACGAGCTCGAGACGCCCAAGTTCGACGTGGAAGAGTGCCAGCAGCGCGACCTGACCTATGCCGCGCCGCTCAAGGTCACGCTGCGCCTGATCGTGTTCGATGTCGATGAAGACACCGGCGCCAAGTCGGTCAAGGACATCAAGGAACAGGATGTCTTCATGGGCGACATGCCCCTGATGACGCCGAACGGCACCTTCATCGTCAACGGCACCGAGCGCGTGATCGTCAGCCAGATGCACCGCAGCCCGGGCGTCTTCTTCGACCATGACAAGGGCAAGACCCATTCCTCGGGCCGCCTGCTCTTCGCCTGCCGCATCATCCCCTACCGCGGCAGCTGGCTCGACTTCGAATTCGACGCCAAGGACATCGTCTTTGCCCGCATCGACCGCCGCCGGAAGCTTCCGGTGACGACCCTTCTCTATGCGCTGGGGCTGGACCAGGAAGGCATCATGGATGCCTATTACGACACCGTCGTGTTCAAGCAGGTGAAGAACAAGGGCTGGGCCACCAAGTTCTTCCCCGAGCGGGTTCGCGGCACGCGCCCGTCCTTCGACCTCGTGGACGCCGCAACCGGCGAAGTGATCGCCGAGGCGGGCAAGAAGGTTACGCCGCGCGCGGTCAAGAAGCTGATCGACGAGGGCTCGGTCACCGAGCTGCTGATGCCGTTCGATCAGATCGTGGGCCGCTATGTCGCCAAGGACATCATCAACGAGGAAACCGGCGCGATCTATGTCGAGGCCGGCGACGAGCTGACCTGGGAAGTCGACAAGGACGGTGACGTCACCGGCGGCACCCTCAAGGAACTGCTGGACGCGGGCATCACCGACATTCCGGTGCTCGACATCGACAACATCAACGTCGGTCCGTACATCCGCAACACCATGGCGATCGACAAGAACATGAACCGCGACGGCGCGCTCATGGACATCTATCGCGTCATGCGCCCGGGCGAGCCGCCGACCGTCGAGGCCGCCTCGACGCTGTTCAACCAGCTCTTCTTCGACAGCGAGCGCTACGACCTCTCGGCCGTGGGCCGGGTCAAGATGAACATGCGCCTCGCCCTCGATGCCGAGGACACGCAGCGCACGCTCCGCCGTGAAGACATCATCGCCTGCGTCAAGGCGCTGGTGGAACTGCGCGACGGCAAGGGCGACATCGACGATATCGACCACCTCGGCAACCGCCGGGTGCGCTCGGTCGGCGAGCTGATGGAGAACCAGTATCGCGTGGGTCTCCTGCGGATGGAGCGCGCGATCAAGGAGCGCATGTCGTCGGTCGAGATCGACACCGTCATGCCGCAGGACCTGATCAACGCCAAGCCCGCCGCCGCCGCGGTGCGCGAGTTCTTCGGCTCCTCGCAGCTGTCGCAGTTCATGGACCAGACCAACCCGCTGTCGGAAGTGACCCACAAGCGTCGTCTTTCGGCGCTTGGCCCGGGCGGCCTGACCCGCGAGCGTGCCGGCTTCGAGGTGCGCGACGTCCACCCGACCCACTATGGCCGCATGTGCCCGATCGAGACGCCGGAAGGTCCGAACATCGGTCTCATCAACTCGCTCGCCACCTTCGCGCGGGTGAACAAGTACGGCTTCATCGAAACCCCCTACCGCAAGGTGAAGGGCGCGCAGGTGACCGACGAGGTCGTCTACATGTCCGCCACCGAGGAGATGCGCCACACCGTTGCCCAGGCCAACGCGCACCTGTCGGGCGAGGGCAAGTTCGAGAACGAGATGGTCAACACCCGCCAGGCGGGTGAATACACGCTCGCGCCCCGCGAGAGTGTCGACCTGATCGACGTGTCGCCGAAGCAGCTCGTGTCGGTCGCCGCATCGCTCATCCCGTTCCTCGAGAACGACGACGCGAACCGCGCGCTGATGGGCTCGAACATGCAGCGCCAGGCCGTACCGCTTCTGCAGGCCGATGCGCCCTTCGTGGGCACCGGCATCGAGTCGAAGGTGGCCATCGACTCCGGCGCCGCGATCCAGGCCCGCCGGGCCGGCATCATCGACCAGGTCGATGCGCAGCGGATCGTCGTGCGTGCGACCGAGGACCTCGAGCTGGGCGATGCGGGCGTCGACATCTATCGCCTGCGCAAGTTCCAGCGCTCGAACCAGAATACCTGCATCAACCAGCGTCCGCTGGTGAAGGTGGGTGACAAGGTGTCGAAGGGCGAGGTCATCGCGGACGGTCCGTCGACCGACATGGGGGAACTGGCGCTCGGCAAGAACGTCGTCGTCGCCTTCATGCCGTGGAACGGCTACAACTACGAGGACTCGATCCTGATCTCGGAACGCATCGTGCGTGACGACGTCTTC
The DNA here is from genome assembly GCA_015689745.1 of Rhodobacterales bacterium HKCCSP123. Classification (GTDB taxonomy): domain Bacteria; phylum Pseudomonadota; class Alphaproteobacteria; order Rhodobacterales; family Rhodobacteraceae; genus Roseicyclus. Next base: position 13,230 of record WVSO01000053.1, on the reverse strand, counting down.
ACCTCGATCCACATCGAGGAATTCGAGGTCGCCGCCCGCGACACCAAGCTGGGCCCCGAAGAGATCACCCGCGACATCCCCAACGTCGGCGAGGAGGCGCTGCGCAACCTCGACGAGGCTGGCATCGTCTACATCGGCGCCGAAGTGGGGCCGGGCGACATTCTGGTGGGCAAGATCACCCCCAAGGGCGAGTCCCCGATGACGCCGGAGGAGAAACTGCTCCGCGCGATCTTCGGCGAAAAGGCGTCCGACGTGCGCGACACGTCGCTGCGCCTGCCGCCGGGTGATTTCGGCACGGTCGTCGAGGTGCGCGTCTTCAACCGCCACGGCGTCGAGAAGGACGAGCGTGCGCTGCAGATCGAGCGCGAGGAAGTCGAGCGTCTGGCCCGTGACCGGGACGACGAGCTGCACATCCTCGAGCGCAACATCTACGCCCGCCTGAAGTCCATGATCCTCGGCAAGACCGCGGTGAAGGGTCCGAAGGGCGTCAAGTCCGGCTCGGAAATCACCGAGGACCTGCTGGAAACGCTGTCGCGTGGCCAGTGGTGGCAGCTTGCCCTCGGCGACGAGAAGGACGCCTCCGAGGTCGAGGCCCTGAACCAGCAGTTCGAGGCGCAGAAACGCGCCCTCGATCACCGGTTCGAGGACAAGGTCGAGAAGGTCCGCCGCGGCGACGATCTGCCCCCCGGCGTGATGAAGATGGTCAAGGTCTTCATCGCGGTGAAGCGCAAGCTTCAGCCGGGCGACAAGATGGCCGGCCGTCACGGCAACAAGGGCGTCATCTCCAAGGTCGTCCCGATGGAGGACATGCCCTTCCTCGCCGATGGCACGCCCGTCGACTTCGTTCTGAACCCGCTCGGCGTGCCGTCGCGGATGAACGTGGGCCAGATCCTCGAGACGCACATGGGCTGGGCCGCGCGCGGCCTCGGCCTGAAGATCGACGAGGCGCTGGACGAGTATCGCCGTTCGGGCGACATGACCCCGGTGCGTGACGCGCTCAAGATCGCCTATGGCGAGGACGTCTACAACGACGCCTTCGGCGACAAGGACGAGGACGAAGTGATCGAGGCGGCGGGCAACGTGACCCGCGGCGTTCCGATCGCAACCCCCGTCTTCGACGGTGCCAAGGAGGCGGACGTGAACAACGCGCTCCAGCGCGCAGGCTTCGACACCTCTGGCCAGTCGGACCTGTTCGACGGGCGCACGGGCGAGAAGTTCAGCCGCCAGGTGACGGTGGGTGTGAAATACCTGCTCAAGCTGCACCACCTGGTCGACGACAAGATCCACGCGCGCTCGACCGGTCCGTATTCGCTCGTCACCCAGCAGCCGCTGGGCGGCAAGGCGCAGTTCGGCGGCCAGCGTTTCGGCGAGATGGAGGTCTGGGCACTGGAAGCCTACGGCGCCGCCTACACCCTGCAGGAAATGCTGACGGTGAAGTCGGACGACGTGGCGGGCCGGACCAAGGTCTACGAGTCGATCGTCAAGGGCGAGGACAATTTCGAGGCCGGCGTGCCGGAATCGTTCAACGTTCTCGTCAAGGAGGTCCGCGGCCTGGGCCTCAACATGGAACTCCTGGATGCGGAGGACGACGAAGGCGACATCGCGGCGGAGTGATCCGCCCCCTGTCGCCCGGGGCGGTCCGCCGTGATCGCCCCCGCCCCTCCCGCGCCCTTATCTTCAAGGATTCAAGATGAACCAGGAACTCACCAACAACCCGTTCAACCCGCTGACCCCGCCCAAGGCCTTCGACGAGATCAAGGTCTCGCTCGCGTCGCCGGAGCGGATCCTCAGCTGGTCCTTCGGCGAGATCAAGAAGCCCGAGACGATCAACTACCGCACGTTCAAGCCCGAGCGTGACGGCTTGTTCTGTGCCCGCATCTTCGGGCCGATCAAGGATTACGAATGCCTGTGCGGCAAGTACAAGCGGATGAAGTATCGCGGCGTCGTCTGCGAGAAATGCGGCGTGGAAGTCACGCTGCAAAAGGTCCGCCGCGAGCGCATGGGCCATATCGAGCTGGCCTCGCCGGTCGCCCACATCTGGTTCCTCAAGTCGCTGCCCTCGCGCATCGGCCTGATGCTGGACATGACGCTGCGTGACCTCGAGCGCATCCTCTACTTCGAGAACTACGTCGTGATCGAACCCGGCCTGACGGACCTGACCTATGGTCAGCTGATGTCGGAAGAGGAATACATGGACGCGCAGGACGCCTATGGCGCCGACGCGTTCAGCGCCAATATCGGCGCCGAAGCCATCCGCGAGATGCTGGCCAACATCGACCTCGAGGCCGAGGCGGCCCAGCTGCGCGAAGAGCTGAAGGAAGCCACCGGCGAGCTGAAGCCGAAGAAGATCATCAAGCGGCTGAAGATCGTCGAGAACTTCCTCGAGTCGGGCAACCGCCCCGAGTGGATGGTCCTGACCGTGATCCCCGTGATCCCGCCGGAACTGCGCCCGCTGGTGCCGCTCGATGGGGGCCGCTTCGCGACCTCGGACCTCAACGACCTCTATCGCCGGGTCATCAACCGCAACAACCGCCTCAAGCGCCTGATCGAGCTGCGCGCGCCCGACATCATCATCCGCAACGAGAAGCGGATGCTGCAGGAATCGGTCGATGCGCTCTTCGACAACGGCCGCCGCGGCCGCGTCATCACGGGGGCTAACAAGCGCCCGCTGAAGTCGCTGTCGGACATGCTCAAGGGCAAGCAGGGCCGTTTCCGGCAGAACCTGCTCGGCAAGCGCGTCGACTTTTCCGGCCGTTCGGTCATCGTGACCGGCCCGGAGCTGAAGCTGCACCAGTGCGGCTTGCCCAAGAAGATGGCGCTCGAGCTCTTCAAGCCCTTCATCTACTCGCGGCTCGAGGCCAAGGGCCTCAGCTCGACGGTGAAGCAGGCCAAGAAGCTGGTCGAGAAAGAGCGCCCCGAGGTGTGGGATATCCTCGACGAAGTGATCCGCGAGCACCCGGTTCTTCTGAACCGCGCGCCGACGCTGCACCGCCTCGGCATCCAGGCCTTTGAGCCCACGCTGATCGAGGGCAAGGCGATCCAGCTTCACCCGCTGGTCTGCTCGGCCTTCAACGCCGACTTCGACGGCGACCAGATGGCCGTGCACGTTCCGCTGAGCCTCGAGGCGCAGCTGGAAGCGCGCGTGCTGATGATGTCGACGAACAACGTTCTGTCGCCCGCCAACGGCGCGCCGATCATCGTTCCCTCGCAGGACATGATCCTTGGCCTCTATTACGTCACGCTCGAGCGTGAGGGCATGAAGGGCGAAGGCATGGTCTTCGCCAACGTGGACGAGGTGCGCCATGCCCTCGACGCGGGCGAGGTGCATCTGCACGCCCGCGTGCATGCCCGCGTGCGCCAGATCGACGAGGAAGGCAACGAGGTCTTCCAGCGCTTCGAGACGACGCCCGGCCGCGTGCTTCTCGGCGATCTGCTGCCGCTGAACGCCAAGGCGCCCTTCGAACTGGTGAACCGCCTTCTGCGGAAGAAGGAAGTGCAGCAGGTCATCGACACCGTCTACCGCTACTGCGGCCAGAAGGAATCGGTCATCTTCTGCGACCAGATCATGTCCATGGGCTTCAAGGAGGCCTTCAAGGCCGGTATCTCCTTCGGCAAGGATGACATGGTCATCCCCGAGCAGAAGTGGGCACTGGTCGAGGAGACCCGCGAGCAGGTCAAGGAATTCGAACAGCAGTACATGGACGGCCTGATCACCCAGGGTGAGAAGTACAACAAGGTCGTCGATGCCTGGTCGAAAGCCAACGACCGCGTCACCGAAGCCATGATGTCGACCATCTCGGCCAAGAAGACGGACGAGAGCGGTGCCGAGATGGAGCCGAACTCGGTCTACATGATGGCCCACTCCGGTGCGCGTGGCTCGGTCACGCAGATGAAGCAGCTGGGCGGGATGCGCGGCCTGATGACCAAGCCCTCGGGCGAGATCATCGAGACGCCGATCATCTCGAACTTCAAGGAAGGCCTGACCGTTCTGGAGTACTTCAACTCCACCCACGGCGCGCGCAAGGGTCTGTCGGACACCGCGCTCAAGACCGCGAACTCGGGCTACCTGACCCGTCGCCTCGTCGACGTGGCGCAGGATTGCATCATCCGCATGGATGACTGCGGCACCGAGAATTCGATCAAGGCCGAAGCCGCCGTCAACGACGGCGAGGTCGTGGCGTCGCTGGCCGAGCGTATCCTGGGCCGGACCGCGGGCGAGGACATCCTCGTGCCCGGCACCGACGAGGTGATCGTCGCCAAGGGCGAGCTGATCGACGAGCGCAAGGCCGACGCGGTCGAGGCCGCCGGCGTGCAGTCCTGCCAGATCCGCAGCCCGCTGACCTGCGAGGCCGAAGAGGGCGTCTGCGCCTCCTGCTACGGGCGCGACCTTGCCCGCGGAACCAAGGTGAACACCGGCGAGGCCGTCGGCATCATCGCGGCGCAGTCCATCGGTGAACCCGGCACCCAGCTGACGATGCGGACCTTCCACATCGGCGGCGTGGCACAGGGCGGCCAGCAGTCCTTCCAGGAGGCGAACGTCGCGGGCACCGTGGCCTTCGCAAACCCGAACCTGCTGAAGAACCCGGCGGGCGAGCAGGTGGTGATGGGCCGCAACATGCAGCTCGTGCTGACCGACGACCAGGGCGTCGAGCGCGCCTCGTTCAAGCTCGGCTACGGCACCAAGGTCCATGTCGAGGAAGGCCAGACGGTCAGCCGCGGCGACCGTCTGTTCGAATGGGACCCCTACACGCTGCCGATCATCGCCGAGAAGGCGGGCACGGTGAAATTCGTCGATCTCACCTCGGGCGTTTCGATGCGCGAGGAAACCGACGATGCGACCGGCATGACGCAGAAGATCGTCTCGGACTGGCGCACCGCGCCCAAGGGCAACGAGCTGAAGCCCGAGATCCTGATCGTCGATGCCGATGGCGAACCCGTGCGCAACGAGCAGGGCAACCCGGTCACCTACCTGATGTCGGTGGACGCGATCCTGTCGGTCGAGGAAGGCCAGACCATCCAGGCCGGCGAGGTCGTGGCACGCATCCCGCGCGAAGGCGCCAAGACGAAGGACATCACCGGCGGTCTGCCGCGGGTGGCGGAACTCTTCGAGGCGCGTCGCCCCAAGGATCACGCCATCATCGCCGAGATCGACGGCTACGTGAAATTCGGACGCGACTTCAAGAACAAGCGCCGCATCGGCATTGTTCCCGTGGACGAAAGCCTCGAGCCCGTCGAGTACATGGTGCCCAAGGGCAAGCACATCCCGGTGGCCGAGGGCGACTATGTCCAGAAGGGCGACTACATCATGGACGGCAACCCGGCGCCGCATGACATCCTTGCGATCATGGGTGTCGAGGCACTGGCCGAGTACATGATCAACGAGGTGCAGGAGGTCTACCGTCTGCAGGGCGTGAAGATCAACGACAAGCACATCGAGGTCATCGTGCGCCAGATGCTCCAGAAGTGGGAGATCCTCGACAGCGGGGAGACGACGCTTCTCAAGGGCGAGCATGTCGACAAGATCGAGCTGGACACCGCCAACGAGAAGGCGATCGCCGATGGCCGCCGCCCGGCGGAGGGTCAGCCGATCCTGCTCGGCATCACCAAGGCGTCGCTGCAGACCCGGTCCTTCATCTCGGCCGCCTCCTTCCAGGAGACGACGCGCGTGCTGACCGAGGCCTCCGTCCAGGGCAAGCGCGACAAGCTCGTCGGCCTGAAGGAGAACGTCATCGTGGGCCGCCTGATCCCGGCGGGCACCGGTGGCGCGACCCACAAGGTCGAGCGCATCGCCAAGGAGCGTGACGCCGTCGTGATCGAGGCCGCGCGCGCCGAGGCGGAAGCCGCCGCGGCCCTGGCCGCGCCCGCGATGGACGACATGCCCGAGGCAGCGCCCGAGGTGCAGGAGGATCCCGCCGAGTGATCGGCAGGTTCACCGCATGACATGCGAACGCCCCGCCCGACCCGGCGGGGCGTTTCGCGTTTTGTCCCCGGCGCGATGCGCCCTAGCCTTTGGCCTGCAACCGGACCAGCACGAGGGGAGGGGCCATGCCACCGGAACCGACAGCAAGGATCGTCACCGTCACGGGCCGCGTGCAGGGCGTGTCCTATCGCGCCTGGGCAAGGCGCCACGCCGAGGCGCACGGCCTTGTCGGCTGGGTCAGGAACGAGCCCGACGGCAGTGTCTCGGCGCTGGTCGAGGGGCTGCCCGATGCCGTCGAGCTCATGATCCAGGCGATGCGCTCGGGTCCGCCCGCGGCCCGCGTCGATCGCCTGACGGCCTTGCCGGGTGCCGTTACCGACGCGGCGGAATTCGTGATCCTGCGCTGATGGGCCGGGACGGTCAGGTCGCAGAGGAGGCGGAAAGGATTTCGACCTCCCGCACGAGGATGATCTCGCACCCGCCGATGATCGTGTTGTCATCCCGCCGGGTCGAGGATTGCCAGGGTGCCATGCCCTCGCCGGTCACGGTGACGAGGTAGCCCCGCAGCCGCACCCGGTCGCCGGGCCTGACCGCCAGCAGGGCGTCGCGCACCGCGTCGGAGGCGGGAACAAGGTGGTTGTTGGTGACCTGCACTTCCCAGTTCCCGGAGAGGGGGATGCCGGGCAACGGCTGGAAGGACACCATGCGGTGCCCCGCCCGGAACGCAACGGCGTCCGTCGCGCTGCCCGGGGCGAGGTTGCCCCAGACGATCCCCAGGTCGAGCGGCGACACCGCGCTGACGGTCCCGCGCCAGAACTCCCGCCGGGTAACGACCTCACCCTCAAGGACGTAGCCATGCATCAGCGTCGCTTCGAACCCGCCGCCAAGATCGACCGTCCGCTCGGGCACGTCGGTTTGCAGCGGCGTCCCGTCCGGCGCGGCGGTCGCCGGCACGGGCGGAAGCGCAGAGACATCGACAGCGATCGGCGCGCGGCCTTCGGGGGGAAGGCCCTGCAGCGCCACCGAGACGAGCACGCCCACCATGAGCGCCGCCACGAGAAGTTGCCTGTCATGCCCTTCGAACATGCTGCGCCTGGGGTCCGGTTGCGGTTCGATCCGCCGGCTTTCTAGGCGGTGACCTTGGCAGAATTGTGCCGCCGCGGACCCCGGGGCGAGAGCACCTGCGCCGGCGCCGCCGAACGGGCGCAGAAAGCGTTTCCCACTCTGCACCGGATTGCCTAGCCTCTGCCCAAATCGGGCAGTAGACACACCCTCATGACCACGCGCGAGGACAACCAGATCATCGGCGTCTGCCGCTTCTCCTACCTCGGGGAAGGGGGGTTTCAGACCCAGAAGCGGGATTTCGACGCCGCCGCCGAGATCCTCTATGCCGTCCCGCGCATGCTGCGTCGCTTCGCCTATTTCGAGAACATCTGCCTGCCCTCGCTGGCGGCGCAGACCGACCCCGATTTCCGCCTCGTCGCGCTGATCGGCGACACCATGCCCTTTCGCTGGCGCAAGCGCCTGAAAGGGCTGATGGAGCAATACCCGTTCCTCGAGGTCTGCACGCTCGAGGCGGCGGGGCCGCTCAATTCCACGCGCCGCGCCTTTCGCCGGGCTTGGGATGGCCGGTCGACCCATATCACCGGCTTTCGCATCGACGACGACGACGCAGTCGCGGTCGACTACATCGAACGGACGCGCGTGATCGCGGACCAGCTTCTGACCCTTGGCTGGGCGGACGAGGAGACGCCCGCCGCGATCTGCTTTCACCGTGGCATCTACTGGGACATGGCCCGCGAGGAAGAAGAGCAGTTCTGGGATTTCTCCGAGAAGGAACCCCTGGGTCTCGCCTCGGCGATGATCTCCACGCCCGACGGCATGGCCAACATCTACCGTTGGAATCACCGCAAGCTCGCCAGCCAGGTCCGTTGCTGGATCGACCCGGGCGAGCACATGTTCGTGCGCACGCTGCATTCCCACAACGACAGCGACCGCTCGATCCCGCCCGATGCGCGAACCCTGCCGGCGTGGCAGGCGAAGAAGCTGTTCCGCGAGCGTTTCGGCCTGTCACCCCGCAAGCTCCTGCCGATGATGGCGCAACTCATGGAAGAGCAGACGTGACCGGCCCCCTCAGCCCAAACCTCAGGGGGGCGCTCTACATGACGCTCTCGATGGCGGGCTTCACGCTCAACGATGCCTGCGTGAAGCTGGTGGCCGAGACCGTGCCGCTCTTCCAGATCGTGTTCCTGCGCGGCGTCGCCACCACGATCATGCTGGCGATCATGGTGCAGATGACGACGGGACTGCGCTTCTCCATGCCTGCCCGTGACAAGCCGCTGGTCGCACTGCGCACGCTTGCCGAGGTGGCGGCGATGGTGGCCTTTCTGCTTGCGCTGACCAACATGGCGATCGCCAACGCCACGGCGATCCTCGCGGCCCTCCCGCTTGCTGTGACGCTGGGGGCGGCGGTGGTCTTCGGCCACCCGGTCGGATGGCGGCGACTGACGGCGATCCTTGTCGGGTTCGCGGGGGTCATGCTGATCGTCCAGCCGGGAACGGAGGGGTTCAACGCCTGGTCGCTGCTGGCCTTGCTGGCCGTCGTCATCATCACCGCGCGCGACCTGCTGACCCGCGCCTTCTCGCCCGAGGTCCCGTCGATGACGGTCGCGGTCCTGACGGCTGGGGCGGTGGCGATCTTCGGCGGCGTGATCTCCGCCTTCACGCCCTGGGCGCCGATGGGCCTCTACGAGGTGGCGCTGACCCTGGCGGCCTCGGTCCTGATCATCGCGGGCTATGTCTTCGGCATCATGGTCATGCGGATCGGCGATGTCGGTTTCGTCTCGCCCTTTCGCTACACCTCGCTCATCTTCGCGCTGCTGCTCGGCCTCGTGATCTTCGACGAGTTCCCGAACGCGCTGGCGCTCGTCGGCGGCGCCATCGTGGTGGCGACCGGCATCTTCACCCTCCTGCGCGAACGCATGGTGGCGCGCGCCGCCGCCCGCGCCGCGGCACGGGCGGCCGTCACGCCGGGGGCGCCCCATGGCTGAGGGGGTGCAGGTCCAGGGGCTTTGCCGCTTCTCGCTGCCCTGCACCGGCGGCTTCAAGAAATACCACGACAGCCTCGAGGACCGCCGGGCCGCGCTCTACGACCCCGCCCGGCTGGATGCGCGCTGCCTGTGGTTCCAACGCATTCTCCTGCCCGGCATCGCCATGCAGACCGATCCGGATTTCACCCTGCATGTCGTGCTGGGCGAGGATTTCCCCGACCCCTGGCGCGGCCGGGTGGAGGCGCTTTTCGCCGAGGTGCCGCAGATCACCGCGCATTGGCGTGCGCCCGACGACCATCGCGCGATCTGCCGGGACGTGCTCTTGTCCGCACGCGACACCACCCAGGCCGCGGTTGCCGAGTTCCGCCTCGATGATGACGACGCGGTGGCCATCGACTACGTGGCCCAGCTGCGCCGCAACTGGCCGCGGCTGTCGCGGCTGGCGGGGCCGAACGGCCGTATCGCGCTCGACCACGGCAAGGGCGTCGTGATCGAGGGCCACGACGACGGGCGCGTCGCGCTGCACCCGCTGATCACCCATTGCTGGTCCGCGGGTCTCGCGCTCTACGTGAGGCCGGAAGACCCCGGCATCATCATGGACTTCCCGCACCACAAGATCTGGTCACGGCTGCCTTACGTGAACCTCTCCGACAGCCTGATGTTCATCCGGGGCGACCATGCGACCAACGACGCGAAGACCCCCTTCGCAGCCGGCGTACCGGTCCCGATGGACGAGGCCGCGATCTCAGGGGCGCTTTCGCGCCGCTTCGCCATCGACATCGATGGCTTCCGCACGGCCTGGGCGGCGCTTCGCGGGCGGGCCTGACGCCGCGCCGCGGCGCTGTTGACAGCCCCTCCGACTCCCCCTATACCGCGCGCCACTTGGCCGGGGTGCCCGAGAGAGCACCCAAACGCCTTAAACAGAATTGTAGTGGTCATGATCCGGGCCGTTTGAGTGCCCCGATCCTCTGGAACTTCCACCGCAGCGTCCTCCAGGTAGGGAAGGGATGCATGCGGTTTTGGTGTTTTCGCGCATGTCGCGGGGCGCCGCTGACATGAGAGAGCAAGACGGGGAACCGAATGCCGACGATTCAACAGCTGATCCGCAAGCCGCGGCAGCCCAAAGTGAAACGCTCCAAGTCCCAGCACCTGGAGTCCTGCCCGCAGAAACGTGGCGTCTGCACGCGCGTCTACACGACGACGCCGAAGAAGCCGAACTCGGCCATGCGGAAGGTTGCCAAGGTGCGCCTCACCAACGGCTTCGAGGTCATCAGCTACATCCCCGGTGAAAGCCACAACCTGCAGGAGCACTCGGTGGTCCTGATCCGTGGCGGCCGTGTGAAAGACCTTCCCGGCGTGCGCTACCACATCCTGCGCGGTGTGCTCGATACGCAGGGCGTCAAGGACCGTCGCCAGCGTCGTTCGAAATACGGCGCCAAGCGCCCCAAGTAAGAGGATATATCGATGTCCCGTCGTCACGCCGCTGAAAAGCGCCAGGTCCTGCCCGATGCCAAGTATGGCGATACGGTCCTGACCAAGTTCATGAACAACCTGATGATCGACGGCAAGAAGTCGGTCGCAGAACGCATCGTCTACAACGCGCTGGAGCGCGTCGAGGGCAAGCTCAAGCGCGCCCCCGTCGAGGTCTTCCACGAGGCGCTGGACAACGTGAAGCCCGCCGTCGAGGTCCGCTCTCGCCGCGTCGGTGGTGCCACCTACCAGGTCCCCGTCGAAGTGCGCCCCGAGCGCCGCGAGGCGCTGGCGATCCGCTGGCTGATCAACGCCAGCCGCGCCCGCAACGAGAACACGATGGAAGAGCGCCTCGCAGGCGAACTCATCGATGCCGTGAACTCGCGCGGCTCCGCCGTGAAGAAGCGCGAAGACACGCACAAGATGGCCGACGCGAACCGCGCGTTCAGCCACTACCGCTGGTAACAGAACAGGCGGCCCCGTCCGGGGGCCGCCATCTTGTCAGAAAACCCAAGCCTGAGGACCTCCCCCATGGCACGCGACTATCCGCTCCAGCGCTACCGGAATTTCGGGATCATGGCGCATATCGACGCCGGCAAGACCACGACGACCGAGCGCATTCTTTACTACACCGGCCGGTCCCACAAGATCGGCGAAGTGCATGACGGCGCCGCCACCATGGACTGGATGGAGCAGGAGCAGGAGCGGGGGATCACCATCACCTCGGCTGCGACCACGACCTTCTGGCAGTGGCAGGAAGACCCGACCGCCGAGGGTACCTCGGACACCAAGACGCGCTTCAACATCATCGACACCCCCGGACACGTGGACTTCACCATCGAGGTGGAGCGGTCCCTGGCCGTTCTCGACGGCGCGGTCGCGCTGCTCGATGCGAACGCCGGTGTCGAACCGCAGACCGAGACGGTGTGGCGCCAGGCCGACCGCTACAAGGTTCCGCGGATGGTCTTCGTCAACAAGATGGACAAGATCGGCGCCGACTTCTTCAACTGCGTGAAGATGATCAAGGACCGCACCGGCGCGACCCCCGTGCCCGTGAACTTCCCGATCGGGGCCGAGGACAAGCTGGAAGGCATCGTCGACCTCGTCACCATGGAAGAGTGGGTGTGGCAAGGCGAAGACCTGGGCGCGTCCTGGATCCGTCAGCCGATCCGTGACGAGCTCAAGGACCTCGCCGACGAGTGGCGCTCGGTCCTGATCGAGAACGCCGTCGAGATGGATGACGACGCCATGATGGCGTACCTGGAAGGCGAAGAGCCCGACGTACCGACCCTTCGCAAGCTGATCCGCAAGGGCTGCCTGTCGATGACCTTCGTTCCGGTCCTCGGCGGCTCCGCGTTCAAGAACAAGGGCGTGCAGCCGCTGCTGAACGCCGTCGTCGACTACCTGCCGAGCCCGCTCGACGTGGTCGATTACATGGGCTTCAAGCCCGGCGACGAGACCGAAGAGCGCAACATCGCCCGCCGCGCGGACGACAACATGCCCTTCGCCGGTCTCGCGTTCAAGATCATGAACGACCCCTTCGTCGGCTCGCTGACCTTCACCCGGATCTACTCGGGCCAGCTCAAGAAGGGCGACGCGATCCTCAACTCGACCAAGGGTCGCAACGAGCGCATCGGCCGCATGATGATGATGCACTCGAACAACCGCGAGGAAATCGAGGAAGCCTTCGCAGGCGACATCATCGCGCTGGCCGGTCTGAAAGAGACCACCACCGGTGACACGCTCTGCGACAAGGCCGATCCGGTCGTTCTGGAAACGATGACCTTCCCCGATCCGGTGATCGAGATCGCGGTCGAGCCCAAGACCAAGGCCGACCAGGAGAAGATGAGCCAGGGCCTGCAGCGGCTTGCCGCCGAAGACCCGTCCTTCCGCGTCGAGACCGACCTCGAGTCGGGCCAGACCATCATGAAGGGCATGGGCGAACTTCACCTCGACATCCTCGTCGATCGTCTGAAGCGCGAGTTCAAGGTCGAGGCGAACATCGGTGCGCCGCAGGTGGCCTATCGCGAGACGATCAGCCAGAAAATCGAGCACACCTACACCCACAAGAAGCAGTCGGGTGGCTCGGGTCAGTTCGCCGAGGTCAAGCTGGAGATCAGCCCGACCGAGCCGGGCGAAGGCTACTCGTTCGAAAGCCGCATCGTCGGCGGTGCCGTGCCGAAGGAATACATCCCCGGCGTCGAGAAGGGCATCAAGTCGGTGATGGACTCGGGTCCGCTCGCGGGCTTCCCGGTGATCGACTTCAAGGTCGCCCTGATCGACGGCAAGTTCCACGACGTCGACTCCAGCGTTCTGGCGTTCGAGATCGCGGCACGGATGGGCATGCGCGAAGGCCTGAAGAAGGCCGGCGCGAAACTGCTCGAGCCGATCATGAAGGTCGAGGTCGTGACGCCCGAGGATTACACCGGCGGCATCATCGGTGACCTCACCTCCCGTCGTGGCCAGGTGACCGGGCAGGAGACCCGCGGCAACGCGATCGTCATCAACGCCTTCGTGCCGCTGGCCAACATGTTCGGCTACATCAACACGCTGCGCTCCATGTCCTCGGGCCGCGCGCAGTTCACGATGCTGTTCGACCATTACGAGCCGGTTCCGCAGAACATCTCGGAAGAGATCCAGTCGAAATACGCATAACCGGGGCGGCGGGGTGAAACCCGCCCTACCCACCACCGTAGGGTGGGGCCTTGTCCCACCGACCCGATAAGGAGGCCATCATGGCAAAGGAAAAGTTTGAACGTACGAAGCCGCACTGCAATATCGGCACGATTG
>WVSO01000052.1 GCA_015689745.1 Rhodobacterales bacterium HKCCSP123 | reverse complement strand
AGGCCGAGCTGGAGGCGATGAAGATCACCAACCTGCGCATGCTCGCCCGTGCGGCTGGCCGAACTGGAGGCCCTTCAGGCGGCGATCCTGTCGGACGCGGCGCGGCTCGTGCGGCCCGGCGGGCGGCTCGTCTACATGACCTGTTCGCTCTTCGCCTCCGAGAACGAGGACCAGGTCGCCCGGTTCCTCGACACGCACCCCCGCTGGCGCTGCCTGAACCAGCGCGCCGAAACCCCGCTCGAGGCCTCGGACGGGTTCTTTCACGCCGTTTTCGCCGCGCCCTGAGGTTGCTTTGCCGGAGACCCGGCCTCGCTTAAGCTTCGTTTAACCATTCGGAGCGAAAAGGGGGACCGGGATGATCGGATGCGATCAGGAGGTCGGTTACATGTCACAGGAGGCAGACGTCGGCGCGGGCTTGCTGACGGGTGCGGACCTGCCCGTGCAGCCGATCGCCCTGGTGGCCCTGGGTGTCGCGGCGATCCTGGCCGGTCTGTTTTTCCCCCATGACGGTTGGCGGCTGGTGCTGATCTCGGGCGCGGCGGGATGCTTTTCCGCCGGGGCCCTGATGGCCGCGCGCGGCCTTCTGCGCCTGCGCCAGTCCGGGCTCGAGGCACGGACGGCGCTCGAGATGATGGAGCATGATCCGGCGCCGTGCTTCTGCACGGGGCCCGGTGGCGCGATCGTCGCGTCGAACGAGGCCGCGACCCGGCGCTTCGGCGAGCGGCGCGGCCAGCCGATCGCCCGGGCGATCTCGGGCATGCTGCCCAATTCGGCCGCTGTCGTCTTCCGCCACGAAACCGCGCTGGTCCGGCGCAAGGTGGCGAGCGAAACGGTCGTCGCGCCGCGCGGTGCCGTCAAGCTCACGGCCTACCGGCTGGGGCCAGGGATCCTGTGGCGGCTCGACGATACGGGCGTGGTGGCGCATCACGCGGGCGAGGGGATCGGCCTTCCCATGATGGTGGTCAGCCCGTCCGACACGATCCTGTCGATGAACGCCGCGATGCGTGACGTCCTGGGGCGGCGCGCCACGTCGCTGGACGAGGTCTTCGACAACATGCCGGTCGTGCCCGGACGGCGGAGCCGCCTGATCTCGGCAGAGGGTCCGATCGAGGTCATCCCCGTGGTCGTCCCCGCAAGGGACGGCCGGCGCGAGGTTTATGCCGTGCCGGGCCTGGCCGAGCCCCCGGCCGCCTCTGTCGCCGCGCGCGCCTTCGAGTCGCTTCCGGTCGCGCTTCTGCACATCGGGTCGGACGGGCGGCTTCTCGCGTCGAACCGGCATGCTCAACGCCTGCTGGGCCTGTCGCCGGAGGCGGGCGGCCCGCTCTCGAGCATCGTGGAGGGGCTGGGGCGGCCGGTGAACGACTGGGTGATGGACACGCTCGCAGAGCGGATCCCGGACCGCTCCGAGGTGGTGCGCGCGCGCCGCAAGGATGCCGAACAGTTCCTGCAGATCACGCTGAGCCGGATCACCGACGCGACGGGGCCCTCGCTGCTCGCCGTGCTGCACGACGCGACCGAGCTGAAGACGATGGAACGGCAATTCGTGCAAAGCCAGAAGATGCAGGCGATCGGCGAGCTGGCGGGCGGGGTGGCGCATGACTTCAACAACCTGCTGACGGCGATCTCGGGGCATTGCGACCTCTTGATGCTGCGCCATGACCCGGGCGACCCGGATTACGCGGACCTGGTCCAGATCAACCAGAACGCCAACAGGGCCGCGGCGCTGGTGGGCCAGCTCCTCGCGTTTTCGCGCAAGCAGACGCTCGAGCCCGAGACGATCGACCTGCGCGACACGATGGGCGAGCTGGTGCACCTGCTGAACCGCCTGGTGGGCGAGAAGATCACCCTGACGCTCAGTCACGATCCCGGCCTTCTGCCGATCCGCGCCGACCGGCGGCAGCTCGACCAGGTCATCATGAACCTGGTCGTGAACGCGCGCGACGCGATGCCGGGCGGCGGCGAGATCCGGGTCGAGACCCGCGTCGTTCACCTGAGCGAACCGCTCCACCGTGACCGCGCGGAGGTGCCCGTGGGCCGCTACGTCACGATCCGCGTCCGCGACCAGGGCCACGGCATCCCGCCCGACAAGCTGACCCGCATCTTCGAACCGTTCTGGACCACCAAGCGCGCGGGCGAGGGGACGGGCCTCGGGCTCTCGATGGCTTACGGCATCGTCAAGCAGACCGGCGGCTACATCTTTGTCGACAGCGTCGTCGATGTCGGCAGTACCTTCACGATCTACTGTCCCGTCCACGACCATCCGGTCGAGCGCCCGGTGTCCGCGCCCGAAGCCGCGACACCGAGGCCGGACGAGGGCGAGGCCGCCGTCGCCGCGCCCCGCGGCAACGCGGTGGTGCTCCTCGTCGAGGACGAGGCGCCGGTGCGCGCCTTCGCCTCGCGCGCGCTGCGCCTGAAGGGCCATACCGTGATCGAGGCGGGCTCGGCCGAGGAGGCCCTCGAGAGACTGCAGGACCCGTCGCTGAAGGTCGATCTCTTCGTCACGGACGTGATCATGCCGGGCATGGACGGCCCGTCCTGGGTGCGGGCAGCGCTCGAGCAGCGGCCGGACGTGAAGGTCGTCTTCGTCTCGGGCTATGCCGAGGAGCAGTTCGAGGACGGCTCGATGAGCATCCCGAACTCGGTCTTCCTGCCCAAGCCCTTCTCGCTCACCGACCTGACCGAGACGGTGCAGCGCCAGCTGCACTGACCTAGGCTCCGCCGAGCGAGGCCCAGAGGTCGAAATCCGCCGCCGCCTCGCGCCTGAGCCGCGCCTCGAGCACGGGGTCGAGCGCAAGCGCCCCGCGGGGCGAGACGTTGCGCCGCGGCAGGTCGATCTCCCGGTCGAGACGCTCCGCCAGGAAGGACACGGCCTCCTCCATCGCCTCGTAACGGAAGAGATGGTCGACCATCACCTCGCCCCTGTCGTCGGACACGAACCGCGACTGCCGCCCGACCCGGGCGAATTCCGGCTCGGGGTCGCTCAGCCAGCCTTCGACGAACCGCTCGAAACTCAGCCCCGCCGTCGAGGCCGCGCTGCCCGCGATCTGCGCGCGCGCGCGGTGGCGATACCAGCTGCCCAGCCAGTCGAGCGGCTCGCGGATCACCGCCACCGTCTCCATCTTCCGCCCACCGCGATTCTCGAAAAAGGGCGCCAGCTGGTTGCGATAACGCCTTGCCGTGACATGCTTTTTCTCGGGCGGGTTGCGGATCAGGGCATCCGCATGAGGCGCCAGCGCCTCTTCGAGAGCGGTCGTTCCCGTCTTGGGAACCGACAGCACGACGAGCCGCGCCTTCCAGAACACCAGCATCTCACCTCCGCCTTTCCACGCGGCGCGCACACCATCAACCTTTGGTTAATCCTTTTCGGCAATCCTGCCTGCAGACAAGAAATTACTTGAATTGTTCTCGTTTTGTTTGCAAAAGACTTGCAGAACAAGAGGTGAACAAGAGCATCCCGTTGCCGCGCTCCCGGCGACGTGGAATAAGGAGGTCCACAGCAATGGCAACGGCAACTCTTCTCGACATGACCGACCGCAAGCAGGCCGACAAGCAGAAGGCGCTGGACAGCGCGCTCGCCCAGATCGAACGCCAGTTCGGCAAGGGCTCCATCATGAAGCTGGGCGGCGAAAACGCCATCCGCGATATCGAGGCGACCTCGACCGGATCGCTCGGCCTCGACATCGCGCTCGGCATCGGCGGCCTGCCCAAGGGCCGCATCATCGAGATCTACGGGCCCGAAAGCTCGGGCAAGACGACGCTGACGCTGCATGTCGTGGCCGAGGAACAGAAGAAGGGCGGCGTCTGCGCCTTCGTCGATGCCGAGCACGCGCTCGACCCGCAGTATGCAAAGAAACTTGGCGTGAATCTCGACGAGCTCCTGATCTCGCAGCCCGATACGGGCGAGCAGGCGCTCGAGATCACCGACACGCTGGTGCGTTCGGGCGCGGTCAGCCTTGTCGTGGTCGACTCGGTCGCCGCGCTGACGCCGAAATCCGAGCTCGAGGGCGACATGGGTGATTCGTCGGTCGGCGTGCACGCCCGCCTGATGAGCCAGGCGATGCGCAAGCTGACGGGCTCGATCGCGCGCTCGAACTGCATGGTGATCTTCATCAACCAGATCCGCATGAAGATCGGCGTGATGTTCGGCAGCCCCGAAACGACGACGGGCGGCAACGCGCTCAAGTTCTATTCCTCCGTCCGCCTCGACATCCGCCGCATCGGCTCGATCAAGGACCGCGACGAGGTTGTGGGCAACGCGACCCGCGTGAAGGTGGTGAAGAACAAGGTGGCCCCGCCCTTCAAGCAGGTCGAGTTCGACATCATGTACGGCGAAGGCATCTCGAAGACGGGTGAACTGATCGACATGGGCGTGAAGGCCGGTGTCGTGGAAAAATCCGGCTCCTGGTATTCCTACGGCGACGAGCGGATCGGGCAGGGGCGCGAGAACGCCAAGGCCTTCCTGAAGGAGAATCCCGAGGTCGCGCTCGAGATCGAGGACAAGATCCGCGGCGCGCATGGGCTCGACTTCGACATGGGCGCGGGCGACGAGGACGGCCCGATGGAGATGATCGACGACTGACGCCACGCGATTGGCGCCACGACGATCGCGGCATGCAGACGGCCGACTGCGGAAACGGCCCGCGCACCGGGACGCCGGGGCGGAGAATATGCGGGAAAAGGCGGCCGACGGGCCGCCTTTTCTCGTGGCTGGCCCCCGCACCTGTGGACAGGGGCCGGGCAGAGGGATAGATGCGGAAACCGACCCGATCCCAGCCCCGCGCGAGACCCGAGACCCGATGGCCAGCCTCAACGATATCCGCTCCACCTTCCTCGACTATTTCCGGCGCAACGACCACGAGGTCGTGGCCTCGAGCCCGCTGGTGCCGCGCAACGACCCGACGCTGATGTTCACCAACTCGGGCATGGTGCAGTTCAAGAACCTGTTCCTCGGCGTCGAGCACCGCGATTACAAGCGCGCCACCACCAGCCAGAAATGCGTGCGCGCGGGCGGCAAGCACAACGACCTCGACAACGTGGGATACACCGCGCGGCACCATACCTTCTTCGAGATGCTGGGGAATTTCAGCTTCGGCGACTATTTCAAGTCCGAGGCGATCCCCTACGCCTGGGAGCTGATCACGAAGGATTTCGGCATCGACGCCAGCCGCCTTCTGACGACGGTGTACCATACCGACGACGAGGCCTTCGAGATCTGGAAGAAGGTCGGCGTGCCGGAAGACCGGATCATCCGCATCGCCACCTCGGACAATTTCTGGCAGATGGGCCCGACCGGTCCCTGCGGCCCCTGCACCGAGATCTTCTACGACCACGGCGACCATATCTGGGGCGGCCCGCCGGGCAGCCCGGAAGAGGATGGTGACCGGTTCATCGAGATCTGGAACATCGTCTTCATGCAGAACGAGCAGTTCGCCGACGGCTCGATGCGCCCGCTCGACATGCAGTCGATCGACACCGGCATGGGGCTGGAGCGGATCGGCGCGCTTCTGCAGGGCAAGCACGACAATTACGACACCGACCTGATGCGCGCGCTGATCGAGGCCTCGGCCCATGCCACCAGCGTCGACCCCGACGGGCCGAAGAACGTGCATCACCGGGTCATCGCGGACCATTTGCGCTCGACCTCCTTCCTGATCGCGGATGGGGTGATGCCCTCGAACGAGGGCCGTGGCTACGTGCTGCGCCGGATCATGCGCCGCGCGATGCGGCACGCGCATCTTCTGGGCGCGCAGGACCCGCTGATGCACCGGCTGGTGCCCGCGCTGGTGAGCCAGATGGGCCAGGCCTATCCGGAACTCGGGCGCGCGCAGGCGCTGATCACCGAGACGCTGAAGCTTGAGGAAGAGCGCTTCCGCACCACGCTGGACCGGGGCCTGAAACTGCTCGACGAGGAGCTTGCGACCCTGCCCGAGGGCGCGGCGCTTCCGGGCGAGGCGGCGTTCAAGCTATATGACACCTACGGCTTCCCGCTCGACCTGACGCAGGACGCGCTGCGCGAGAAGGGCCGCGCGGTCGACACCGAGGGCTTCGACGCCGCGATGGAGGCCCAGAAGGCCAAGGCCCGCGCGGCATGGTCCGGCTCGGGCGAACAGGCGGATGCGGCGATCTGGTTCGACCTTGCCGAGACGCATGGCACGACCGAGTTCCTCGGCTATGACACCGAGCTGGCCGAGGGGCAGGTGCTTGCGCTGGTGCGCGACGGCACGGCGGTGGAGGCCGCGAAGCTGGGCGAAACCGTCGCCATCGTGGTGAACCAGACGCCGTTCTACGCGGAATCGGGCGGGCAGGTGGGTGACACCGGCACGATCCGCACCGCGACGGGCACGGCCCATGTCTCGGACACGAAGAAGGTCGCGGGCGTCTTCCTGCACATGGCCGAAGTGATCGAGGGCGAGGTGAAGCCGGGGCAGGGGGCGGAGCTGGCCGTCGATCACCTGCGCCGCACGACGATCCGGGCGAACCACTCGGCCACGCACCTCCTGCACGAGGCGCTGCGCCGCGCGCTTGGCGATCATGTCGCGCAGCGCGGCTCGCTCAACGCGCCCGACCGGCTGCGTTTCGATTTCAGCCATGCCAAGGCGCTGTCGGCCGAGGAGCTGGGACGCGTCGAGCGCGAGGTGAACGAGTTCATCCGCCAGAACGCGCCGGTCGAGACGCGGATCATGACGCCCGACGACGCCCGCGCCCTCGGCGCGCAGGCGCTTTTCGGCGAGAAATACGGCGACGAGGTGCGCGTGGTCTCGATGGGCACGCTGAAGGGCTCGGGCAAGGGCACGGATGGCAAGACCTACTCGATCGAGCTCTGCGGCGGCACGCATGTGCGCCAGACCGGCGATATCGGGGTCTTCGTGGCGCTTGGCGAGTCCGCCTCCAGCGCGGGGGTGCGCCGGATCGAGGCGCTGACCGGGCCCGCGGCCTTCGACTACCTCAGCGAGCAGGACACCCGCGTCGCGGCGCTGAGCGCCGAGATGAACGCGACGCCCGGCGAATTGCTCGAACGGGTGCGCAGTCTCAAGGACGAGCGCAAGAAGCTGGAAAACGAGGTGGCGCAGCTGCGCCGACAGCTCGCCATGGCGGGCGGTGCGGGCCAGGCCGCGCCCGAGGCGCAAACCATCAACGGCATCGCCTTCCACGGGCAGGCGCTGACCGGCGTCACGGGCAAGGACCTTGCCGGGCTGATCGACGAGCACAAGGCACGCATCGGCTCGGGCGCGGTGCTGCTGATCGCCGACACGGGCGAAAAGGCGGCCGTGGCCGCGGGCGTGACCGAGGATCTGACGGGCCGGCTCTCGGCGGTCGATCTCGTGCGCGCGGCGGTCGAGCAACTGGGCGGCAAGGGCGGCGGCGGCCGCCCCGATTTCGCGCAAGGAGGCGGCAAGGATGCCGCCAATGCCGAGGCGGCCATCGCGGCCGCGCAAGATGTCCTGAAGGGAGCATAAGCCATGCCCGGAGCATTCTGGATCGCCCACGTCACGGTCTCGGACAACGAGGCCTACGCGAAATACGCGGCCCTTGCGACCAAGGCCATCGCCGAGCATGGCGGCGAGTTCCTGGCCCGCGGCGGGCAGGCCATCCAGAAGGAGGGGCGCGCCCATCCGCGCAACGTGGTGGCGCGCTTCCCCAGCCTCGAGGCCGCCAACGCCTGTTACGAAAGCGCCACCTACCAGGAGGCGCTGAGCCATGCGAAGGGCGCCTCCGAGCGCGACCTCGTGCTGGTCGAGGCGCTGGACTGAGGGTCAGCCGGCGAGCGCCTTGTTCAGCCGCTCGTCGATCTTCTCGAGAAAGCCCATCGTCGTCAGCCATTTCTGCTCGGGCCCGACCAGGAGCGCCAGGTCCTTGGTCATGAAACCCGCCTCGACGGTTTCGACCACCACGCGTTCCAGCGTCTCGGCGAAATGCTTCAGCGCCTCGTTCCCGTCGAGTTTCGCGCGGTGCTTCAACCCGCCCGTCCAGGCGTAGATCGAGGCGACCGAGTTGGTCGAGGTCGCCTCGCCCTTCTGGTGCTGGCGGTAATGGCGGGTGACGGTGCCATGGGCCGCCTCGGCCTCGACGATCTTGCCGTCGGGGGTCATCAGCTGGCTGGTCATCAGCCCGAGCGAGCCGAAGCCCTGCGCGACCGTGTCCGACTGCACGTCGCCGTCGTAGTTCTTGCAGGCCCAGACGAAGCCGCCGTTCCACTTCATCGCGCAGGCGACCATGTCGTCGATCAGCCGGTGTTCGTACCAGATGCCCGCCGCCTTGAAACGGTCAGCGAATTCCGCCTCGTAGACCTCGGCGAAGATCTGGAGGAACTGGCCGTCGTATTGCTTGAGGATCGTGTTCTTGGTCGAAAGATACAGCGGCCAATTCAGCCCGAGCGCGTAGTTCATCGAGGCGCGGGCGAAATCGCGGATGCTGTCGTCGAGGTTGTACATCCCCATGAAGACGCCCGAGGCGGGCGCGTCATAGACCTCGCGCTCGATCACGGTGCCGTCCTCGCCCACGAATTTCATGCTGAGCTTGCCGGGGCCGGGGAATTTCATGTCCGTCGCGCGGTACTGGTCGCCGAAGGCGTGGCGGCCGATCACGATGGGCTTCGTCCAGCCCGGCACAAGGCGCGGCACGTTGCGGCAGATGATGGGCGCGCGGAACACCACCCCGCCCAGGATGTTGCGGATCGTGCCGTTGGGGCTGCGCCACATCTTCTTGAGGCCGAATTCCTCGACGCGGGCCTCGTCGGGGGTGATCGTCGCGCATTTGACGGCGACGCCGACCTCTTTCGTCTTCTCGGCGGCGTCGATGGTGACCTGGTCCTCGGTGCGATCGCGTTCCTCGATCCCGAGATCGTAGTAGAGCAGATCGACGTCGAGATAGGGCAGGATCAGCTTCTGCTTGATGAACTCCCACATGATGCGGGTCATCTCGTCACCGTCCATCTCGACGATGGGGTTCTCGACCTTGATCCTGGTCATGGGCGTGGCCTCCGGTCCTGGCGGGTTGCGACAGGGGCCGTCTAGCCGATCGGGCCGCACCGGGGAAGCCGGTATGCTATTGTATACCGTGACCCGTTGACGCGGTGCTCAGCCCTCGGCCTGCCCGGAGGGCGGAGCCGATGCAGACGTGCGGCGGGCCGCCGCGATCTTGCCCTCCAGCACCTTTCGCGCGCGCTTCTCGGCCAGGAGCGTCCGCACGGCGGTGCGGAAGAATTCCTCGGTCGTGGGAGAGGACGCGCCGACCGAGCGGGCGATCTCCTCGGGGAGGTTCTCGTCCCCGAGTTTCTCGGCGGCGGCGACCGTGTCCTTCGCCAATTGCTCGGCGAGTTGCTGCGCGAGGCTCATGGGCGGCTCACCGCGTGTTCTCGGTCAGGCGCCGCTTGACGTAGGTCTTCACGCTGTCGATCATCGGGTCCATGTGCGGCGGCTCGAAGAAATGGCCGGCGCCCTCCACTTCCTCGTGGGTGATGGTGATGCCCTTCTGCTCGTGCAGCTTGTCCACCAGGATGCGCGTGTCCTGCGGCTTGGCCACGCGGTCCGAGGCGCCGTTGATGATCAGCCCCGAGGCGGGGCAGGGCGCGAGGAAGCTGAAGTCATACATGTTGGCGGGCGGCGAGACGCTGATGAAGCCGGTGATCTCGGGCCGCCGCATCAGGAGCTGCATGCCGATCCACGCGCCGAAGGAGAAGCCCGCAACCCAGCAATGCTTGGAATTGGGGTTCATCGACTGCAGGTAGTCGAGCGCCGAGGCGGCATCCGACAGCTCGCCGATGCCCTGGTCGTATTCGCCCTGGCTGCGTCCGACGCCGCGGAAGTTGAAGCGCAGCACCGTGAAGCCGATGTTGTGGAAGGCGTAATGCAGGTTGTAGACGACGCGGTTGTTCATCGTGCCGCCGAATTGCGGGTGCGGATGCAGGATGATGGCGATCGGCGCGTCCTTGGCCTTTTGCGGGTGGTAGCGGCCTTCGAGCCGGCCCTCGGGGCCGGGGAAAATCACCTCGGGCAATCCATCTCTCCTTCAGGGTGGTCCGGGGTGCGCGCGCTTGACGGGGTGGCGGGCGCTCCCTAGAACCGTTCCAACTTCTTGCCGGTACGGGCATGCCCCGACCGGATCGCTTCGCAGTTAAGCGTGCGGACCGCAAAGGTCAATCATTGCAGGGGGTAGGGGCGCGATGAAGCTCAGCACCAAGGGGCGCTACGCGATGGTGGCGATGGCCGACCTCGCCCTCCAGAAGGATGGCGCGCAGGTGCCGCTCTCGGAGCTGTCGCGGCGGCAGGACATCTCGCTGCCCTATCTCGAACAGCTCTTCGTGAAGCTGCGCCGGGCGGGGCTCGTCGCCTCGGTGCGCGGACCCGGCGGCGGCTACCGGCTGGCGCGGCCCGCCGCGGAAATCCGGGTGGTCGAGATCTTCGCCGCCGTGGACGAGACGGTGAGCGCACTGCACACCGGCGCGGGGGCCTCGGGCGGGGTCTCGGGCAGCCGGGCGCAGTCCATGACCAACCGGTTGTGGGAAAGCCTCTCGGCGCATGTCTATGTCTTCCTGCACCAGACGCGGCTGTCGGACGTGGTGCAGAACGACCTGACACCCTGCCCGGCGGTTCCGACGCTGTTCGAGGTTGTGGACGAAGGCTGACCCATCCCCGTCGCGCGGGTGGCGCGGGCGGGATTTGCGTATTTTTGGAAAGATGAAGGCAGGGCGCGATGGCGCGGGTCTATCTCGATCACAACGCGACGGCGCCTTTGCGGGCCGAGGCGAAGGCCGCGATGCTGGAGGCGATGGAGCTGGTGGGCAACCCCTCGTCGGTCCATGCCGAGGGGCGGGCGGCCAAGGGGGTGATGGAGCGGGCGCGGGCCGACCTGGCCGAGGCGCTGGGGGCGCACGGAGCCGATATCGTCTTCGTCTCGGGCAGCACGGAAGCGGCGGCGCTTGCGCTGGCGGGGCGGGGGCTGCATGGCGCGGCGATCGAGCATGACGCGGTGCGCGCCTGGGTGACGGAAGACCTGCCCGTCGACGCTGCGGGCCGCGTGAGCGTGCGCGACCCGGGGGCGAGCACGCTGCAGCTGGCGAATTCAGAGACCGGCATCCTGCAGGAGCTGCCCGAGGGGCTGGCCGTCAGCGACTGGACGCAGGGCTTCGGCAAGATCCCCGTGGCCTTCGACTGGTCGGGCGTCGGGATGGCCTTCGTCTCGGCGCACAAGATCGGGGGGCCCAAGGGAATCGGGGCGCTGGTCTTGCGTCGCGGCCTTGACGTTTCGGCGCGCATCCGGGGCGGCGGGCAGGAGATGGGGCGCCGGTCGGGCACCGAGAACCTGATCGGCATCGCCGGTTTCGCCGCGGCGGCCCGCGCGGCGAGCCGGGATCTCGCGGCGGGCGCCTGGGATCGGGTGGACAAACTTAGAAATATTCTAGAAAAGACTCTGGAACCCCGCGCGAACGGGACTATTTTTGTCGGGAAAGGAAATGCCCGGCTGCCGAACACCAGCCTGATGGTCACGCCCGGGTGGAAGGGCGAGACGCAGGTGATGCAGATGGACCTTGCGGGCTTCGCCGTTTCGGCGGGGTCGGCCTGTTCCTCGGGCAAGGTGAAGGCGAGCGGCGTCCTGCGCGCGATGGGCTTCGGTGAGGCCGAGGCGTCATCGGCGCTGCGGGTCTCGCTCGGGCCGGAGACGACCGAGGCCGAGGTGATGGCATTCGCCGAGGCCTGGCTTTCCGCGCGGGACCGCTGGGCGGCGCGCGGGCGCTGAGGAAACAGGATACGGGCCTTGCCCGCGAACAGGACGCAACCGGCTCGGGCCGGGAACAGGAGGACAGACATGGCAGCCCTCGACAGCGAGATCTCGACCGCGCAGGTGAAGGACGGCGTCGACCGTGAAACCGTGGAAACCGTCCAGGCGATGGGCGGCAAGTACAAGTACGGCTGGGAAACCGAGATCGAGATGGATTACGCCCCCAAGGGCGTGAACGAGGATATCGTCCGCCTGATCTCGGAGAAGAACAACGAGCCCGGGTGGATGACCGACTGGCGGCTGCAGGCGTTCAAGCGCTGGAAGCAGATGGACGAGCCCGACTGGGCGATGGTGAACTATCCGCCCATCGCCTACCAGGAGCAGTATTACTACGCGCGCCCCAAGAGCATGAGCGAGAAGCCCAAGTCGCTGGACGAGGTCGACCCCGAGCTTTTGCGCACCTACGAGAAGCTGGGCATCCCGCTGAAGGAGCAGATGATCCTTGCCGGTGTCGAGGGGGCCGAGGACATGCCGGCCGAAGGCCGCAAGGTGGCCGTCGATGCCGTCTTCGACAGCGTCAGCGTCGGCACCACCTTCCAGAAGGAGCTGGAGAAGGCGGGCGTGATCTTCTGCTCGATCTCGGAAGCGATCCAGAAGCATCCCGACCTCGTGAAGAAGTACCTCGGCTCGGTCGTGCCGATCACCGACAATTTCTTCGCCACGCTGAACAGCGCCGTCTTCTCGGACGGCTCCTTCGTCTACGTGCCGCCGGGCGTCCGCTGCCCGATGGAGCTGTCGACCTATTTCCGCATCAACGCCGAGAACACCGGCCAGTTCGAGCGCACGCTGATCATCGCCGACAAGGGCTCTTACGTCTCCTACCTCGAGGGCTGCACCGCGCCGATGCGCGACACCCACCAACTGCATGCCGCGGTGGTGGAACTGGTCGCGCTGGATGATGCCGAGATCAAGTATTCGACCGTGCAGAACTGGTACCCGGGCGACGAAAACGGCAAGGGCGGGATCTACAACTTCGTCACCAAGCGCGCCGATTGCCGCGGCGACCGGTCCAAGGTGATGTGGACCCAGGTCGAGACCGGGTCCGCGATCACGTGGAAATACCCCTCCTGCATCCTGCGCGGCGACGACAGCCAGGGCGAGTTCTACTCGATCGCCATCGCCAACAACGCCCAGCAGGCCGACACCGGCACCAAGATGGTGCACCTGGGCAAGCGGACGAAATCGCGGATCGTGTCCAAGGGGATCAGCGCGGGGCGGGCGCAGAACACCTATCGCGGTCTTGTCTCCATGCACCCGAAGGCCAAGGAAAGCCGCAACTACACGCAATGCGACAGCCTGCTGATCGGGGACAAGTGCGGCGCGCACACGGTTCCCTACATCGAGGTCAAGAACAACTCGTCCCGCGTCGAGCACGAGGCGACGACCTCGAAGGTCGATGACGAACAGATGTTCTATTGCCGCCAGCGGGGCATGGACGAGGAAGAGGCCGTCGCGCTGATCGTGAACGGCTTCGCCCGCGAGGTTCTGCAGGCCCTGCCGATGGAATTCGCGATGGAAGCGCAGCAGCTGGTCGCGATCAGCCTCGAGGGGAGTGTCGGCTGATGAACCTCAAGTTCTGGTTGACCGCGGCAGAGCCCCGCTCGCGTTACGCGCTGCTCCTGGCGATCGGCGTCGTGGTGATGATGTCGCTCACCTATCCGATCTGGCACCCGGGCGGTCCGGGCATGGCGGCCTTCGCGGCCGTCGCCGCCACCGTCCTGAGCCATGTCTCGGCCAAGTTCATCATGCGGGGCTGAGCGGCGATCCCGCGCGGCCGCGGCCGTGGGGGCGTTCGTCCCGGCAGGACAAGGTAAGGACCGATGATCACCACCACCACTCCCAGCGTAGAGGGCCGCCGGATCACCGCCTATCACGGTATCGTCGTGGGCGAGGCGATCCTCGGCGCGAACATCTTCCGCGATCTCTTCGCGGGGATCACCGACATCATCGGCGGACGCTCGGGTGCCTACGAGGAAGAACTGGGCCGCGCCCGCACCGTCGCCCTGCAGGAGATGGAGGAGCGCGCGCGGCAGGCGGGCGGCAACGCGGTCGTCGGGGTCGATCTCGATTACGAGGTCATCAACAACATGCTCATGGTCTCGGCCTCGGGCACGGCCGTGACGCTGGAGTAATCGCCCATGACCGCCCCCTTCGATGCCGACCGTGCGCGCGCGCTGATCGGGCTGCTGCAGCCCGACCGGCTGACGCGCGTCGTCGATATCGGGGCGAACCCGCTGGACGAGACGCCCTATGCGGGCCTCCTGTCGATCGGCGGCTGCGATGTCTGGGGCTTCGAGCCGCAGCGCGAGGCCTTCGAGCGGCTTGTCGCCGCCAGGGGTCCGCATGAGCATTACATCAACGGGGCAGTCGGCGACGGGTCTCCGGCCACGCTGCATGTCTGCTCGGACAGCGGCTTCACCTCGCTTCTGGAGCCCGACCGGGCCTTCGCCGACCGCATCGGCCAGTACGGGCGCCGGATCGACGTGGTCGAGCGGGTGTCGCTGCCCACGATGCGGCTGGACGACATCGCGGATCTGCCGCCCTTCGATCTGCTGAAGATCGACGTGCAGGGCGGCGAGTGCCTTGTGTTCCGCAACGGGCCCGACAAGCTGTCGCGGGCGCTGGCCGTCATCACCGAGGTGGCCGCCCTTCCCATCTACCGCGACCAGCCCTTGTTGCACGATCAACTGGCCGCGCTGGCGGTGCATGGCTTCCATCTGCACAAGTTCCTGTTCTTCAAGACCGTCGGCTTCCGCAACGCCCTGACCCGGCGGCTCAAGCGCAGCCGCTACCGGTCGCAGCTCAGCGACGGGGACGCGGTGCTGGTGCGGGGGCTGACCGATCTTGCGCAGCTGTCGGACGAGGAGCTCAAGCATCTCGCCATTCTCGCCGATGCCGTCCTGCTGACGCAGGACCTCGCGGTCACGGCGATGGCGGAACTGGCGCGGCGCGGCGTGCTCGGGCTGGACGGCATCCACGCCTATATCGACCGTCTGCCCGCCTCGATTCCGCAGCCTGGCGATGCCGCCCTCGAGGGGGTCGCGGAATGACGGCGGTGCAGGATCCCATCCGGCTCTACCATTGGCCGGCGCCGAATTTCGGCGACACGCTCAGCCAGCGGGTCGTGGCCTGGATCTCGGGCCGTGACGTGGTGACCGTGCGCCCGAAACAGGCGCAGCTTTTCGCCATCGGCTCGCTGATGCATGTTCTGGCCAGGTTCTTCGCCGATCCGCCGGCCCATGCGGCGCGGCCGATCCTCTGGGGGACGGGATTGTTGAACCCGATCTTCCGTCGCGAGTTCGTCGCGCATCTCGACATCCGCATCCTGCGCGGCCCGGTGGGCGCCGCGATCTGCCGTGTTCCGATGCGCGAGTTCGGCGACCCCGGCCTGTTCGCGCCCGAGGCGCTTGGCGCTGTGCCCGGGCGCCGCGACCAGGTGGCGGTGATCCCCCATCACAGCCAGATGGAGGACCCGGCCATCCCCGCCATGGTCGCCCGCGACCCGCGCCTGAAGCTGGTCGACCCGCGCGGCACGCCGGAAGAGGTCTGCGCCGAGATCGCGGCCTCGGCCCATGTCTTCTCGGCCAGCCTGCACGGGCTGATCGTCGCCGATGCCTATGGCGTCGCGAACACCTGGATGGACCCGGGCGAGCAGGGGCGGATGAAATACCACGATTACGCCGCCTCGATCGGGCGGCATCTACTGGCACCCTGCGAGATCGCCGAGGTGCCGCGCCTCGCCGCGCAGGCGGCGACCGGGCCCTTGCCCTACGCCGACGGGATCGCGCAATCGCGCGCGGCGCTCCTGACACACTTCCCGGCCGAGTTGAAGGCCGACACAGCCATGACGGTGGCCTGAGCCACCCTACACGAGACCAGAGAGGGAAAGATCATGCTGAGCATCAAGAACCTGCACGTGAAACTCGAGGAAGAGGACAAGCAGATCCTCAAGGGAGTCGACCTGGAGGTCGAGGCCGGCAAGGTCCATGCGATCATGGGTCCGAACGGCTCGGGCAAGTCGACGCTCTCCTACGTGCTGTCGGGCCGCGACGGCTACGAGGTGACGGAAGGATCCGCCACGCTCGAGGGCGAGGACCTGCTGGACATGGAGCCCGAAGAACGCGCGGCGGCGGGCTTGTTCCTCGCGTTCCAGTACCCGGTCGAGATCCCCGGCGTGGGCAACATGACCTTCCTGCGGACCGCCCTGAACGCGCAGCGCAAGGCGCGCGGCGAGGAAGAGATCAGCGCGGGCGATTTCCTCAAGCTGATCCGGGCCAAGGCCAAGGATCTGAAGATCGACGCCGACATGCTGAAGCGCCCGGTCAACGTGGGCTTCTCGGGCGGCGAGAAGAAGCGCAACGAGATCCTCCAGATGGCGATGCTGGAACCCAAGATGTGCATCCTCGACGAGACCGACAGCGGCCTCGACGTGGACGCGATGAAACTGGTGTCCGACGGCGTGAACGCGCTGCGCGACGAGGGGCGCGGGTTCCTTGTCATCACCCATTACCAGCGGCTTCTCGATCACATCAAACCCGACGTGGTTCACATCATGGCCGACGGGCGCATCGTGAAGACGGGCGGCCCGGAACTGGCGCTGGAAGTGGAACAGAACGGCTATGCCGACATCCTGAACGAGGTGGCGTGATGGCGGTGGCTCAAGCGAAACAGGACCTGACCGAAACCCGCATCGCCGCGCTGGACATGCCGGGCGGCGCGGGCTGGGCTGCGGAGGCGCGCGGCGCGGCGCTCTCGCGGCTGCGCGCGATGGGGCTGCCCACGCGGCGGGACGAGTACTGGAAATACACCAACCCCGCCAGCCTGACGCAGGTCGATGCGCCCCGCGCCGCCGTCTTCCACGCGGGCGACGAGGTGCCGCTCTATGACGGGATCGACCGCCTGAAGATCGTCTTCGTCGATGGCGTCTTCGATGCCGATGCGTCGGATGACCTGAGCCTCGAGGGCGTCGAGATCGAGCGCCTGTCCGACGCGATGGCCAAGGACATCCATTGGGCGCGCGACCTGTTCGGTGTGCTCGAGACCGCCGGGCAGACGCCCGTGGCGCGCCCGCTCGCCGCGCTCAACACCGCCTTCGCCACCGATGGCGTCGTGATCCGCGCGACGGGCCGCGTGGAGAAGCCCATCAGCCTCGTCTACTTGCACCGCGCCGAGACCTCGGACGCGATCCTGCACCACCTCGTTCGGGTCGAGGAGGGGGCGGACCTGACCATCCTCGAGAACGGGCCTGCTGCCGCGCGTTTCAACAAGTGCATGGAGATCAGCGTGGCCGACCGCGCGGGCTTCCACCATGTCCGCGCACAGGGCCGCGACCACGAGCGCCGCGCGGCCACGCACATGTTCGCGCGGCTGGGGGAGGAGAGCACCTACAAGTCCTTCACCCTCACCGTAAACGGCGTCATGACCCGCAACGAACACGTGATCGAGCTGACCGGCGACGACGCCGTGGCCCATGTCGCGGGGGCCGCCATGGGCGACGGGAAGACCGGCGATTTCCACCATGACGACACGGTCTTCATCACCCATGACGCGGTGAATTGCGAAAGCCGGCAGGTCTTCAAGAAGGTGCTGCGCAACGGGGCCGAGGGCGTCTTCCAGGGCAAGATCCTGGTGAAGCCCGACGCGCAGAAGACGGACGGCTACCAGATCAGCCAGTCGCTGCTTCTGGACGAGGATTCGTCCTTCCAGGCCAAGCCCGAGCTGGAGATCTACGCCGATGACGTGAGCTGTTCGCACGGCTCGACCACCGGCGCGATCGACGAGACCGCGCTGTTCTACCTGCGCTCGCGCGGCGTGCCGACGGAGATCGCCACCGACCTGCTGGTCCTGGCCTTCCTCGACGAGGCGATCCAGGAGATCGAGGACGCTCGGCTGGCCGATGACATCCGGCTGCGCCTGCAACAGTGGCTGGAGCGGCGCAGAAAGGGCTGACGTGGCGGTTTCCTCGGATATCGTGGCGACCTGGCGGCGCCCCCGGCAGGTGATGCGCAAGCTCCTGGCGATGGGCCGGCGCGAGGATCGTGCGCTCATCGTGCTGATGCTGGGCTGCGGGCTGATGTTCGTCGGCCAGTGGCCCATCATCTCGCGCGAGGTGGCGCTTGCGCCCGACCAGGGCGCCCCACTGCAGGCCCGCCTGGCGATCACCTTCTTCGCATGGCTGATGATATGGCCCATCGCCTTCTACGCGATCGGGGGCCTCAGTCACCTGGTCGCCCGCATGGTCGGGGGGCGCGGTTCCTTTTACGCGGCGCGGCTTGCGCTGTTCTGGGCGATACTGGCGGCGACACCGGCGTGGCTGCTGTACGGAATGGTGTCGGGCTTCGTGGGTCCGGGGCCGGCCGCCCAGGGCACCGGCATCCTCTGGGCGGTTGTCTTTCTCCTGTTCTGGGGCATCTCCTTGCGCGAGGCGGAACGCGAGCCGGAGGCACGGACGGCGGAATGAGCCAGCTTCTCAACATGGGAAACCTGCTGCGCATGGCGCGCGACACAGTCTCGAACCCGCGTGAAGGGGCCGAGACGGTGCTGGCCCTCGGCCTGCCGCGACAGGTGCTCTGGCTGGCCTTCGCGCTGGTGGTGGTGCTCTCGATGCTGCTCGGCGACATCCTCTACCTCGTCGCCGGATTGCCCGACGATGGCGCGCTGACCGGGCCGCTCGGCGCATCGCCCGTCGTCATGGGGCTGGTGCAGGGCGCCTTCCTGTTCCTGATGGCCCATGCGGTCACCCATGTCGGGCGCATGTTCGGCGGCACGGGCCGCTTCGAGGAGGCGCTGGCGCTTGTCGTCTGGCTGCAGTTCATCTTCATCTGCGTGCAGGTGCTGCAACTCGTCGCCGTCATCATCGTTCCGCCGATGGCCGCGATCATCACGCTCCTGGCCGTGGGCCTGTTCTTCTGGCTCCTCGTGAACTTCATCGCCACGCTGCACGGGTTCACCTCGCTCGGGATGGTGTTCGTCATGACCATCCTGTCGGGCTTCACCATCCTCTTCGTGCTGAGCCTGGTCCTGACCCTGCTCGGCATCACCTTCGAAGGACCGTCCGTCTGAATGACCTATGACATCGACAAGATCCGTGCCGATTTCCCGATCCTTGCGCGCGAGGTGAACGGCAAGCCGCTGGTCTATCTCGACAACGGTGCCTCGGCGCAGAAGCCGCAGGTGGTGATCGACACGATCACGCGCGCCTATTCGATGGAATACGCCAATGTCCATCGCGGGCTGCACTACCTGTCGAACCTCGCCACCGAGAATTACGAGGGCGTGCGCGGCATCATCGCGCGCTTCCTGGGCGTGAAGGACGAGCACGAGATCGTCTTCACCTCCGGCACGACGGAGGGGATCAACCTCGTCGCCTATGGCTGGGCCATGCCGCGGATGGAGGCGGGGGACGAGATCGTCCTGACCGTGGCCGAGCATCACGCCAACATCGTGCCCTGGCATTTCCTGCGCGAGCGGCAGGGGGTGGTGCTGAAATGGGTCGATGTGGACGCGAACGGCGACCTCGATCCGCAGGCCATGATCGACGCGATCGGCCCACGGACGAAGCTGGTGGCGATGAGCCACATGTCGAACGTTCTGGGCACGGTCTTCGACGTGAAGCCGGTGATCGACGCGGCCCATGCGAAGGGCGTTCCGGTGCTGGTCGACGGCTCGCAGGCCGCCGTCCACATGCCCTTGGACCTCGACGCGCTCGGCGCGGATTTCTACGCGATCACGGGCCACAAGCTCTACGGCCCCTCGGGCTCGGGCGCGATGCACATCAAGGCCGCGCGCATGGCCGAGATGCGTCCCTTCATGGGCGGCGGCGACATGATCCGCGAGGTGCACCGCGATACGGTCACATGGAACGACCCGCCGATGAAGTTCGAGGCGGGCACGCCCGGCATCGTCCAGCAGATCGGCCTTGGCGCGGCGCTGGAGTACATGATGGGCGTGGGGATGGAGAATATCGCCGCCCATGAACGCCGCCTGACCGAGTATGCGCGGGCGCGGCTCGACGGGCTTAACTGGCTGAACGTGCAGGGAAAATCGGCGTCCAAGGGCGCGATCTTCTCCTTCACGCTCGAGGGGGCGGCCCATGCCCATGACATCTCGACCGTGCTCGACAAGAAGGGCGTCGCGGTGCGCGCGGGACATCATTGCGCACAGCCGTTGATGGAGCACATGGGCGTCACGGCGACCTGCCGGGCGAGCATGGGGATGTACAACACCGAGGCCGAAATCGACGCGCTGGTCGAGGCGCTGGAGCTGTGCCACGAGCTCTTCGCGTAAGCCTCAGTCGGGCCGCCCCATCAGCCGGTCGATGGGCGCGTAATCATCCGTCAGGATCATCCCGCGCTCCTGCGCCAGCGCCTGCACGAAGCCGTCGCCGAGCGCGCCGAAGGTCATCAGGTCGGGCGCGGGGGCGGTGAACTGGTCCACCGGCGTGGGCGCGTTCCCCGCCACCACGGCGAATACCATGCGCGCGCCGGGCGCGGGCTGGGCGGCCTGCGTCCAGACCTCGACCACCGGGAAGACCTCGCGCAGGGTCAGCACGATGGAGCCGAGCGCGCCCAGCCGGTCCTCGTAGTCGATCACCGTCATCAGGAAGCTGCCCTCGGGCGTCAGGCGCGCGGCGACCAGCTCGTAGAATTCCCGCGTGATCAGGTGGACGGGCACCACGACGTCCGTGAAGGCGTCGCCGATGATCACGTCGAAGCGCACGTCGGGGCGGACCAGCATCGCGCGGCGCGCGTCCTCGTGCCAGATCTCGGCGGCCTCGGGGTCGAACCAGAATTCCTCGGCGGCCAGCCGCGTCACCTCGGGGTCGATCTCGGCCACGGTCATCGGGCCTGCGCCTTGCGCCAGCAGGCTGCGCGGAACCGAAAAGGAGCCGCCGCCGATCACGTAGGTGCTGAACGCCTCGCGGGGCGCGCGCAGGCGCGTCAGCGTATCGAGCATCGCGCCATGCACGGTGAACTGCACCTGCGGCGCGTCCCGCGCGCTGATGCCATGGGCGAGGTGGTCGATGACCATCAGGTGAACCGGGCTGGAGGGATCGGCCGACAGGTCCTCGACCCGCAGGCAGAAGTAATGCGTCTCGCGCTGGCATTGCGCGGGTGCGGCCATGGCCAGCCCCGCCATGCCCGCCGCCGCGGCCCCCGCCAGAAGCGCCAGCGCGAAGCCGCGCGAGCGGCCGAGCCAGTAGAACAGAAGCCCCGAGAAGATGTAGACGAAGGTCACCAGCACCAAGGTCAGCGCCGAGCCGAGCCAGGCGATGAAGACGAAGCCCGCCAAGAGCACCCCCGCGATGGCCCCCACCGCGCCCGAGGCGAACATCGCCCCCAGCGCCGGGCCGGAGCGGTCGGCATGCGCGGTGATGGCGATCTGCGCCAGCACCGGCGCGGGCACGCCCGCGAAGAAGGAGGGCAGGAAGAACACCACCATGGTCAGCGCGGTGATGCCCCAGACGGGGCTCGTGATGACGGCCAGCACCGGCCCCGCGACCATGGGCAGGATCAGCACAGCCCCCGCCGTGGTGGCGGCCGCCGCCAGAATCGCGCCGCCGGTCCAGGCCAGCGCGCGGTTCGGCGGCATCGCGGCGAGCCGCCCGCCCCACCAATGCCCGGCGGAGAAGCCCGCCAGAACCACGGCGATCACCGCGGTCCAGGTGTAAACCGACATGCCCACATGCGGCGCAAGCATGCGCCCCGCCACGATCTCGACGACCAGCGAGGCGGCCGAGATGCCCCCCTGCAGAACCACAAGCAGCCACAGGGGCGTGGGTCGCGTCATGTCTCTCCTCCCGCTTCGAGCGGCGGCCATGTGACGCCATGCCCGCCGCCTTGACAAGAGGGCGACCCTGCCACGGCGTCGCAGGCCGCGGCAGGGCAGGGCGGCCTCAGCCGCAAAGCAGGTGGTCGCGCTGCGGGATCGCGTCGCGGTGGGTTTCGACGAAGCTGGCTAGATTGGCGAGCGTGGCGAAATCCGGCAGGGGCTGGAAGCCCTCGATATGGACATAACTGCTCTCGTCACAGCGCAGGAGCCGCCAGAGCACCGAGGCCACGACGGTGCCGCCCACCTTGTCGAGCTTGCCGCCCGCCGCCTCGGCCTCCTGCAGGGCGTAGAACCAGAGCGGCGTCTTGGTGATGCCCTCGTCGGCCAGCGTCTGCGGCACCGGCACGGGGTCATGGCCCAGAAGCCCCGCAAGGCGCTGGCCATTGGCGATGTGCAGCGCGAAGCGGTCGCGCAGGATGTTGCGCAAGGGCAGTTTCCGCGCCTGCGGAAGGGTCACGTCGGTTCCGTCCGGCATGGTGAAGCCGTGGCGCACGAAGGGCAGCTCGAAGAGAGAGGCCGCCACCGTCACGCCCACCGGGCGCGCCTTTTGCGCCGCGGGGCCGAAGAATTCGGACATGGCGATGTCATGGCCCGGGTCGCGCGGCTCGCCGCCGCGCTTGTCGAACAGGCGCTGCATCGGCCCGCCCGGCCTCAGCCGGTAGGCATCCTGCGCCGTGGCATGGCCGAAGCGATAGACCGCGCCCGAGAACTCGACCGGCATCAGCGCCGCCGCGGGACCGAAGGGGTCGGTCGTGCGGCAGGCCTCGATGACGGCGGGGTTGACCATCTGCGGCAGGAAATCGGTCATCACGATCCACTGGTAATGCAGGCGGATGAAGCGGCGGACGATCTCGAAATCGCTCATCGGCGGCAGGACCTGTGCGGTCCAGACATCGTCCGAGGTGCCCTCCATCGCGCGCGCCTTGACGGTCTGGCCCAGGGGGGTGCCGCTGATGACCTCGTTCAGAAGGATGTTGTGCAGGCAGATGAACAGGCCCTGCACCTGGCTGATGAAGATGTTCTCGTCATTCCTCGGGTCGCCGATCAGCGCCGTGCCCTTGCAGCTGCGCGGCAGGTCGTTGCGGCTGTCCGCGCGGCCGAAGATCATGAAGCCCTCGTGCTCGTGGCCCGCGGCATCGGTCCATGTGGTGTAGAGATGCGGGCTTGCCTCGGGACCGTCTCCATAGACGCAATCGAGGTCGAGGTTCGGCGTGCGCACGTTGCGGATGCTGCGCGGGTCGGCCACGCGCCCGATCGCGGAACTGACGTCGAAGGTCACGTCATGGTCGACGAACTGCCCGAAGAAGGTCATGCCCGCGTCGGCGGGCCCTTCGACGATGTCGGTGCGCAGCATGGTGGCGACGAGCGCGTCGAAGATCGAGACAAGAACCTCGTTCGGCTGGCTCCATTGCAGGGCGTTGGCGGGGGCCAGCCGCCCGAAGACCTGCGGCAGAAGCGCCTTGGCCTGCGCGTTGTTGGTCGCCTCGCCATCGAGGCAGGCCTTGGTGAACCGGTCGAGACGGCCAAGGCCGTGGTGAATGCGTGTCATGGTGAATGGCTCCGGAAATGGGTGCCTGTGGGCCGCGCCACGGTCTGAAAGGTCTTGAAAGGAAACGGGGCGAAGGCCCAAGGCGGGTTGCTGAAAAGTGCCCCCAGCCTAGGGGGTGCGCGCAGACGCCGCGAGTACAGGAATCCCGACCCCGCAGCCTTGTCGCCGGCCCGGAACGGCGACTATGGTCTGCGCGCAGACGGGTGAAGGGACCGCCATGACCATCCATCACATGCCGCGCAACGACGAGGGCATCGCCACCGCGCTCGGCGTGCTGCGCCAGCGCTTCGGCCCGCGGCTCGAGACCGGTCTTGCCCTGCGCCAGCAGCACGCCCACACGACGACTTGGCTGGCCAACCAGGCGCCCGACGCGGTGATCTGCCCGACCTCGACCGAGGAGGTGCAGGAGATCGTCCGCATCTGCGCCGCCCATCGCGTGCCGGTCATCCCCTTCGGCACCGGCACCTCGCTCGAGGGTCACGTGAACGCGCCCGCGGGCGGCGTTTCGCTCGATTTCAGGGAGATGAACGCGATCCTCGCGGTCCACCCCGAGGACATGGACGCGGTCATCCAGCCCGGCGTCACGCGCAAGGCGCTGAACACGCATCTGCGCGACACGGGCCTCTTCTTCCCGGTCGATCCGGGGGCCGATGCCTCGCTCGGGGGCATGGCCGCGACCAGCGCGTCCGGCACCAACGCGGTGCGCTACGGGACGATGAAGGACAACGTTCTCTCGCTGAAGGCGGTGCTGCCCTCGGGCGAGCTGGTGCAGACCGCCGCGCGGGCGCGCAAGACGAGCGCGGGCTATGACCTGACGCGGCTCATGGTCGGCTCCGAGGGGACGCTCGGGATCATCACCGAGCTGACGCTCCGCCTGCAGGGCATCCCCGAAGCGATCTCGGCCGCGACCTGTTCCTTCCCCTCGGTCGAGGCGGCCTGCAATGCCGTGATCCTGACGATCCAGTATGGCCTGCCCGTCGCGCGGATCGAGCTTCTGGACGCGCTGCAGGTGCGCGCGGTGAACGCCTATGCGAAGCTGAACCTCCCCGAGACGCCGCTTCTGTTGCTCGAGTTCCACGGGACCGAGGCCGCGGTGACCGAACAGGCCGACGCCTTCGGCGGGATCGCCGCCGAGATGGGCGGCTCGGGCTTCACCTTCACCACGCGCGAGGAGGATCGCACGAAGCTCTGGCAGGCGCGGCACGATGCCTATTGGGCGGCGCTGACCCTGCGGCCCGGCGCGAAGGGTATCTCGACCGATGTCTGCGTGCCGGTCAGCCGCCTTGCCGAATGCGTGGCCGCCGCGCAGGCGCGCCTGGCGGCCGACGGCTTCATCGCGCCGATCGTGGGCCATGTGGGCGACGGGAATTTCCATTCCCTTCTTCTCATCGACATGGAGAACCCCGCCGAGATCGCGAAGGCCGAGGAGTTCATCGGCTGGCTCAACGACCTGGCGATCTCGATGGGCGGCACCTGCACCGGGGAGCACGGGATCGGGCAGGGCAAGGCCAAGTATCTGGAGCGCGAACTGGGACCGGGGGCGATGGAGATGATGCGCGCGATCAAGCGGGCGGTGGACCCGCTCAACATCTTCAACCCCGGCAAGATGGGGCTGGGCTGATGGGGCGGCCCAACCACCACGGCATCCCCTCGGCGCATCTGGAGCCGCACCTGTCCAGCCGCTCGGGCTGGCTGCGCGCGGCGGTGATGGGGGCGAATGACGGGATCCTGTCGACCGCCTCGCTGATCGTGGGGGTGGCGGCGGGGGCGGCGGATCACGTGACGATCCTGTTGGCGGGCGTTGCGGGCCTGGTCGCGGGGGCGCTCAGCATGGCGGCCGGCGAATACGTCTCGGTCTCCAGCCAGGAGGACGTGGAGCGCGCCGACATCGCCAAGGAGAAGCGCGAGCTGAAGCTGAACCCCGAGGGGGAACTGGACGAGCTGACCGCGATCTACGAAACCCGCGGCCTTCCGCCCGAACTGGCGCGGCAGGTGGCCGAGGAACTGACGCGGGCCGATGCGCTCGGCGCGCATCTGCGCGACGAGATCGGGCTGACCGACCTGTCGCCGCCGCAGCCGATGCTGGCTGCCGTCGTCTCGGCCGGAACCTTCGCGGCCGGGGCGGCCGTGCCCCTTGCGGTGGGCGCGCTCGCGCCGCTCGACA